>NZ_JBFTIS010000012.1:0-103984 GCF_056395005.1 Stenotrophomonas sp. 10N36 | reverse complement strand
ATTCCGCTCATGGGAAATCTCCGCTAGGCTGGAAAGGTCGAGAGCTCCCCCGCTTGCCCAGTCTTATCACTTCGAGTGCTGCCTCGAGCAACTGTTCGGGCGGATCAAGGGAGATTCCGGCGTGGGCGCCCAGCTACAGGTCGATCGTCAAGATCCAGGCCCCTACGGCGGCCCACGCCGGCTCTCGACGCCTACGCTGCCAGATTCCGAACAGATAAGGCCCCTGGGCAAAATAAAGGAGGAGGCCGCCCAGCGGCCGGGGGACATTTGCACCAGGGGCCTACCGGCTGCTACGGGGCCCTTACGCTCGCGGCCAGCCCGATCGGAGATCGCCAGCCCATCCAAACGGCGCCTGCACACCCAACCCACCCGCGTAGCGTCGTGCTCACTCTGCGACGGCCCTTGCAACAACACGCTCCCCTCAGATGAGAGAAGAACCAAAAAAAAACGCCCCGCAATGCGGGGCGCCTTTCAACACGCGTTACCGGGACGATCAGCCCTGGTAGTCGCGCACGTCGCTGCCGGTGTAGACCTGGCGCGGACGGCCGATCTTCATTTCCGGATCGACCTGCTGTTCCAGCCAATGCGCAACCCAGCCGGAGGTACGGCCCAGCGCGAACATGACGGTGAACATTTCCGTCGGGATCTGCAGCGCCTTGTAGATGATGCCGCTATAGAAATCGACGTTCGGGTACAGCTTGCGGGCAACGAAGTAGTCGTCCTGCAGCGCGGCCTGTTCCAGCTTGACGGCCACGTCCAGCAGCGGATCCTGCACGCCCAGCTGCTTGAGCACCTTGCCGGTCATCTCACCGATGACCTTGGCGCGCGGGTCGAAGTTCTTGTACACGCGGTGGCCGAAGCCCATCAGGCGGAAGCCGGAGGTCTTGTCCTTGGCCTTGAGCACAGCGGACTCGACGTTGTCGGCCGAACCGATCTCTTCCAGCATCTTCAGCACGGCTTCGTTGGCACCGCCGTGGGCCGGACCCCACAGCGCGGTGACGCCCGCGGCGACCGACGCGTACGGGTTGGCACCGGTCGAACCAACCAGACGCACGGTCGAGGTCGAGGCGTTCTGCTCGTGGTCGGCGTGCAGGATGAACAGCAGGTCCAGTGCCTTGACCACGTCCTGGTTCAGTTCGTACTGGCCGTCGGCCGATTCAAAGGTCTGCTTCAGGAAGCGGCTGACGTAGTCCAGCGAGGTGTCCGGCGTGTTGGCCGGCAGGCCCTTGCCATGGCGGTAGATCAGGGCCGACAGGGTCGGCACCTTGGCGATCAGACGCACGGCGGCTTGGCGGCGCTGTTCGGCGTCGGACAGGTCCAGCGAGGCGTGGTAGATGCCCGACAGCTGCGCGATGGCGGCGGTCAGGATGGCCATCGGATGGGCGTCCTTGGCGAAGCTGCCGATCAGGGTGTTGATCGACGCATCGACGTTGGCTTCAGCGGCCAGCTCGTCGGTGAAGGCCTTCAACTGCTCGGCGCTCGGACGCTCGCCATTGATCAGCAGGTAGGCCACTTCGACGTAGCTGGACTTTTCCGAGAGCTGCTCGATCGGATAGCCGCGATACAGCAGCACGCCCTTGTCACCGTCGATATAGGTGATGGCGGACTTGCAGCTGGCGGTGGCAGTGAAGCCGGAGTCGTACGTGAAGAGACCGGTTTCCTTGGTCAGCTTCGAGATATCGACGCAATCGTTGCCGAGCGTAGGTTTGATGACGGGCAAAACAACCGACTTTTCGCCGGCGTTGAGCGTGACCTGATCAAGATCGGACACTGTGTGCGCTCCTCGAGGGAAGGCGCCCACCCAAGCGCATGGGGCAGGCACGTGAAGGAAGTCCACGATCGTTACCGTGGATCCCGCCATTATCGCACAGCAACATTTCTGCCGCCCTAGGACGGAAGTCGTAGACGCGGGTACGCGCCTGCGTATGGTGCGCCGTTCCAGCAGCGCCAAGGCCCCGCGCGGCATGCGGACAACAACGTCCGGACAGAGTGTTCCGCAGGCACCGGTGCGGCGCTTGGCCTGCGTTCAGTTCACGGCCCTGGAGCGGACACAAAAAAACAACGGCCGCCAAGGCGACCGTTGTTTTCGTGCAACTGCAGCGACAACTCAGCGCGCGTAGCGCTTCTGGAACTTGTCGATACGGCCGCTGGTGTCGATCACCTTGTGCTTGCCCGTGTAGAACGGATGCGAAGCCGAGGAGATTTCAACCTTGACGAGCGGGTACTCGTTGCCATCTTCCCACTTGACCGTTTCCTTGGCGGACATGGTCGAACGGGTCAGGATCTTGAAATCAGAGGTAACGTCGTGGAAAACCACGTCGCGGTAAACAGGATGAGTATCGGCCTTCATGGGCGCGCACCGTAATAAGGGCTGGTGATCAAGAGCGGCATTATAGCCCCGGATGCCGCAAAGGGCAAGCCGGGACCATCAACCGTGCGAAAGGTCCGCCGCAGCGGCGTCATCAGACGCCGAGTGCCGACCGGACCTGGGCTTCAAAACGCCCCTGGTCGTAGGCCATCAGCAGCTGGGTGTTATCCGGCTGCCCGGTCTGGCGGTTCCAGTCGACAATGGTAGCACCTCGGCTGTGCACGCCGGCCAGTTCGACGTTCAGGGGACGCGATTCGACCCGCAGGGCGCCTTCGGGCTGCAGCGCCCAGGCCATGGCCAGGGCATCGGCGGCGAACCAGCGCTCGCCGCGGCTGTCTTCGGACCACAGGCGGGTCTGGCGCGAAATCAGCTCATAGAACCGGGCCTTGTCGGTGTCGGCGGCCAGCCACTTCTCGACATCGGCGTGCAGCAGGCCGTGGGCGACGGTGGCCTCCCAGTCGGCCACTTCGATGTGCGGGAAGCCGGTGAACACGACGTGCGCCGCTTCGGGGTCGAAGGCGATGTTGAACTCGGCCGCCGGGGTGATGTTGCCGTGGCAGGTCACTGCCCCGCCCATCACCAGGAAGCGCTTCACGCGCTGCGGCAGGGTCGGGTCGAGCTTGAGGGCCAGGGCCAGGTTGGTCAGCGGACCCAAGGCGACCAGGAACAGCTCGCCGGCGTACTGGTGCGACAGGCGCAGGATCGCCAGCGCGGCGTGCTCGGCTTCGGCCTGGCGCTTGGCGGCCGGCAGGTTCACATCGCCAAAGCCGTCGGCGCCATGCACGTGGGCCGCGTCAACGGAGGGATGCAGCAGCGGGTCGGCGGTACCGGCGTAGACCGGCACGTCTTCGCGACCGGCCACTTCACACAGTTTGAGCGCGTTGCGCACGGTGTGCTCGAGGCCCACATTGCCGGCGGCGATGGTCAGGCCGACGATATCGTGGCGCTCATCGGCGAAGGCCATCAACAGGGCCAGGGCGTCATCGACACCCGGATCGGTGTCGATCAACAGCGGAATCTTCTTGGTCATCGTTGCCGTCTTGATAATCGGCAAGGGACTTTCGCACCCTGTCATGACAAATACAAGGCGGGGGCGATTAGGCGCGGGCAGGTACCGACCGTTGGTCGGTACAGGGTTGAAAGGCGCCGCTTCGATCGGTCCGCCTGCGACCAGATGGGCCCCTTCGGGGCCGGTAGGCCCGTAGCGGGAAAATCAGAAGATTCGCGCTGTTTTACGCCGCCGCGTAGCGCACGGCCGTGCCGATCCAGCGGCGCACGACCTTGTCAGCCACGTCCGGTGCTTCGGCCAGCAGGCGCTCGGCCAGGTCGTGCACGCCCGGCAGCAGGTCGGCGTCGCGGGCCAGGTCGGCCATGCGGAATGCAGCCAGGCCGGTCTGGCGGGTGCCGAGCAGTTCGCCGGGGCCGCGCAGTTCCAGGTCCTTTTCGGCGATCAGGAAGCCGTCGTTGGTCTGGCGCATGGTTTCCAGCCGCTGGCGCGCCATCGCCGACAGCGGTGCCTGGTACAGCAGCACGCAGCGCGACACGGCCGAGCCGCGCCCTACCCGGCCGCGCAGCTGGTGCAGCTGGGCCAGGCCGAGACGCTCGGCGTTTTCGATGATCATCAGCGATGCATTGGGAACGTCCACGCCCACTTCGATCACGGTGGTGGCCACCAGCAGGTCGAGCTGACCGGCCTTGAACGCCACCATCGTGGCGAGTTTTTCGCTGGCCTTGAGCCGACCATGCACCAGGCCCACGCGCACGCCCGGCAACAGCGCCTGCAGCGATTCGAAGGTGGCCTGGGCCGGGGTGGCATCGAGCTCGTCGCTTTCCTCGATCAGCGTGCACACCCAGTACACCTGTTGCCCCTCGGCGCAAGCCACGGCGATGCGCTGGATCAGTTCGGGGCGCCGGTCGTTGTTGAACGCCACGGTCTGCACCGGGGTGCGCCCCGGCGGCAGTTCATCGATGGCCGACACATCCAGGTCGGCATACTCGGACATCGCCAGCGTGCGCGGGATCGGGGTGGCGGTCATCACCAGCTGGTGCGGCACGCTGCGCCCGTCGGCGCCCTTGTCGCGCAGGGCCAGGCGCTGATGCACGCCGAAGCGGTGCTGCTCGTCGACGATGGCCAGGGCGAGATCCTTGAACACCACGCTGTCCTGCATCAGGGCATGGGTGCCGACCACCACCTGTGCATCGCCGGAGGCCACGTCGGCCAGGACCTTGGTGCGCGCCTTGCCGGTGACCTTGCCGGCCAGCCAGGCGGTGCGCACGCCCAGCGGTTCCAGCCAGGCGCGCAGGTTGTTGAGGTGCTGTTCGGCCAGCAGTTCAGTGGGCGCAGCCAATGCAACCTGCTTGCCCCGCTCCACTGCCAGCATCGCCGCCAACGCGGCCACCACGGTCTTGCCCGACCCCACATCCCCCTGCACCAGACGCAGCATCGGGTGCGCCTTGATCAGGTCCTTGCGGATCTGTTCGAACACGCGCTGCTGCGCCCCGGTGAGCTGGAACGGCAAGCTGTCGCGCAGCTGCCTGACCAACACGCCCGGCCCGCGCAGCGACGGTGCGTGGTGCGCCTGCAGTGCCATGCGCTGACGGCGCAGGCTGAGGTGGTGGGCCAGCAGTTCTTCGATGGCCAGGCGGCGCTGTGCCGGGTGGCGGCCGGCGGCCAGCGCGGCCAGGTCGGCCGTCGGCGGCGGCCGGTGCACGGTCAGCAGCGCGCTGCGCAGCGACGGCAGGCCCATGCCGGACAACCAGCCCGGCGGCACCAGTTCCAGCGTGGATTCTTCCGGCAACCGGTCCAACGCCAGCCCGATGAACTTGCGCAGGGTGGCCGGGCCGACGCCTTCGATGGCCGGGTAGACCGGGTCGAGGCTGTCGCCGAGATCGTCATCGTCGTTGACGCCCATCACCCGGTAACTGGGGTGGACGATCTCCAGCCCGGTATGGCCGGGCTTGGCAGTGCCATAGCAGCGGATGCGCGCGCCGACGGCGAACTGCGACACCTGCTGCGAGCGGAAATGGAAAAAGCGCAGCACCAGGGTGCCGTAGGAGTCGTCCTCGATGGCGACCTTGAGCACCGGGCGGCCACGGAAGCCGCGTTCAACCGCGCTGACCCGCCCTTCCACCTGCGCGGCCACGCCGGGCTGCAGTTGGGCGATGGTGGTCAGCCGGGTGCGGTCTTCATAACGCAGGGGCAGGTGCAGCCACAGGTCCTGCAACGAGGACAGGCCACGGGCCTCAAGCTTGGTGGCCACCGCCGGGCCGATCCCGGGAAGCATCGACAGCGATGCTTCTCCGGCCGCGGCCAGGGCCGGTGCAGGAGCCCGTAACCGTGCCACGTCAGGCCTGGTCGAGCACCATCACCGCATCAACCTCGAAGTTGGCGCCCTTGGGCAGGCCGGACACTTCGATGGTGGAACGGGCCGGGAACGGGGCCTTGAAGTAATCCTGCATGACCGCGTTGACCTTGGCGAACTCGGCCAGGTCGGTGAGGTACAGGCCGAGGCGGACGATCTGGTCCAGCGAACCACCGGCTTCTTCGGCCACGGCCTTGAGGTTGTCGAACGCGCGGCGGGCCTGCGCTTCGATGTCGCCGGCACCGACGATGTCACCGGTGACCGGGTCCAGCGGGATCTGGCCGGAGAAGTACACGGTGTTGCCGGCACGCACAGCCTGCGAATACGGACCGATCGCGGCCGGGGCGTTGGCGCTGGTGATGATCTGGCGGGACATGGGAGCTCCAGGGGGACAAAAATGGGCCCACCATTGTACCGCCGAAGCCAAGGTCCGAAGCCGCGATCGAAGCCGCAATCGAAGCCGCAATCTCTGGTAGAGCCGACCGTTGGTCGGCTGGCCGGAGAATGACGAAGACGATTGGTCGGCTGGCCGGAAAATGACGAAGACGGTTGGTCGGCTGGCCGGAGAATGACGAAGACGGTTGGTCGGCTGGCCGACCAAATCGATCATTGCCGCGAGATGTACGGCAGCCGACCAACGGTCGGCTCTACCTCGGTGGTGTGCCCATTGTCCGGCGAAGAGGCGTTGGAGCCGATCATCGCCGCGCGGTGTGCGAGCAGCCGACCAACGGTCGGCTCTACCTCGGTGGTGTGCCCATTGCCCGGCGAAGAGGCGTTGGAGCCGGCCATCGCCGCGCGGTCTACGGCAGCCGACCAACGGTCGGCTCTACCCCCCGGTGGTGCGCCCATTGCCCGGCGAAGCGCGTCGGCGCCCATCATCGCCGCGCGGAACGCGGTTTATTGCCGGCGAACCGACTGCACCACCGACAACCGCCGCAGTCTGCGCATGACCTCGGCCAGGTGGTTGCGGTCGCGGACCTGGATGTTGAAGGCCAGCACCGCCGCATTGAAATCGCGGTCGAGGTAGTCCACGCGTTCGATGTTGGAATGGCTCTGGGCGATCGCCGCGGCCAGCTGGGCCAGCACGCCGGTGCCGTTTTCCACTTCCACCACCAGCGAGGTGTCGTAGTCGCCGGACACGGTGGTGTCCCAGCCGATGGGCACCCAGCGCTCGGGCGACTTGCGCAGTTCGGCCAGGTTCGGGCAGTCCATGCGATGCACCACGATGCCCTTGCCGGCGGTGTGGTAGCCCATGATGTCGTCGCCCGGGATCGGTTGGCAGCAGTTGGCGAAGCTGACCACGCCGCGCTCGCTGCCGTTGATCAGGATCTTTTCCTGCGAATGCTTGGAATGCGCGCCGCCGCGCAGTTCGGCGTAGGCCATCAGCGCCTGTGCGGCCTGGTTGGGCATCCAGTTGCCCAGCGCCACTTCGGCCAACAAGGCCTCCAGGCGCGGGTAACGGTGTTCGGCCAGGAACGCATCCAGGCGCCCCTTGGGCAGGCGTTCGAGCGAGCTGTCCATCGCCTCCAGCGCGCGGTCGAGCATACGGTGGCCCAGCTGCACCGCGTCTTCGTGCTCCAGCTGTTTGAGCTGGTGGCGGATCGCGGTGCGTGCCTTGGAACTGACCACGAACTCCAGCCACTGCGGCTTGGGCGTGGCCGAGCGCGCGGTGATCACTTCCACGGTCTGCCCGCTGACCAGCTTGGTGCGCAGCGGCACCAGCTTCTTGTCCACGCGCGAGGCCACGGCCATGTTGCCCACGTCGGTGTGCACCGCATAGGCGAAATCGAGCGCGGTGGAGTTGCGCGGCAGGGCCAGGATCTTGCCCTTCGGGGTGAACAGGTAAACCTCGTCCGGGAACAGGTCCACCTTGACGTTGTCCAGGAACTCCAGCGACGAACCGGCGGCGCGCTGGGAATCGATCAGTTCCACGATCCAGGCATGCGCGCGGCTCTGCGCGCTGTTGGGCGAGTCGCCGCCGAACTTGTAGGTCCAGTGCGCGGCCACGCCGCGCTCGGCGATCAGGTCCATTTCCTCGGTGCGGATCTGCACTTCGATCGGCGACCCGTACGGCCCGAACAGCACCGTGTGCAGCGACTGGTAACCGTTGGCCTTGGGGATCGCGATGAAATCGCGGAAGCGCCCGTCCAGCGGCTTGAAGGTGGCATGCACCGCGCCCAGCGCATGGTAGGCGCTGGGCACGTTGCGCACGACCAGGCGGAAGCCGAACACATCCATCACCTGGTCGAAGGATTTGTTCTCGTCGTGCATCTTGTTGTAGATGCTCCACGGGGTCTTGATGCGGCTGACCAGCCGGTGCTCCAGCCCTTCCTTGGCCAGGCGCTGGGACAGCTGCACCTCCACCTGCGCCATCGCCTCGCGGCGGACCACCGGCTGGCTGCGGATGTGCTTTTCCAGGATGGCGTGGCGCCACGGGTACAGCGCCTTGAAGCCCAGGTTCTGCAGCTCGCTCTTGACCAGGCTCATGCCCAGCCGCTGCGCGATGGGGGCGTAGATCTCCAGCGTTTCACGGGCGATGCGGCCGCGCGCTTCGCGGCTCTGCGCGCCCAGCGTGCGCATGTTGTGCAGGCGGTCAGCCAGCTTGATCATGATTACGCGCAGGTCGCGCGACATCGCCAGCAGCATCTTGCGGAAGCTCTCGGCGGCCGCTTCCTGGCGGTCGCGGAATTTCAGCTTGTCCAGCTTGGTCACGCCGTCGACCAGCTCGGCCACCGCTTCGCCGAACTCGGCGGCCAGTTCCTCGCGCGTCAGCGGGGTGTCTTCGATGGTGTCGTGCAGGATCGCGGCGATCAGCGCTTCCACGTCCAGGCCGAGCTCGGCCAGCACCTGGGCCACGGCCACCGGATGGGTGATGTAGGGCTCACCGGACTTGCGGGTCTGCCCGGCATGCGCGGACGCACCCACTTCCCAGGCACGGCGCAGCAACGGCAGTTGCTCGGGCGGCAGGTAATGCGCTGCACGTTCGAGCTGGAGGACATAGTCGGGTACGGCCGCGCCGGGGGGCGAGGCGACCTTGGCAGTGGGGCCTGGGTTCATGCTGGAAGACTATTCCAGCGGCGGGATAACGGCAAACATCTGAACAGGGAGCGGAGGGGGGCGCGACGACCAACGGTCGTCGCCTACCCGCGTTGGACCGGTGACGGCGCGACGAGCAACGGTCGTTGCCTGCCACGTTGGACCGGTGACGGCGCGACGAGCAACGGTCGTTGCCTGCCACGTTGGACCGGTGGTGGCGCGACGACCAACGGTCGTCGCCTACCGGCGTTGGACGGGGGTGGTGCGATGGCCAACGGTCGTCGCCTGGACCGATCACCCTGCGTCGTTGCGTGCTGGAGTTTCCGGGGGCCCAGACGCAGAACAGCCCGCCAAGGCGGGCTGTTCGTGCAACCACAACCGGTTCGCGCGAGGCGATCAGTCGTCGTTCTTGGACATGTCTTCGTCGGCAACGACTTCGGCAGCGGCCCATTCCAGTGCTTCACGCTCGGCACGCTCGCGTTCGGCCTTCTCGACTTCGTCGATCAGGGCGTTGTCGATCTTGCGGGCGGCAATTTCGCGCAGCGCCAGCACGGTCGGCTTGTCTTCGGTTTCGCTGTTGTCCAGGGTGGCCTGGACGCCATTGGCCAGCTGACGGGCGCGCTTGGACGCCATCATGACCAGTTCGAAACGGTTGTTCACGACTTCCAGACAATCTTCTACGGTGATGCGGGCCATGCGGGCTCCCGGCAGCCGGTGAGGGCTGCTCAATCGAATGAGGGAAAGGGGACGGATTGTACCGGCGGGGGCTGGACAAAATCAAGCCAACCCGCTAGCACCCCGTTTGGAATCAGTCAGTTGGGGCCGCATCCTGGGTCAGCAACGCCTGGATCAGGCCCGCGTGGCGGACCTTCTGGGCCTCCCGGCGCAGCCGGCTGGCCGTGAAGATGGCGCACAGCTCGTCCACTGCGGTCTCGAACACCTCGTTGACGATGACGTAGTCGAAGTCGTTGAAATGCAGCATCTCTTCACGCGCGGCGGACAGGCGCTGGGCAATCACCGCCTCGCTGTCTTGGCCGCGCTTGCGCATGCGGTCCTGCAGCGCCTGCTTGGACGGCGGCAGGATGAACACCGTCACCGTGCCCGGCACCAGTTGCCGGACCTGCTGGGCGCCCTGCCAGTCGATCTCCAGCAGGACGTCCTGTCCGGCGGCCAGCTGCGGTTCCACCGACTGCCGCGCGGTGCCCTTCCAGTCGCCATGCACCCAGGCATGTTCGAAGAAGTCGCCGGCGGCGATCATCCGCTCGAATTCCTCGGCGCTGACGAAATGGTAGTGCTCGCCGTTGATTTCACCCGGGCGCGTGGCCCGCGAGGTGAACGAGATCGACAGGGCGATCTGCGGGTCGCGTGCCAGCGTGGCGTTGACGATGCTGCTCTTGCCGGCCCCGGAGGGCGCGGCCACGATGTACAGGGTGCCGCGCGCAGGCGCACCGGCGGGCGTGGGCTGGCTGCTCATTCGATGTTCTGCACCTGTTCGCGGATCTGGTCGATCAGCACCTTCAGCTCGACGGCGGCATTGGAGGTGCGGCTGTCCACCGACTTGGAGCCCAGCGTGTTGGCTTCGCGGTTGAATTCCTGCAGCAGGAAGTCCAGGCGGCGGCCCACCGGCTCGCGCTGGGTGAACACCCGGCGGATTTCGACGATATGGCTGCCCAGGCGGTCCAGCTCTTCATCCACGTCCAGCTTCTGCAGCCACATCACCAGCTCCTGCTCGGCACGGCCCGGATCGACCGGGTGCGGCAGGTCGGCCAGGCGCGCGGCCAGCTTGGTGCGCTGGCCCTCGCGGATCAACGGGATCAGCGTGGTGACCTCGGCGGCGATGCGCTCCACCCCGTCCACGCGTTCCTGGATGGCGGCGGCCAGCTTGTCGCCTTCACGCTCACGCGCGGCCACGAAACCGTCCAGGGTGGCATCCAGCAGGGCCAGCGCCTCGGCATGCAGCGCCGCGGCGTCCACCGCTTCGCCCTGCATCACCCCCGGCACCTGCAGCAGTTCGGTGAAGCTCACCTGCAGGCTGGGGAAGCCCGGCGCCAGGCGGCGGGCCAGTTCGCCCAGCTGGGCCAGCAGCACGTCGTTGACCACCAGTGCACCGGTGACCTCCGGCGCGCGCAGGCGCATGACCAGGTCGATCTTGCCGCGGCTGCAGCGGGAAGCGACGCGCTCGCGCAACTGCGGTTCCAACGCACGCAGCTCGTCGGGCAGGCGCACGCCCACCTCCAGGAACCGGTGGTTGACCGAGCGCAGCTCACAGGCCAGCGTGCCCCAGCGGGTGGCGCGCTCGCCGCCGGCATAGGCGGTCATGCTTCGAATCATGGTGGGTTTTCCGATGTTCCCAAAGGGGGAATGGTACCCTAGCGGTCTCATTCGAGCCTCCCTGCCTGCCCCCTCGGGGTGCGGGCATGGTCGCGTTCCCCCAGCTTCCACGGAACCCCAACGCATGTCCGACACCCGTCCCAGCGGCCGCCAGGCCGACCAGCTGCGCGAAGTGCGCATCGAGCGCGCCTTCACCCGTCACGCCGAGGGCTCGGTGCTGGTCAGCTTCGGTGAAACCCGCGTGCTGTGCACCGCCAGCGTGGAAAACCGCGTGCCCGGCTTCCTGCGTGGCAAGGGCGAAGGCTGGGTCACCGCCGAGTACGGCATGCTGCCGCGCTCCACCCACACCCGCAACGACCGCGAAGCCGCGCGTGGCAAGCAGGGCGGCCGCACGCTGGAAATCCAGCGCCTGATCGGCCGCACCCTGCGCGCCTGCATCGACCGCGGCGCCTTGGGCGAGCGCACCATCACCCTGGACTGCGACGTCCTGCAGGCCGATGGCGGCACCCGTACCGCCGCCATCACCGGTGCCTACGTGGCGCTGGTGGACGCGGTGAACTTCCTGATCAAGCGCGGCGACATCAAGCGCAACCCGATCTTCGGCGCGGTGGCGGCGGTGTCGGTGGGCGTGTACCGCGGCACCCCGGTGCTGGACCTGGATTACGCCGAAGACAGTGACTGCGACACCGACATGAACGTGGTCATGAATGATGGCGGCGGTTTCATCGAACTGCAGGGCACCGCCGAAGGCCACGCGTTCCGTCGCGACGAGCTGGACGCGCTGCTGGTGCTGGCCGAAAAGGGCATCAAAGACTTGTTTGCGGCACAGCAGGCCGCCCTGGCGTCTGCATGAACCGCCGCATCGCGCTGACCACCCTGGTGGTGGCCGACTACGACGAGGCCATTGCCTGGTACACCGGCATGCTCGGCTTCGCCCTGATCGACGACATCGACCAGGGTGACAAGCGCTGGGTGGTGGTCGGGCCGACCGACGGCATCGCGGCGGCCCTGCTGCTGGCGCGTGCCAGCAATGACGAGCAGCGCAGCCGGATCGGCAACCAGACCGGCGGCCGCGTCGGCTTCTTCCTGAACACCGACGATTTCTGGCGCGACCACGCCGCGATGACCGCGCGTGGCGTGGATTTCCTGGAGACCCCGCGCGAAGAGGTGTACGCCACCGT
Source organism: Stenotrophomonas sp. 10N36 (assembly GCF_056395005.1). NCBI lineage: Bacteria > Pseudomonadati > Pseudomonadota > Gammaproteobacteria > Lysobacterales > Lysobacteraceae > Stenotrophomonas > Stenotrophomonas sp. 10N36. The sequence goes on along the minus strand of NZ_JBFTIS010000012.1, from coordinate 91,706 downwards.
GGCGGTGTTCCGCGACCTGTATGGCAACACCTGGGACCTGCTGGAGCCGAAATGAAGACACTGGTACTGGCCAGCGGCAACGCCGGCAAGCTGAAGGAACTGCAGGCCATGCTGGGCGACCTGACGCTGCAGATCGTGGCGCAGGGCGAGCTGGGCGTCAGTGACGTGCCGGAAACCGGCCTGACCTTCGTCGAGAACGCGTTGATCAAGGCGCGCCACGCCAGTGCCGTCACCGGCCTGCCGGCGCTGGCCGACGATTCGGGCCTGATCGTGGACGCGCTGGACGGCGCGCCCGGTCTGTACAGCGCGCGCTATGCGGGCAGCCCGACCAACGATGCGGCCAACAACGCCAAGCTGCTCGAGGCGCTGCGCGAGGTGCCGGCCGACCGCCGCACCGCCCGCTTCTACGCGGTGATCGTGCTGCTGCGCCACGCCAACGACCCGCAGCCGCTGATCTGCGAAGGCAGCTGGGAAGGGGTGATCCTGGACGAGTTGCGTGGCAGCAACGGCTTCGGATACAACCCGGTCTTCCTGGATCCGGCCCTGGGCCTGACCGCAGCGGAGATGGACCCGGCGCAGAAGAATGCCATCAGTCATCGCGCGCTGGCCCTGCAGTTGCTCAAGCAGAAACTGCCCGCGTTGCTCTGATGCCTCCCCTGATGATGTCTGGAGAGCCGGCCAGCGGCCGGCACTACCCGTGAATTCCATGCCTCAGCCCCACGACCATTGCGACCACCTGCCCGGCGAACACTGCGCGGGCGACCACGACCACGCGCCGCGGCTGATTCCGCCGCCGCTGGCGCTGTACGTGCACCTGCCATGGTGCGTGCGCAAATGCCCGTACTGCGATTTCAACTCGCACGCGGCCAAGGGCGAACTGCCGTTCGAGGCGTACATCGACGCCCTGATCCGCGACCTGGACCAGGACCTGCCGCTGGTCTGGGGCCGGGTGGTGAGCAGTGTGTTCTTCGGCGGTGGCACGCCCAGCCTGTTCCCGCCCGAGGCGATCGACCGCTTCCTGCAGGCGGCGTCGGCCCGGCTGCGGTTCGCGCCGAACCTGGAAGTGACCCTGGAAACCAATCCGGGCACCGCCGAGCACGGTCGCTTCGACCGCTACCGCGCGGCCGGCGTGAACCGGATCAGCTTCGGCATCCAGACCTTCAACGACGAGGCGCTCAAGCGCCTGGGCCGCATCCACGACAGCGGCGAAGCCGAGCGTGCGGTGAAGCTGGCCCAGGATGCGGGCTACGACAACTTCAACATCGACCTGATGTACGCGTTGCCCCAGCAGACGCTGGCCCAGGCCGAACATGACCTGGAACGCGCGTTCGCGCTGCAGCCCACGCACATGTCGCACTACCAGCTCACCCTGGAGCCGAACACGGTGTTCTTCGCGCGGCCGCCGCAGGGCATTCCCGACGAAGACTCGGCGTGGGACATCCAGGAGCACTGCCAGGCGCTGCTGGCCGAGGCCGGCTACGCGCAGTACGAAGTCAGTGCCTACGCCAAGCCGGGCCGACAGAGCGCGCACAATCTGAACTACTGGCGCTTTGGTGACTACCTGGGCATCGGCGCGGGCGCGCACGGCAAGATCAGCAGCGGGGCCGAGCAGCACGTGCTGCGGCGCTGGAAGCACAAGCACCCACAGACCTTCATGGATGCGGCGGGCACGGCGGCGGCGATCGGCGGCGATGACGTGATCGATGGCGAGCGCCTGCCGTTCGAATACATGCTCAACCTGCTGCGTCTGCATGAGGGGTTCACCCTGAAGGACTTCGAATCGCGTACCGGTCTCGAGCGCGCGAGCATCGCCGTGCCCTTGCAGGCGGCGATCCAGCGCGGCTGGATGACCCTGGACGGCGAGCATGCCCGCCCCACCGAGCTGGGCCGGCGCTTCACCAACGACGTGGTCGAACTGTTCCTCCCCGCGTAGAGCCGACCGTTGGTCGGCTGCTGTTGCTCTGATGCCGTTGGTCTGTTGCACATTGCACACGTTTGGGAATCCGCCGAAGGCAGCCGACCAACGGTCGGCTCTACCGCGGGGCGATGCGTGGGGAACAACCGACCAACGGTCGGCTCTACGGAGGGGGCGATGCGCGAGGTAGAGCCGACCGTTGGTCGGCTGCCGTTGGCGACATCCCGGCCATGCGCGAAGACCGGCCATGCGCGAAGAACAGCCGACCAACGGTCGGCTCTACGGCGGAGGCGATGCGTGAGGGTAGAGCCGACCGTTGGTCGGCTGCCGTTGGCGACATCCCGGCCGTGCGCGAAGAACAACCGACCAACGGTCGGCTCTACGGCGGGGGCGATGCGCGGGGTAGTGCCGACCGTTGGTCGGCTGCCGTTGGCGACATCGCGGCCATGCGCGAAGAACAGCCGACCAACGGTCGGCTCTACGGCGGGGGCGATGCGCGGGGGTAGAGCCGACCGTTGGTCGGCTGCCGTTGGCGACATCCTGGCCGTGCGCGAAGAACAGCCGACCAACGGTCGGCTCTACGGCGGGGGCAATGCGTGGGGGTAGAGCCGACCGTTGGTCGGCTGCCGTTGGTCGGCTGCCGTTGGCGACATCCCGGCCATGCGCGAAGAGCAGCCGACCAACGGTCGGCTCTGCCCGCCGGGTGTCGGGGGATCCCTTCTGGCGGGGACACCGCGAAACCGTTAGATTCCTTACTCTCAGGTGAGCCGGAACCACAACGGATGTCTGCGTCCGCACCTTCATCGTCCCCGACCGACCCGGCGCGTTTCGCCCACGTGGCCGCGCCGCCGCGCGTGCGCCGCCTGCTGGCGTCGCTGCATGCGTTGGCCGCGCAGACCCTGGCCACCCCGCTGAAGCTGACCATCGTCGAACTGGAGCGCGAGCTGTTCCGCGATGCCGAGCGCGCGCGCAACAGCCAGATCCAGGCCGACATCTACGCCCAGACCCGGCGCCTGCACGAGGTCAACGCACAGTTCGCCCCGCTGTTCCTGGACGCACTGGGCCACGCCCTGGCCCAGCTGCGCGAGCCGCGCGTGCGCCATGTGCCGGCCCCGGCGGCCAGTACGCTCACCGCCAGCACCCTGACCCTGGTGGCCGACACCGACATCGACCGCGACATCGTGCTGGTGGAGATCATCCGCCGCGAGGCGCAACGATCGGCCAGCGCCCTGCAACTGCTGGGGCAACGCTTCGCGGTGCTCGCCGCCGGCCCGGAGTTCGATGTCGAAGACCTGCCGTTCGGCCCGCACGTGCTGTGCCGGATCGTGCGGGAACTCGGCGAACGCTTCGAACTGGGGCTGGAAACCCAGCTGGCGCTCTACCGCGTGTTCGACCGCCAGTTGATCGACCGGCTGGGCGAACTGCTGGAACGCGCCAACATCTTCCTCGGCCACGAAGGTGTCCTGCCCGGGCTGGTCTACACCCCCTACCTGGCGCGGTCGGCCACGACCCGGCGCATCGTCACCGGTCCAGAACGCAGCAGCCCCGCGCGTGAAGGCGGCAAGGTCAATCGCCCCCTGACCGGCTGGAGCGGATCGGCCCGCAACAGCGGGTGGGCGGCGATGACCAGCGAAGCGATGGGCGACCTGCCCGCCTCGCTGCGTCCCGGCCAGCCCGCGCCTGCCGCTGCCCCAAGCAACGCGCCCGCAGCCGCAGCAGGCGCCGCGCCACAGGATCTGTCGGCGCCGGCGATGTCGGCCCTGCACCAGCTGCTGGACGCCGCGCGGCATGCCAGCGCCAACGGACTGGCCGGGACGGCGGGCAGCGTGGCGGAGGAAGCCGCGGGCAGCGCCGCGGCGGCAGGCAACGCGCCGGCGTCGCCGGGCGTCCCCGCAGCGGCCAACCTCGGCCCCGGCCCCTCGGCCGGCCCGCCGGTTGCGGTGGCCAGCGAATCGGTCCATGCCACCCTGGCCAAGCTGCAGGCGCAGAGCGCCGGTACCGGCACGGCCCGGCGCAGCATGGCCGACCTGCACAACGCGCTGCTGGCCCAGATGCGCGCCGACCATGGCGCGCAGGCCGCCTTGACCGTCAAGGACAGCGACACCTTCGACCTGCTGGACATGCTGTACGGGCAGATCCAGCGCGAAGTGCGCCCGGACGCCGTCGCCGCCGACCTGCTGGCGCGCCTGCAGGTTCCGGTGGCACGGGCGGCCCTGTCCGACCCCGCGTTCTTCGTGCGCGACCAGCATCCCGCGCGGGAGCTGCTCAATGCGGTGGCCGAGGCGGGTGCCAACTGGCTGGGCGAAGACGACGTGGACCCGCAGCTGGTGCAGAAGCTGGGCCGCGCCGTGGACCAGGTGGTGGACGACTACCAGGGCGACGCGGCGGTGTTCGAGGCCGCCAACGAAGACATCCAGCAGCACTTCCGCGCGCTGGCGCACAAGGCCGAACTGGCCGAGCGCCGCCATGTGGAAGCCGCGCGCGGCAAGGAACGCCTGGAGTCGGCCAAACAGCAGGCCGGGGCCAGCATCGAACAGCTGTGCGCCCAATCCGAACCCCCACGCTTCGTGCAGTCGCTGCTGAAGCAGGCGTGGTCGGACGTGCTCACCCTCACCCTGCTCCGGCATGGCGAAGGCTCCGAGCAATGGCAGCAGCGGGAGCAGGAAACCGCCCGGATTGCCGAGGTGACCTGCCAGCCGCCCGGCACCGCGCCCAGCGATGCCGACCTGGGCGGCCAGGTGGAAGCCGCGCTGCTGCAGGTGGGCTACCACCAGGACGAAGCGGCCGCGATCGCGCGGCGCCTGTCCTCCCCGGGCGGCGAAGATGAAGGCAGTTCGCGCACCGAACTGACCGCGCGGATCCGTGCCCGCACCCGCCTGGGCGAACAGGGCGAGGGCCACGAGCCACGCAAGGTCGCGCCGCTGGCACGCAGCCTGGCCGAGGAAGACTGCTATCGCCAGCTGCGCACGCTGCCGTTCGGTACCTGGTTCGAATTCACCACCAACCAGCAGGGCGACCTGCGCCGCCAGCGGCTGTCGTGGTACAGCCTGCTCACCGACAATGCGTTGTTCGTCAATCCGCGCGGGCAGAAGGTGGGGGAACACTCGCTGGACGCGCTGGCCCGCCTGATGGCGCATGGCCAGGTGCGCATCGTCAACGAAGACAAGAGCCGCCTGATCGACCGCGCCTGGCAGGCGACGCTGCGCACGCTGCGTTCGCTGGCCGGCCCCGGCCCTGCCGCAGAGACCGCATCATGACCGCCGATACCGATACCCGCCGCGCCCCGCGCCGCCAGGTGGCCGAGCTGGTGCCCGTTACCGACATGCTGGCCGAGGCGGTGGTGGGACGGCTCGGCAATATTTCCGAGACCGGCATGCTCATGCTGGCCTCGGCACCGATGCACGACGACGCGCTGTACCAGCTGCAGTTCGCCATTCCCGGTCCGAACGGCCAGCCGCTGGCGCTGGACGTGGGCGCGCACCAGCTGTGGAGCGAGCAGACCCATGCCCCCGGCCAGGCCTGGGTGGGCTTCCGTTTCATCACCCTCAGCCGCGAGCACCGCGAATTGCTGCGGGCGTGGATCGCGCAGGAAACTTCGGCGGTCTGAGTGCCGGTTCCGGCACAGCGCGACGGGCCTGATTGCGGCAGAATCATGGGCTGCACTCCGCACTGCTTAACGAGCCTCCGCGATGAACCAGCCTGACCTTGGCGCCCTGTACTCCCATCACGTCAGCGTGCTGCGCCAGCGTGCCGATGAAGCGCTGGCGCGCGGCGGTTTCGATCACCTGGTGATTCCCAGCGGCACCCAGCACTACCAGGCGTTCGACGACCGCGACTACCCCTACGCGGTCAACCCGAACTTCAAGGCGTGGCTGCCGCTGACCAAGCTGCCCAACAGCTGGCTGGTGTACACCCCCGGCCAGCGCCCGACGCTGATCTTCTTCCAGCCGTTCGACTACTGGCACGTGGTGCCCGATGCCCCCAATGGCTGGTGGGTGGAGCACTTCGACATCGAGATCATCCGCAGCGCCGAGCATGCCCTGGCGCTGCTACCCAAGGACCCGGCGCGCTGCGCGATCCTGGGCGAGCCGCAGAGCACCCTGGGTGCGTTCGTGCCGAACAACCCCGAGCCGGTGCTGCATTACCTGGACTGGCAGCGCGGCTACAAGACCCCGTATGAAATCGCACTGATGCGCCAGGCCCAGCGCTTGGGCGTGCGCGGCCACCGCGCCGCCGAGGCCGCGTTCCGCGCCGGCGCCAGCGAGTTCGAGATCCACATGGCCTACTGCAGTGCGGTGGGCCAAGACGCCAACGAACTGCCCTACGGCAACATCATCGGCCTCAACGAACATGCCGCCGTGCTGCACTACACCGACCTGGGCCGCAGCGCGCCGACGCCGTTGCGCAGCTTCCTGATCGATGCCGGTGCCAGCGCCTACGGGTACGCCAGCGATATCACCCGCACCTATGCCGCCGCCGGCCATGACGAGTTCCAGGCCATGATCGATGCGGTCGACGCGGCCCAGCAGCAGATGGCCGCCGGCGTGCGTGCCGGGGTGGACTACAAGCAGCTGCACGTGGACGCGCACCTGTCGTTGATGGGCATCCTGAAGGACTTTGGCGTGCTCAAGGTGTCGCCCGAAGCGGCCCTGGCCACCGGCGTCAGCGCGGCGTTCTTCCCGCACGGCCTGGGCCACCTGATCGGCCTGCAGGTCCACGACGTGGCCGGTTTCGCCGCCAGCGACCGCGGCGGCCGCATCGAGCGCCCGCAGGGCCACCCGTACCTGCGCCTGACCCGTGTGCTGGAGCCGGGCATGGTGGTGACCATCGAACCGGGCGTGTACTTCATCGATATGCTGCTGGACGAAGTGAAGCAGGCCGGCAACGGCGACAGCATCGACTGGAGCCGCGTCGACTTCTTCCGCCCCTATGGCGGCATCCGCATCGAAGACGAAGTGCTGTGCACCGACGGCGATGCCGACAACCTGACCCGCCCGGCGTTCGCCGCGGCCGATTGACGGCGGCCGGTCCGTAGAGCCGGGCTCTGCCCGGCTGCACGCGATGCCGGCCAGCGGCCGGCACTACCGGTGTCCCGGCAGCGCGATCAGCCGGGCAGAGCCCGGCTCTACGGGGACGCCATTTCCTCTTCGATCTCATCGGCGCTGCGCGCCAGCGCCGCGGTCAGCACCTGGTGTCCGTCCTCGGTGATCAACACGTCATCCTCGGTGCGGATGCCGATGCCGCGCCAGCGCGCTTCCACGCTGCGGTCATCTGCCGAGACATACAGGCCCGGTTCGATGGTGAACACCATGCCCGGTTCCAGCATGCGCGAGTCGCCGGCCAGCCGGTAATCGCCCACGTCGTGCACGTCCAGCCCCAGCCAATGCCCGGTCTTGTGCCGGTAGAAGCGCTGGTAATGGCCTTCGGCGATGTTCTCTTCCGCGCTGCCCTTCAGCAGCCCCAGGTGCAGCAGGCCTTCGGTCAGGGTCTGCACGGCCGCCAGGTGCCCGGCTTCATACGCGTTGCCCGGCCTGGCCTGCGCCAACGCCGCCGCCTGCGCCGCCCCGACCAGGTCGTGCAGCGCGCGCTGTTCGGCAGTGAAGCGCCCGTTCACCGGGAAGGTGCGGGTGATGTCGCTGGCGTAGCCGCGGTACTCGGCGCCCGCATCGATCAACACCAGCTCGCCATCGCGCGATCGCGCGTTGTTGTCGCGGTAGTGCAGGATGCAGCCGTTGGCGCCGGCCCCGACGATGCTGGAGTACGCCGCGCACGCATCATTGGCCCGGAACTCGCGCTCCAGGTCGGCCTGCAGTTCGTACTCGTGGATGCCCGGGCGCGCCACCCGCATTGCTACCCGGTGGGCCTGCACGCTGATATCGGCGGCGCGCTGCATCAGCGCGATCTCGGCGCTGGACTTGAACAGCCGCTGTTCGTGCAGCAGGTGGCCCAGCTCCAGGAATTCATGCGGCGGCTGCGCGCCATGCCGCACCTGCGAGCGCACCCGGTTGACCCAGCCGATCAGCTTGAGGTCGAACTCCGCGTCGCGGCCGAAGTGGTAGTACACCCGCGAGCGCCCCTCCAGCAGACCGGGCAGGATGTCGTCGAGGTCGTCGATGGGATACGCATCGTCCATCCCGTACTGCGACACCGCGCCTTCCTGCCCGGCACGCGCGCCGTCCCAGGCTTCGCGGTCGGCGTCGCGCTCACGGCAGAACAGGATCACCTCGCCGTGGCGCCGGCCGGGGATCAGCACCAGCACCGCGTCCGGCTCCGGGAAGCCGCTCAGGTACCAGAAGTCCGAGTCCTGGCGGAACGGGAAATGCGTATCCAGGCTGCGCACCCGCTCGGCGGCCGCCGGCAGCACCAGGATCGCGTCGTCGCCGGCCATCTCCATCAACTGCTGGCGGCGGCGGGTGTACTCGGCGGCGGAGATGCCGGTCAGCTGCCGGATATCCATCTCAGTTCAGACGCTGCCGGTGGCGCGCGGCCATCACACAATCGCCGTGCAGCAGCAGCACTGCCACGCGGATGAACTCTTCGATCTCGGCCAGCGCGTCTTCGTCATCATCGTTGCCGCTTTCGAAGTCTTCGCTGGAGGCCTGGGCCAGCTTGGCCAGGTCGTTCAGGGCTTCTTCGCCCTCTTCGGACAGCGTCGGGCGACGGCCACCGGAGCCCAGCCCGAAGCCGCCCAGGAAGGCGCGCGCCCAGGTGAACAGCGCATCGGCCTGCGCGGCGGTGTCGCTGGCGTCGCTGAGCAGCAGCTCGAACGCAAAGTCGCGGTCTTCCAGCTGCGCCACGCTGGCCTGCAGCAGCTGCGACAGCGGATCGTCCTCGGTCGGCAGCGGCAGATTGTCATCGGCCAGCACCCGCGCCGGCCATTCGCGCACCGGCGCACCGCCGGCAGACAGCCAGCCGCACAGCCCGCCATGCAGTTCGGCGGCATTGGCGCCCAGGCCCAACGCCTGGCTGGCCTTGTTTACGTCATCGACACTCGGAAGTTCGGTCATCTTGGGGCTCGATCGGAAAAAGGCGCCGGGGCCGCCGGGGGCGGCGCTCTGGCAGCGTCACAGTGTAGCAATCCGCCCGTGGCCGTCGGGTTGCCATCGCGTTCCCGGGCAGGCGCTGCCGGGGTAACCCGACCCCTGCCCAAGCCCCCGTCATTATTCGCTTGACCGGCTCCACCGCCCTTGCCTATCGTGCCGGGCATGGAACCTTCCGACGCCATCACCCAATTGCAGGCCTTCGCCGCCCGGGTGGAGGCGTTGCTGGAACGCAACCAGCGCCTGGCCGAGGAGAACCGCAGCCTGCGCCATCAGCAGGAACAGCTGGTCGCCGAGCGCTCGCAGCTGCTGGCCAAGAACGAACAGGCCCGCTCCCGGGTCGAAGCGATGATCACCCGCCTCAAGTCCCTGGAGCAGCACACATGAGCCAGACCGAACCGGTCAGTGTCCGCATCCTGGACCGTGAATACACGGTGGGCGTGGGCCCGGAAGAGAAAGAAATCCTCACCGCCGCGGCCCGCCTGCTGGATGCGAAGATGCGCGAGATCCGCGGCAGCAACCGCATGGCCGCCGTGGACCGGGTGGCCGTGCTGGCCGCCTTGAACCTCGCCCATGAGCTGCAGCAGCTGCGCGATGAACACGCCCGCCAGGGTGTGGCACTGCAGCAGACCCTGGCCGATCTGAACCGGCGGCTGGACCGCGCAATCGACGGGGCGTGAGCCGCCGGCGCTAAAGCCGACCGTTGGTCGGCGCCACCCGAATGCTTGTGCAGCCGACCAACGGCCGATGTTCCACGGCATGTTCCATTGCACAAGGCCATCGCATGGCCTTCATCGATCTGAATTCAGCTGCAATCCGACCGACGAACGGCCTACCCCTCGGCGCGCGCTTGGCTATAATGGCGACGCGTTCTCTGCTGTGAACGACGGCGTGTGCAAACATTCGCCTTGTCCCTTAATTACGACCACGGGTGCGCGACGGCGCCGGGAGTGCAAGTCCGCCTTGTAGCGGGAAGCCCGAAGGAACCCCAGCGTACCCACTTGAACCCCGGGTTCAAGGTCGTTTCGCACGCATCGTCACCGCGGAGAATGCAGTATTCCTGCAAGAGCGACGCCCCTACCGGGACGTCGCTCTTGTTTTATCCGCGCCCGCACCACGCCCCGGACCCAGGCATGACCGACCCGCGCTCCGCACTGCGCCAGCAGTTGCGCCAACGCCGCCGAGACATCCCCGCCGCGCAGCGCCTGGCCGCCGCCGAACACCTGGCCGATCGCCTGCTCCAGCTCCCCTTCGCCCCTGCACACGGCTTCGTTGCCGGGTACTGGGCAATGGATGGCGAAATCGCCCTGCACCGCTGGCAGATGCAGCTGCCCGACGCGCTGCAGTACTGCCTGCCGATCCTCGCCGGCGACACGCTGCGCTTCGCGCCCTGGCGACCCGGCCAGCCACTGACCGCCAACCGCTACGGCATTCCAGAACCGGACGTCGCGCTGGAGGCCACGCTGGCACCGGAGCAGATGACACTGGTGGTGGCGCCCCTGGTCGGTTTCGACGCGCAGGGCCGGCGCCTGGGCATGGGAGGCGGCTGGTATGATCGCAGCTTCGCGTTCCGCCACCAGCGCCCCGCACCGCCGTGGCTGGTGGGGGTCGGCTTCTCGGTGCAGCAGGTCGATGACCTGCCAGTACAGCCCTGGGATGTCGCGGTGGATGCGATCTGCACCGACATCTCCACCCACGTCTGCGTACCGACCAACGGTCGGCACCTACCGTAATCAAAGACTCCGCATGACCGCACGCAAGCGCTACTGGCTGATGAAGTCCGAACCGGACGCCTTTTCCATCGACGATCTGCAGCGCGTGGGCCGTGAGCCCTGGAACGGCGTGCGCAACTACCAGGCGCGCAACTTCATGCGCGACGGCATGAAGGTCGGCGACGGGGTGCTGTTCTACCACTCCAATACCAAGGTGCCCGGCATCGTCGGCATTGCCACGGTGGCCAGCGAAGCTTATCCGGACGACACCCAGTTCAACCCCAAATCCGACTACTACGACCCCAAGGCCACCCGCGAAGAACCGCGCTGGATGCTGGTGGACGTGGCCTTCGAGCGCAAACTGCGCGACACCATTTCGCTGGACGAGATCAAGCTGCACGCCGATGCGCTGGGCGAAGGTTTTCCGCTGACCGCGCGCGGCAACCGCCTGTCGATCCTGCCGGTGACCGCTGCGCAGTGGAAGCTGCTGCTGTCGCTTGAAAAACACTGATTCCCCCTTTCCCTCATAGAGTTGCCCGCCATGTCCGAAGCCAAGCGCCTGGCTGCTGAAAAAGCCCTGGAATACGTCGAAGACGGCATGATCGTCGGGGTCGGCACCGGGTCCACCGTTGCCTACTTCATCGACGGCCTGGCCCGCATCAAGCACCGCATCAAGGGCACCGTGTCCAGCTCCGAGCAGAGCACCGCCCAGCTGAAGTCGCACGGCATCGAGGTGATGGAGCTCAACCACACCGGTAACCTGTCGCTGTACGTGGACGGGGCCGACGAGTGCGACGGCAACAAGTGCCTGATCAAGGGCGGCGGCGCCGCGCTGACCCGCGAGAAGATCATCGCCGAGGCCAGCGAGCGCTTCGTGTGCATCATCGACCCGAGCAAGCAGGTGCCGGTGCTGGGGCGCTTCCCGCTGCCGGTGGAAGTGATCCCGATGGCCCGCAGCCTGATCGCGCGCCGCATCCTGGACATGACCGGCGGCCAGCCGGCCTGGCGTGAAGGCGTGGTCACCGACAACGGCAACGTGATCCTGGACATCCACCACCTGCAGATCACCGACCCGGTCAAGCTTGAGCGCGAGCTCAACCAGCTGCCCGGCGTGGTCAGCGTGGGCCTGTTCGCGCGGCGCCCGGCCGACGTGGTGATCGTCGGCGGCGAGCCGCCCCGCGTATTCTGATTCCGCGGCCGGCCCACGATGGCCGGCCTTCTTCCTGCCGAGGTAGACCCCGATGTCGCTGATCCGCCTGTTGCCGCTGCTGCTCCTGATGACCCTGACCGGCTGCGCCAGCAGCGGCACCCGCCACTGGGTGGAACTGAGCGGTGCCCGCTACCAGGTGGAACTGGCCCGCGATGACGCCAGCCGCGCGCGCGGGCTGATGTTCCGCGACCAGATGGATGCCGACCATGGCATGTTGTTCCTGCACGAGCGCGAGGAACTGCAGGCGTACTGGATGAAGAACACCAAGATCGCGCTGGACATCCTGTACTTCGACGAACAGCGCCGGCTGGTCAGCCAGCAGCGCGACGTGCCGCCGTGCTCGGCCGGCGACCGTTGCCCGCCCTACCCCAGCAGCGGCCCGGCCCGTTACGTGCTGGAGCTCAACGCCGGCCAGGCTGAAAAGCTGGGCTTGAAGGACGGCACCGAGATCACCTTCGGCCCCGGCATCGCCGACCGCTGACACCGCGCCCCCGCCCGGGGTAGAGCCGACCGTTGGTCGGCCGCCCCTGGCCCTCCTCAACGTTCCCGCTCAGCCGACCAACGGTCGGCTCTACCGGCGGGCGTGATCCGGCGCTGAAGCCCTTGAAACCGGCTGCGTTTGTCGCCAGTCTGTAGCCATGCAGGGGCAGATCACATTGCCGACGTGGGATTCACTGGCCGAGCTGGATGACGAGGCCCTGCCGCTGTTGCCCACGGCACTGCTGATCGCCCGCGACGAATACCCCGACCTGGACCCCACCGTGTACGACGCGGTGGTGCAGGCCCATGCCGACCACCTGCGTACCGAGGTGGACACCATCGAGCACTGGCCGCTGAAGATCGCCGCCGTGAACCGCCACCTGTTCGACGAACTGGGCTACGGCGGCGACCACGGCGAGTACTACGACCCGCGCAACAGCTACCTCAACCAGGTGTTCGAACGCCGCTTGGGCAATCCGATCTCGCTGGCCCTGGTGCAGATGGAAGTCGCGCGCCGGCTGGGCATTCCGCTGGACGGGGTGTCATTCCCGGGGCACTTCCTGGTGCGCCTGCCGGTGGACGACGGGGTGCTGGTGATGGACCCCTACAACGGCGGCCGCCCGCTGGACGTGGAAGAACTGCGCGAACGCGCACGCTCGCACCTGGGCGGCGAAACCCCGGACGACCACGTGCTGGCGCAGATCCTGGATGCCGCCCCGGCGCGCGCGATCCTGATGCGCATGCTGCGCAACCTGCACGGCGTGTATGTGGAGCGCGGCGAATGGGACCGCGCCGCGCGCAGTGCCGACCGCCTGCTCAAGCTGGCGCCCGAACAGGACGATGCGCTGCGTGACCGCGGCCTGGCCTACCTGAACCTGGATTACGAGGCCGGGGCGCGCCATGACCTGGCTTTGTACCTGCAACGCAACCGGCAGGCCGCCGATGCGCAATGGGTGCGCGAGAAGCTGGTGGAACTGGGCGGACGGGCGCAGCGGTTGCATTGACGAAGGGGCGTATCGACCAACGGTCGATACCCGCCGGTCAATCGACCTCGACCATCTCGAAATCGTCCTTGGTCACGCCGCAATCGGGGCACGTCCAGGTGTCGGGAATGTCTTCCCAGCGCGTGCCCGGCGCAATGCCTTCTTCCGGCAGGCCGTCTTCTTCCCTGTACAGGAAGCCGCAGACAACGCACATCCAGGTGCGGAAAGTGGTGGCGGTGGCATCGGTCATTGGATAATCACGGCTGGACAAAAACGGGCGACCGCCATTGTCCCACTCCCGTCGTGCTACCGGTAGCCACCGATGAATTCTGCTTCAGTCTCCCCCGTGCGCCCACGCGGCGTCTACCTGATCACCCCCGACGAGGCCGACACCGCCCGCCTGCTGGCGCGTACCGCGCCGCTGCTGGCCGCCGGCGCGACCTGGCTGCAGTACCGCAACAAGACCGCCGCGGCCGCCCTGCACCTGCAGCAGGCCACCGCGCTGCAGGCACTGTGCGCCCAGCACGGGGTGCCATTGATCATCAATGACGACCCGGCGCTGGCCCGTGCGGTGGGCGCCGCCGGCGTGCACCTGGGCGGCACCGACGGCGACATCGGCGCCGCGCGTGCCCTGCTGGGCCCCGACGCCATCATCGGCGCGTCCTGCTACGACCAGCTGGCCAATGCCGAACGTGCCGTGGCCGAGGGCGCCAGCTACGTGGCATTCGGCGCGTTCTTCCCGACCACCACCAAGGTCACCTCCAGCCGTGCCACGCCGGACCTGCTGCGGCAAAGCGCCGCACTGGGCGTACCGCGGGTGGCGATCGGCGGGCTCAGCCCGGACAATGTGGGTCCCATCATCGCGGCCGGTGCCGATCTGGTGGCCGTGGTCAGCGGCATTTTTGCCGCCCCCGATCCGGTCGCCACCCAGCGCGCCTTCCTCGCCCAGTTTCCGTAAGACCCAGGACACCCCATGAACCACGACCAGTCCCACGCCCTGTTCACCCGCGCCCAGAAGCTGCTGCCGGGCGGCGTCAACTCGCCGGTGCGCGCGTTCAAGTCGGTCGGCGGCGAGCCGTTCTTCGTGCAGCGCGCCGATGGCCCGTACCTGTACGACGTGGATGGCAACCGCTACATCGACTACGTGGGATCGTGGGGCCCGATGATCGTCGGCCACAACCACCCGGCCGTGCGCCAGGCGGTCAAGCACGCGATCAACAACGGCCTGTCGTTCGGCGCGCCGTGCGAGGCCGAAGTGGTGATGGCCGAAACCCTCACCCGGCTGATCCCGTCGTGCCAGATGGTGCGCATGGTCAACTCCGGCACCGAAGCCACGCTGTCGGCGATCCGGCTGGCGCGCGGGGCCACCGGGCGCAATCGCATCGTCAAGTTCGAAGGCTGCTACCACGGCCACGGCGACTCGTTCCTGGTCAAGGCCGGCAGCGGCATGCTGACCCTGGGCGTGCCCACCTCGCCGGGCGTACCCGCCGGCCTGAGCGAACTTACCCTGACCCTGCCCTACAACGATTTCGAGGCCGCCACCGCGCTGTTCGCCGAACAGGGCGAGCACATCGCCGGGCTGATCATCGAGCCGGTGGTGGGCAACGCCAACTGCATCCCGCCGCGCGACGGCTACCTGCAGCACCTGCGCGCGCTGTGCACCCAGTACGGCGCGCTGTTGATCTTCGATGAGGTGATGACCGGCTTCCGCGTCGCCCTCGGCGGCGCGCAGGCCCATTACGGCATCACCCCGGACCTGACCACCTTCGGCAAGATCATCGGCGGCGGCATGCCGGTGGGTGCCTACGGCGGCCGTGCCGACCTGATGTCGCAGATCGCCCCGGCCGGCCCGATCTACCAGGCCGGCACGCTCAGCGGCAACCCGGTGGCGATGGCCGCCGGCCTTGCGATGCTGGACCTGGTGCAGGAACCGGGCTTCCATGACCGCCTGAGCGCGGCCAGCGCGCGCCTGTGCGCCGGGCTGGAAGCGGCGGCGGCCGAGGCCGGCGTGGCCGTGACCACCACCCAGGTGGGCGGCATGTTCGGGCTGTTCTTCACCGACCAGAAGGTGGACACCTACGCCCAGGCCACCGCCTGTGACATCACCGCGTTCAACACCTTCTTCCACGCGATGCTGGAGCGCGGCGTGTTCCTGGCCCCGTCGGCGTACGAAGCCGGCTTCATGTCCAGCGCGCACGACGACAGCGTGATCGACGCGACCATCGACGCCGCCCGCGAGGCGTTCAAGGTCGTCAAAGGCTGATCGGGTACCGGACGACGGCCGGGACGACGGATCGGCCCCGGTCAACGGCGGGGGCGACGGATCGGCCCCGGTCCATGGCCTTCGGCGATGCAGCAGGGAACCGGGGGCGTTCGGCGATGCGCCTCGCTGGTAGGGTCGCATCCCGATCGACCGCCGTTGGTCTGCGCAACGTTCGTTGAGGGCATGACCCCAGAACGCAGATCGCTTCGGCACAGGTCATGCGTTCGCCGCACCCACACGCATCATCGGCAGTCGTTTGGGAACCGACCCTACCAAGGCGCGTGCCGTCGCCGCACCGATGACGTTCTTACCCGAAGACCAGCTTGCCCTTCATCATCGCGAAGTGCCCCGGGAACGAGCAGAAGAACGTGTAATCGCCGCCCTTGGCCAGCTTGGCGGTCGAGAAGGTCACGCTGGTGGTCTGCCCACCGCCGATCACCGCGGTATGCGCCAGCACGCGTGCATCGCCCTTGGGCAGGTAGCTGTCGGCCAGGCTCGTGCGCATGCCGGCCATCGCCACCGGCTGATAATCGGGGGTCCGCGTGAGCACCCAGTTGTGGCCCATCGCGGTGGCGGCCAGCTTGCCCGTGTGGCGCAGGGTCAGCTTCACCTGGCTGCAGTCCGCGCCGACCTTGATCTCCTTCTGGCTGAAGCTCATCTGGTCGGTGCTGTCGATGCTGACCGCGCACACGCGGGCATGGGCAGCCGGGGCCAGCATCAGGCCGGCGAGCAACACGGGAACAAGCAGTTTCACGGCGATCTCCATCGAACAGTCCACGCGATTCTAGAGTCCGTGCCCACGCCCGACCTGCGACGCGATGTCGCAGCCTACGCCCCGGCTGGGGTACGGTCAGCAGTGGACCTGGACGAGAGTGCGCGATGACCGTTGCCGTGGAGTGCCTGTTGCTGGATTTCGATGGCGTGCTCGTACGCCATGCGCGCCACCTGCGCGTGCGTCACCTGGCGGCCAGCACCGGCTGCAGCGTCGCGCAGGTGCAGGCGGCCTTGTTCGACAGCGGCCTGGAGCAGCAGCACGACGCCGGCCTGGACAGCGCGCTGTACCTGCAGCAGGTGAGCGCTGCGTTGGGCAGCACGCTGAGCATCGCGCAGTGGCAGGCGGCGCGCATCGCCGCATCCCCGCCGCAGGCCGGGGTGATCGAACGCATCGAGCAGGTCGCCCGCCGCCTGCCGATTGCGATCCTGACCAACAACAGCGCGCTGATGGCCGACACCATCCCGCGCATCCTGCCTACCCTGGCCACGGCGTTGCACGGACGCATCCTGTGCAGCGGTGCGCTGGGCGGTCGCAAACCGGACCCGGCCGTCTTCGTGCAGGCGGTGGAGCTGCTGGGCGCACGTGCCGGGCGCACGCTGTTCATCGATGACCTGTTCACCAACGTGCGCGGTGCACGGCAGGCGGGATTGCAGGCGGAAACGGCGGCCGACAGCCGCAGCATCGGCAAGGTGTTGAAGCGGTACGCCCTGGTGTAGAGCCGACCGTTGGTCGGCTGGGTACACCCTGGTGTAGAGCCGACCGTTGGTCGGCAGGGTTCGCCCCGGAGCAACAGCAGCCGACCAACGGTCGGCTCTACCGCGAGGCGATGAAGGATTGCACCGCCGCGCGCAGGCGCTTGAGGCCCTCGGCCACTTCCTCGTCGGTGATGTTCAGCGACGGCACGAAGCGCAGCACGTCCGGGCCGGCCTGCAGGGTCAGCAGGCCGTGATCGGCGGCGTGGTCCAGGATGGCACCGGCCTGGCCGGCGAAATCCTTGTCCAGCACCGCGCCCAGCATCAGGCCGCGGCCGCGCACCTGGCTGAACACCTTGAACTCATCGTTGATCCGGCCCAGGCCATCGCGCAGCGCCTGCGACTGGCGGCCCACGTTGTGCCCGATCTCCGGCGAGGACAGCTTGCGCAGCGCCACGCGCGCCACTGCCGCCGCCAGCGGATTGCCGCCGAAGGTGGTGCCGTGCGCGCCGAACTGCATCACCTCGGCCACCTTCGGCCCGGCCAGCATCGCGCCGATCGGGAAACCGCCGCCCAGGGCCTTGGCCAGGGTCACGATGTCCGGTTTGATGCCTTCCTGCCAATGCGCGAACAGGGTGCCGGTGCGGCCCATGCCCACCTGGATTTCATCGAGCACCAGCAAGGCGTCGTGCTGGTCGCACAGCTCGCGGATGCGCTGCAGGAAGCCCGGCTTGGCGGGCATCACCCCGCCCTCGCCCTGGATCGGCTCGAGCATCACCGCGGCCACGTCGCCGGCGGCCATGGCGGTTTCCAGCTGCACCTCGTCGTTGAAATCGACGTAGCGGAAGCCGCCGGGCAGCGGCTCGTAGCCTTCCTGGTACTTCGGCTGGGCGGTGGCGGTAACCGCGGCCAGGGTGCGGCCGTGGAAGCTGCCGCGGAAGGTCACGATCACGCGCTGGTGGGCCGGCCGGCCCTTGGAGGAGGCCCACTTGCGCACCAGCTTGATCGCCACTTCATTGGCTTCGGCGCCGGAATTGCACAGGAACACGCGCTCGGCGAAGCGCGAGCTGGTGACCAGCTCCTCGGCCAGGCGCAGCGGCGGTTCGCTGTAGAACACGTTGCTGGTGTGCCACAGCTTGCCGGCCTGCTCGATCAGCGCGGCGGTCAGGTCCGGGTCGTTGTGGCCCAGCCCGCACACGGCGATGCCGGCGGCCAGGTCGATGAATTCACGCCCCAGGGTGTCCCACACGCGCGCACCCTGGCCGCGCTCAAGCACCACCTGGCGCGGTTTGTACACCGGCAGGTAGTAATGCGACAGGGACAACAGCGGATCGGTGGCAGCGGCGGTCATGGCGGTCAGGGGTTGCGGGAAAGTCCCATTCTCGCGCTTCCGGCCGGTGAGGCACAATGCGGCGCATGCGACCGCTCACCGCCCCCCAGCTCAACCCCGCCACCGAGACCGGCTGGCGCCGGACCTGGTTCGAGATCATCTACCGCCACGACACCCGCCCGTCGCGCAATTTCGACCTGCTGCTGGTGTACGCCATCATCGCCAGCGTGCTGGTGGTGATGTTCGACAGCGTGCAGCGCTTCCACATCGCCCATGCCGACTGGCTGTACGTGCTGGAATGGGGCTTCACGGTCCTGTTCACCGCCGAGTACCTGCTGCGGCTGGTGGTGGTCAAACGGCCCCTGCGCTACGCGTTCAGCATCTGGGGCATCATCGACCTGGCCTCGATCCTGCCCACCTACCTGTCCCTGTTCATCCCCGGCGCCCAAAGCCTGCTGGTGGTGCGCGCCCTGCGCATCCTGCGGGTGTTCCGCATCCTCAAGCTGACCCGCTACATCGAAGAAAGCGGCGTGCTGATGGAATCGCTGTGGCGCAGCCGGCGCAAGGTGCTGCTGTTCCTGTTCACGGTGGTCACCATCACGATCATCGCCGGCACCCTGATGTACGTGATCGAGGGGCCGAACCACGGGTTCACCAGCATCCCCAGCAGCATGTACTGGGCGGTGGTGACCATGGCCACGGTGGGCTTCGGCGACATCGTGCCGCAGACCGTGCTGGGCCGCTTCGTCACCTCGGTGCTGATCCTGATCGGCTACAGCATCATTGCCGTGCCCACCGGCATCTACACCGCCGAACTGGCCAGCACCATGCGCGAGGCCGACCTGGCCGCGCGGCGCGATGCGCGTGGCTGCCCGCACTGCGGGCTGGAAGGCCACGAACCGGACGCCCGGCATTGCCGCCGGTGCGGCGACACGTTGCCCGACACCTTCAATCAGTAATGGGCGATCCACCCCGGCGCGCCGAACGCACCGGGGTGGATCGCCACGCCGTTTACTGGCGGTTGCTCTGGAACACCAGGCTGTTGTACTCGTTCAACAGGCGCCCGGCCGAGCCCTGCGGGGCATGCGACGGCGAATCCAGCATGCGCTGTTCGAAGTCGGTATACGGGGTCTTGTCGACCACGCCCTTGATGCGCTCCTTGCCCTCGCGACGGAAATTCTCCGCGGCAGTCTCGAAGCTGTTCCAGTCCATCTTGCCCGGCTCCTGGTCGGCCACCTTGGCGTGCGCTTCGTCGGCGATGGTATTGAAGGCATCCAGTCGCGCACGCCCCTGCACCACGTCGAAGTCATCCTCGGCCATCAGGTCCATCAGCGACTTGGCCTCCATCATGATGGCCAAGCGATAGTACGTGCGGGTGCGGCCTTCCTGCTTTTCCAGCGCCTGCAGCTGCGCCTGCTGGGCACGGTCGTTCTCGGCCTCCAGCGCGGTGCTGAACACGCCGCTGGCCTGCACGAAGGCAGCCAACGCCTCCATCAGCGGCGCATGCATCGCCTTGCCGCGCGCGTAACCGTCGTCTTCGAAGTCTTCGCGCTTGTAGTAGTCGTACGCCGCATGGGTGAGCGGCTGCAGGGTGTGCAGGCTGTCCAGGTAGGCCTTGGCCGCCTTGTCCAGTTCCGGCAGTGCCGGCGCGGCGGCGATTGCCGTGGGAATGGCCGCATCGCAGGTCTTGAGATCGTCGGCGTCCAGGTCCGGCGGACCGATCGGGCGCTCTTCGCGACCGGTGGGACCGGCCTTGGGATCCTTCATCCAGCTGGTGTAGTAGCCGATGCCTTGGTGGATGCCCGAATCGACATCGTTGTAGCAGTCGATGTAGCTGTTGAGCTTGCCGGTCAGCGCCTGCTCGGCCTCTTCGGCCTGGGCATCAGCCTTGCTGGCCGGGGCGGCGGCCTCCTTGGCAGGCTCGGCGGACTTGTTGCCGCAGGCGGCCAGCGCCAGGGTGATCGACACAGCCAGTACCGCCGTGGAAAGAACGTGCTTCATCAAACGCCTCCGTGTTGTAAACGATTCCAGAGACGTAGTTTACCAATGCGGACCGCGCAGGTCTGCGGTCCGCATTGGGAGTGCGTGCAACGCCGTCGCATGAGAGCGCTCGTGTCACCGGCACCCTGCCGATGCGGCCCTCAGCGCGCGCCGCTGAACCGCGTCATCCGGTTGGCCATGTCCACCAGATCGTTGTAGCTGGCCATCACGGCTTCGGCCGAGCCCTGCGGCAGGCTCGCGCGGCCACCGCTCTGCAGCAGCATCTGCTCGCCGCGGGTGAGCGGCGTCTTGGCCTGCACGCGTTCGATGCGACGGCCCGCATCACGGGCCAGCGCATCGGCCGAACGTTCCACGTGACCCCACATGGCATCACCCTGCCCCACCTTGTCGTTCTGTGCCTGCTGCAACAGCGCCTGGAATGCGGCCAGTTCGGTACGCGCCAGCGCCAGGTCCGGTGCATCAGCGCTGAGCAGCTGGGTCAGCCGCTTGCCATCGCCCACGATCCTGAGCTGGTAGTACGCCAGCGAGCGACCTTCGTCGGCTTCGATCTCCTTGAGCTGCGCGGCACGCCGTTCGTCCTCGCGCTTCTCCAGCGCGGCATCCAGTGCGGTGCCAGCGGCAAAGAACGCCGCGTAGGCCTGCATCAGCGGCGCGTGCTGGCTGCGCATGCCGGCATGGTCATCGCGCAGATAGTCTTCGCGGGTGTAGTAACGGTCGGCCTGCTCGATCAGCGTGTACAGATCGACAAAGGTCTTCTGATACGCGCGTGCCGCCGGGTCCAGGTCGGGCTCGGCCGGGGTCATGGCCAGTGCCGCCACCATCGGGGCGTTGCACGCATCCACGCGATGGGACAACACCGTGCCGGGGCCGCGCACCTGCTTCTCGGTGCCGGTCGGGCCGGCCTCCGCGTCCTGCATCCACCCGGTGTACTGCAGGAAGCCTTCGTGGATCGGCTCCTCTACCGCATTGAAGCAGTGGATGTAGGCATTCACCTTTTCCACGCCCTGCACATCGGCGGCGGTGGAGGCGCCTTTGCTGCAGGCGCCGAGCAGGCCGGCCACGGCGATGGCCGCGGCGAGGGAGAGACAGGAAACACGCTGGGACATGGCAGGGATCTGGAACACGGGGGGTGCGCACCTTAGCAGCTGCGCGTGCAGCCGCTGTCGACAACGTCACCCGTACCGCCCGGAACCTCAATCCAGGAACAGATCCGGCAGCAGCGGCCGCGACGGGTCCACCGCATAGCCACTCAGGTCGGTGATACCGGCCGCAGCCAGCACCTCGTCATCGAGCAGGAACTGCCCGCTGAAGCCGGCTGCATCGCGGGTCAGCACGGCGTGCGCGGCATCGGCCAGGATTTCCGGCGTGCGGCAACCGGCAACATCCACGCCGGGAATCATGTTGATCGCATCGGTGGCGATGATGGTGCGCGGCCACAGCGCATTGACCGCCACGCCCTGCGGACCGAATTCGGCCGCCAGCCCCAAGGTGACAAAGCTCATGCCCATCTTGGCCAGCGTGTAGCCGGTGTGCGGGCCCCACCATTTCGGGTCCAGGCTCGGCGGCGGCGCCAGCGTCAGGATGTGCGGATTGGGCGCCTGCAGCAGGTACGGCAAGCACGCCTGCGCGCACAGGAAACTGCCGCGTGAATTGACCTGCTGCATCAGGTCGAAGCGCTTCATCGGCGTATCCAGCGTGCCGCGCAGCCAGATCGCGCTGGCGTTGTTGACCAGGATGTCGATGCCGCCAAAGGTATCCACGGTGGCGGCCACTGCGGCGCGCACCTGGTCTTCTTCGCGGATGTCGCACTTCAGCGCCAGGCCCTGCCCGCCGGCGGCGGTAACCGCCTCAACCGCGCTGTGGATGGTGCCGGGCAGCTTCGGGTTGGGCACCGACGACTTGGCCGCGATCGCCACGTTGGCGCCATCACGCGCCGCGCGCAGGGCGATGGCCAGGCCGATGCCGCGCGAGCCACCGGTGATGAAAATGGTCTTGCCTTGCAGACTGGCCACGTCGAAAGCTCCTGCGCATGAATGTCTCGCGCCAGTATGCCGCGCCCACAGAATTTTCACCGCTCCTTGACGATAGTGGCCTCCCGGTTACCGCTGCGAGGTACTTGCCATGCGCCGTTCCCGTTGTCTATTGCCTGCCTTGGGCCTGCTGCTGCTTGCCGCCTGCCAGAAAGACCCGGCCGAACCCGCCGCCCCGACCCCCACCGCTACGCCGAGCGCGCAGAAGATGGCCGCCGATGCCACGTTGCGCTGGAGCAATGCGGTGGTGTGGAGCGGCGATCTGAACAGCTGCCGCCAGGGCGAGGCGGCCGCCACCCGCGAGTGCCTGATCAAGGCGATGCAGGCCGGTGGGGCCAGCGCGGATGCGGTGACCGCGGCCGGGCAACTGTCCAGCGCCGGTGAGCTGGCGTTTGTCACCGCCTGGCATGAACACGATGGCATCGGCGTGGCCACGGTGGCCTACCCGTTCCGCGCCAACACCAACGAGGGCACGCGGCTGGTGGATGCTGCCGGCAAGCGCATCGATGTGGACGCCGTGCAGCTGGATGACACCGTACGTGCCGACCCGGGCGTGCAGGCCCTGCTGGCCGCCCACCCACAGGCAACCCCGTTCGCACCGGCGCAGGCGGGCGGCAGTACGCCGCTGGACAATGGCGGGATACGACTGTTGTACCGCACGCCGCTGCGCGACTGCCATGCCTGCGCCGACGTCGGGCAGATTCAGATCGGCTACGACTTTGATGGAACGCGGCATTTCATCGGGCAGCAGGTGGTGCCGGTGGCCACGCCCTGACGGCGAAGCGGCCAACGTCAGGCCGCGCCGATGTCACATAGGGTGTTCGACGCATCGATACACTGCCAGGGACGGCACACTACTTCTTGTCGATGGTCTCCAGCCTTGGCATGGGCAGAAGCCCGTGTGAGTAGCCCATGCTGCAGTTCTCGAGCGCACTGCACTCCTCCACTACCTCGTCCAGGGAGGAGATGCGCCGCGCCTGGGCAATGCGATCAAATCGACCGGCAACAACCGCCAACGGTGTTACCCCCTCACCGACAATCACCGGCTTCGTTCGTTCGAAGTGAGCGAGCATGCGGTAATAGCCGGGCTGATCCAGCGTTGGCTGTGCCCCCTGCCCACCTGCAGGATCGTCGCCGGGAACAACGAACCCGGACGACAGATCGTTGCTCTGCGCCGCATCGCGGCTGGCGAACAACACGCGGGCCTCGAAGCCGGGGTAGTAGAGGACCACGACGACATCTCTGCCCGCCAACTTCTCGGGCAAGGTCAGCAGCTGGGTCGGCGAGACATGGCAAACGCCCCCGCTCATCCGATAGGCGCATACATCTTCGACGCCGCTGACGGTAACGGGCTCCGCACGTTGGCATCCCGCCAACGCCAGGAAGATCAAGCCCGAGGGTCTGATCCATCTCATTCAAGCTCCTTTACCATGCCACCAAGTGCACCATCTTCTCGACACTCGGGAAGGGCTGCCATGACGCACTGATTGTCCTTGCCAACAAGCTCAGATCAGCTACGACCTTGATGGATCTCGCCGCGTCGTCGGGCAACAGGTGGCACGGGTGGCTGGACGGCAAGGCGTGACAACGCGGATTGCTCTCGCGTCCTGGATGGCTTCTACTGAGGCAATGCGCGACATCGACAGGATGCCGCCCAGCAGGGAGGGTGTCGACCGCTGGCCGGCTCCGCGAAACCAACATCGCGCACAGAAGCGTGCCCCCATGACATTACGGGGCGATCTCCCGCAAGCCGAATCACCAGCAGAAGATGCTCGACGCTCATCCGCGAATAAGCTTGCCTATAACTTGAACTCATCCAGCTCCAGGGTGCCCAGACGAATCGTCTCGAGTGTTACACCCTGTCGCTTTCCCACCGGAACTGTGCGATTCAAATGAAAGACACCCAGCACAACAACGCGCGACGCGGAATCCACACGCTTTGGTGACAGCAGATACGCCCTCAGCTCAGGCACTCCCTCACCCGAACGCAGCGACAGCGACGCCTGGATCTCATTACCCTCGAATGAATCAAGCGATGGGTAGATTTCAATGACATCCTTTGCCACGGCTCGGCCTTGGATCTGGATACGCCTCCCATCATAGCGCTCGGGATGCGCAAGCAACTGGGTGTAGGTCGTAGCGCAGTAAATGCGATCGGCACGGTTGCCGACGTGCCAGCAATCGCCATCCCGCAGCCCAGAATAATCATCGTCGACGCCGCAACTTGCCAGAGGAAGAGCAAAAGCCAATGCCGCAATAGAGACACACAGACCCTTCATGGCATCCTCGATACGAACTTGGCTGCATCCACGTTGGTTACGCCCGAGCCCATCGCTGCGCGCAACCCCATATAGTCAAACTTCAAGATGGTTCCATTTGGTGTCGCGAGATACCCATTGACACCTGACGCAAACAACAACTGGAGATCCCCACCCCGATTTGCAAATCCGCCAGAACTCGTTATTCGCGCCGGAAGTCCAGAGAAACTATTGTTAACCGGATGGGTATGTGCGATAGCGACTCGCGTACCCCATCCGTCATACGGGAGGATTTCCACGGAACCAGACCCATCACCGGCACCAGCAGGACCCAGCACGAAGTTGAGCACGCTATAAGGTTTCCCATTGAAAGAAAAATGGACAATGTCTGCTGCCACCTCTCGCCCACTGCCAATCGTTACAGGAAGAGCCGCCCTGGCGAAGTAGGCGGATGAGGCACCCTCCGTGGCATGCGAGTTCTTTCGCTCGTTCAATGCCTTCACAAAACGCACTGGATTGTCTCTAGCTGCGGCCACCTCCGTTGCCGTCACACCAGTAGCCGACCTCATCATGCCAGCGACGCCGCCGGCAAGGCAGGTGCCCGTTATGTTGGTACCAGTGCAACCAGTTCTACCGTCCGGATCAACAAAGCGAAGCGGGTTTCCATTGCCGTAGCGATATCGAGAGAACGCCGATACCGCATTTTCGTAGGCAGACACAGGGTCCACCGACAGGAAGCCACCCAAGCTGGAATCATAGTAACGCTGCTGCATGTAGGTGAGCCCTGTTGAGGCGTCCTCAACGTGGCCAGTGAAGCCTGGCGCTGCGCTCATTCTGGGGCCAATCACCTCACCATACGGTGCATACCCGGTCCTTTCAATGACCGCTCCTGAGCTGTCCGAAATCGCAATGGGGGAGCCGAGTGCATCGGTATGCACATAATGAACAATTTCTTGCGCCGATACAGCCGACGCCCCGAGCAGAAGAGGGGCATGCATTACCAGGCAGAACGGGATCTTCTTGATCTTCATGCTTCCATTACCTCGGGTTGGTCAAGTCGCCATAGTCGACCAGGCTCTGTTTAGTAGGCGGACTGGACCACGGGGAGCACCCGTTGGCATTGCAAGCACGCACAACCTGCTGTTCGGCGCAGTACGTCGCGCCTTGGGCCTTGATCGAGGTTTCCGGCCCCGAGTACTGCAGGCGTCCGCCGTAAGCCATCATTTCGTACGTCGTCGCGCCCGGCATGCTGGTCCATTTGGCCTCGCAGGAAATCTTGGTAGCGCGCCCTTCCTTCCATTCCGACTTGATCGAATGGATGAATTGCGGTGTGCCCGGCGGCGGATTAGACGCGACCGCAGCCGTATTGGAGTAGCCACTGCAACCGGAGACGTTGCAAGCCCTCACGCGATAGTTGTACGTGCCGAACACCAGTCCGTTACGTTGCGACTGGGTTGACCCATCATTCTGGACAGTCGTCCAGGCACCGCCATTGACACGCTCGTCAAGCGGATATGACGTTGCCATCGCAACCCCGGTCCAGCTGACTGTGGCAGTTCCCGAACCGGTTCCGGCAGGCGCACTGATGGTCGGCACGACAGGCGGGCGGATCACCGACACAGTAGCGGCGGTCGAGTAGACGCCCCAACCAGCGTCATTACCCGCTCGTACGCGATAGCCGTAGTTCCCGGTTACCTTGCTTGCAAAGGCCTGACTGGTACCCGCAACCGATGCGACGCTCGCCCATGCGCCGCTATTGGCACTTTGCTCCAATGAGTAACGTGTCGCACCCGCTACGGTTCCCCAGCTGATCGTGTAGCCCCCAGTAAGACTCTGTGCGGGCACATTGATCGAGGGCGCAGCGGCGGGCGGGTAGACCACCGTCGTCGATACGGCGGCCGATTCAGGCCCGCAGCCTGCCGGGTTGCACCCGTAGACACGGTAGCCATAGGCTCCTGCCGCCTTCCCCGTGATCGCTCGGGTACGTGCGGAGGTTTCCTGCACCGTCTGCCACGTGCCCGTTCCCACCCGCTCCTGCAGGCGGTATGTCGCCGCGCCTGCCGCCTCGGACCAGCTCACGCTGTAGCTGCCGTTGTAGGCACTGGCGGGCGCCGTCACCGTGACCACTGCCACCGGCGGTCGCTGCACCACCACGCTCGAAGTTCCCGACCAGCCGCTGCAGGCCGTCTGCTGGCAGGCTCTCACGCTGTAGCCGAAGTTACCTTCACCCTTTGCGGATGCATCCCAGGTCCGGTTGGCACCGTTGTAAATGGTTGCCCAAGCGCCTCCGCTTACCTGCTCGCGCAGCTCATAACGCGTTGCATACGTAACTGCCGTCCATTGCGCCTGGAAGGTACCGTTGGCACTGAACGCGGGCAGGGTCAACAGCGGCGTTGTAGGTGCTACAACGCTCACAGCTTGCGCTACCAGACTGCCGTTCAGATGGATGTACTCGCTGTTCTTTCCTTCCCGCGCATTCTCCTGCCGGCGCAGGACGCCATCATTGCCGTAAAGCGAACGAATCGCGGCCCCGTCGCCGCTTCTCACAGACAGAATTCGACGGCCATGGGCATCGTAGCGATAGCGCTCGGCATCGGCGACCGTACGCAGGCGGTTGCCAAAATCAAAGCCATACGCCACACCACTGCGACTGGACACGTTCCCTTGGACGTCATAGCTCAGACCCAGGGTTGTTGCGCCGCCACTGTTCTGCACATTGGTCAGGCGGTTGCGGCCGTCGTACCAGTAAACGTGATCCTTCACCCCGGTCAATTTGGCAGATCGCAAGTTGTCTACTGCGTCATATGTATACCGATAAACACCATCACCGCCGAAGGATTGAGAGCTGGCCTGAATCAAACGATCCAGCCCATCATAGGCCATCGCGCGAGTACGTTTGGCATCAATACTGTCAACTACTCGGGTGACGTTTCCGTTTGCGTCGTACTCGTAGGTATTGTCCAGCGCCCCCTTGCTGTCCGTCACCCGGGTCGGCAGCTGTCGCGCGTTCTGCGTCATCGTATGCAGGATGCCGTTTCCATAGGTGAACTGCCGCATTCCGCCGTTCGGATAGTAGCTTACGCCTGTTGCATAGCTGCCGGCCCTCGTCGGTTGACCAAGGGCATTGGGTGCGTAATCGACAAAACGACCGCTCGGATACGTCAGCCCCGACAGCGTACCGTTGGCGTCGTAGGCATAGCCCAAGGACCGTACACCCAGCGTGCTGTCACTGGACGTTTCCGCGGTCAGCACGCCGCGCTTGTTGTAGGTATAGGTGTTGGTGGCCTGGGTCGTTCCCGCATCGTTGACCGTGGTCACCGTAGCCGGCTTTCCATCCTTGGTGTAGGTCCAGCTCTGGTTCCCGTTCTTGTCGGGGAAGCTCAGCGACGACAGACGATTTCGCACGTCATACCCCCGCACGACCTTGCGTGTGCCAACCGCAGCCGCACCTGGATCACATGCCGTCGTGCTGGGCAGATCGAGTCCAGCGGCACTCCACACGAGGTTTCCCGCCGCGTCGTAGCCCATTAAGGTTGCGCCAGTTTCTGGCTCAACGCTCTTGCAGAGTTGCTGATTGCCGTCATACACATAGCTACGGGTGATCTTTACCGTTCCGTCCAGATTGCGGCGCACGATCGAGCGCGGCTTGCCAAAGATGTCACGCGCAATATCCGTGATGGCACCGGCTGGATGGGAGATCGAGATGGCCGCATCCGTTGAAGGAGCACCGAATGCCTGGAAGGTGGAGACGGTGGCATTGCCCTTGGGATCGACCACTTTCAAGCCGCCACCGGACAGGTAGCTGGTCAGTGAGGTCAGCAACCCGCCTTCACCGTCAACCGAAGCCGACGTTTTCCGCCCCAGCGCGTCGTAGCCGTTCCAGGTGCCCGTGGTCAGCGCGGCCGAGCTTCCCAGGTGTGACGCGAATACTTGTCGCCCCGATTCATCGTAGGCGAAGCGCTGGAACCGTTGCGTAGCAGCACGTGAAGACTCGTCATACTCTTCGGTAAGCAAGGGACGCCAGAATGCATCGAAGAAGACATTGCGACGGGCATTCCCAGTGGCAACCGTTTGCCGCCAGTGACCTGCGGGAATACCAAACTCATCGCCATTGACCGCGCTGAAATTCTGAGTCGTGCGTGCCCATGCGACGCTGTCCGCTGCTGGCCAATCAATACTGGCGATACGTCCCATGGGATCGTACTCATACTGGGTGGTCGCGCCATTCTCGTCGGTGACACTCGTCACCCAGCCGTTGTCACCCACTATGGCTGAACGGGTCACCCCATCGGCAAACTGTAGATTCTGCGGTACACCGCGCTTCCAGCCCGAGATCAGCGTGCGATTCCCACGCCCATCGGCAACGCTCGAGACGGTACCGTCGGCGTTGTACGTCAGAACCTGCTTCAGTAACCCGTAAGAACGGGCCTCGACCGGGCGCATAAGTCCGTCAAACGCAGTCTGCTCGACCACGACGCCCGTGTTTTCATTGGTGACCTTCGCTGTCTCACCGAGAATCCACCGCACACGATCATCAGCGTATTGGGTAGTGTCGGTCCTGCTGCCGAGCGGGCTCGAGCGATTGATTCGCAGGGGACGGGCCAGGTCGTCGAACGAGAGCATGCTGGTTTGATAGGTGACGCCATCCTGCTGGATTGCCTCAGCCACCACGGGACGTACCTGCGCGGAACTTGGCTCATCACCGCTGTAGATCATGCCATAGAGCGGCATGAAGGGCTGCGCCTTCACTTCTTCCTCTGTCATGTATAGCGTGGTGTTAGTCCGCATTACCTTGCCGCTGGCGTCGAGCACACTACTTCCCAGCAAGCGGCCTTCGTTCAGGGCGTACTGGGATCCGTACCGGTGCACCGTCCGCGTACCGTCAGGATTGGAGATAGTGACCAGTTTTTCCTTCTTGCAGGTGGTGCAAGGATAGATCGCTGCGCCACCGGTCCCGCCCCAGAGTCGCTCGAACCCGTCTCCATAGCTGTACGTCCACTGCAGTGTCTTGGGTAACCCTGGGCCCCAGACCTTCTTCGTGTCCAGCGAAACGACGTCGAAGAAGAATGGGACGGCGAGCTCATAGTAGTACTGGGAGACCGCGATACGTTTCATGCACTCGCTGGCATGCACGCCACTCCGATACTGACGCCCATTGGAGAACTGGAATTCCCCCATCGCTCCGGAGGGATGCTTGATGGTCATCACCAGGTTGCCATTGCGCTCCGGGGGCTGCTCCAGGCAAGACTCATTGCTGTTTCCGTCCCAGAAAATCCTCTCCCACGCGCGAAGCGCACTGGAGTAGCTGTACGTCCAGTTACTGCCATCCGGCTGGGTGACGCTGGCCAAGCGGTTCTGGCCTTCAACCTGCACGTAGGCATAGCTCCACGTCCGGCCAGCTGCGGACACGGACGTCAGCATGCCGGCGTTGTACGTCAGCGTTATCTCACGCCCATCGCTGGACCATATCCTGGTCGGATGTCCGTCCCCGTTGTATTGGTATTGCACCCAGTTGCCCGATCGATCTTCAACTCGGCTTGCCATCAGGTAGATACGCATCCGGGCTACTTTTGTTTGATCGCCAAGCCCGCCGGATCTTTCCAGCGTTCCACCGTAGCGGGTGAAAGCCGTATCAAAGAAGTAGGATGTCCCCGAGGTGGTCTTGACTCGATAACCTTCGCCTGCCAGTCCCGATTTCATTGGAATACAGTCGATTGCATCGCGGTAGGAGGTGCTCCACTTTCGGACCACACCATCACTTGGTGCAGGCGACTTGTCCCAAGCTCCCAGCATCGTGCGATCACCGCCGTCGGGCACATGGATCATGTTGCCCTGCCAGATCTCATTGAGGCGGAAAGTGACCGGCCCTTGCGGTGCCATGTGACCGCTGCAGCGGTTGTCGCGCCAGGAGGCAAGGCCCGGGAACATGCCTGAGATATGCGGTGTGTCTACCTCCCAGCCGCCCACACCGTCGATGTTGGAGTTATAGCTTCCACTCCCTACCAGGTCCAACTCAACGCTGAAGCGACGTCGCATCTCAACAGGAAGCGCATTGTTTCCCGGCAGGCTGACGTCGGTGACACTGAAATCGGTCTTGCCGTTGTAGAGGCTGACGCTCTCACCGAACAGATCGTCCTTCAACGCGGTGAGATTCTGCGCTGACTCGATCAGTTTCCGGTATTCCTGATAGGGCTCAACCGCCAGTGCGGACGCTGCACACACTGATAACACCACTGCAGCGCCGATGCGGCACTGCCAAGCAACTGCACGTTTCACACAGCACTCCCTGCTCGCATGCACATTCGCGCACCATGGCGAACGTCGCCTCCATGCGATCATCTAGCGGCGAATAGTAGACCTTAAGCAACTGCGTGAAAAGAGCGTGAATGGCACTTGCTTCGCCGACGAATAATTGGCGTGGGTTTCCACTTGGCCCGGTAAAAGTCTTCAAGCGATGCGGGCCACGCTTGTTCGCCCCGCCGAACGGATGGACCTACGGACAGCATTTGCAGCAAGAACGACATCATCGCCTCGGTGCATCCACGGATCATTGGTCCCCCGGAACCCCATAGCCGCGCACCTGCCGCCGCAACAGATGCGGCACGATCACCCGATGTACCGGTGCCACCGGCAGCATGTACAGCCGCCCGAAGACATTGTGCGTGTGCACCACCGTGGCGATCTCCAGTGCATCGCCACGCCATTGCAGTGCCAGTTGCACGTGCAGATGGCGGTCGTCGTCCTCCAGCACGATCGCCTCGCGCGTGCACCGCTGCACGGTGAAGATGCCCAGCCGTTGGCCGGGCACGGGGTCGACCGCGTCCTGCACGGCACGCAGCGACCCCAGGTCCTTCATGCCCAGCAGCCGCATTCCACCGTTGCGTACCGCCATCAGCCCGTCGAACCAGCCTGGCACGGTGGACGCCATGTCCTTGTAGGCCTGCAGCGCCGAGCGACCGCCGCGTGGCACCGTCGCCCGGCACGCGTGCACGAAGTCGGCGCCGGGCAATTGCGCATGCAGCACGTTGCCGGCGTCCACCGGGACCACGCGCACCACCGGCGCACTCACGGCTTGGGCCCCTGCCCTTCGTTGTCTTCCCAGTGCAGGATCTTCCGGGTGACGAAGCGGTAGACCGGTTTGCCGGTGCGGAACCACACATCGCGTACCCACGAGGTGCGCTTCAGCAGCCGCTTCTCCACC
Organism: Stenotrophomonas sp. 10N36; assembly: GCF_056395005.1. NCBI lineage: Bacteria > Pseudomonadati > Pseudomonadota > Gammaproteobacteria > Lysobacterales > Lysobacteraceae > Stenotrophomonas > Stenotrophomonas sp. 10N36. The sequence goes on along the minus strand of NZ_JBFTIS010000012.1, from coordinate 59,816 downwards.
GGGGTCAGGTGCTGTCGGCAATACATGCGCTTGTGCTTGAGCAGGTGGCGCAGGTCTTCGCGGGCCAGCAGGCGCATCCAGCGCGAGCGCGGGTTGCCGATCACCGCCAGCTGGAAGTCGATCAGGGCCGGCGAGCCGTCCTCGCGTACCAGCCAGTTGGCTTCCTTGGCCAGGTCGTTGTGCGCGATGCCATGCCGGTGCACGCGCTGCAGCAGCCGGCGCGCGGCACGGAAATAGGCCAGGTCGCCATGCGGCGGACGCTGGTACATCGCATCGCCGGCCATGAAGCTGCGGTCCAGCCAGCGCCCGTTCCAGGCCAGCAGCGCCGGGGTGTCGGCCATGCCGTCCAGGTGGGCCAGCGCGCGTGCTTCGCGCCGGGCCAGCCACCAGGCGGGCAGGCGCAGCCACCACGGGGTGGCGCCCAGGTCGCGGCGGACAAAGCGCTGCCCGTCCTGCTCGATCAACAGAATGCAGCCGAAACTGTCGGCCTTCAGGGCATGCGGGGCGGGATCAGGGGGGCGGTTCATGGCGACATTCTAGGCGTGCGATCGCGTTCATTCACTGTAGATCACGCACGTTGGCCGCCGCTGGCCGGCAGTCAGTCACCTTCACACCTCTATAATCCGACGATGGACTCGTCATGGATCGATACCACGCTTGCGTGGATCTCAGCTCACCCCGTGCTCGCCGGTGCGGTCATTTTCCTCATCGCCTTCTGCGATGCGGTCATCGTGCTGGGCGCGATCGTGCCCGCGTTGCCGCTGCTGTTCGCCGTGGGCGTGTTCATCGGCCTGGGCCAGATCTCCGGCCCGTACGCGGTGGCATGCGCGGCGGTGGGTGCGTTCGCCGGTGACGGCATCAGCTATTGGGTGGGTCGGCGCTGGGGCGACCGGCTGCGCGGCTTCTGGCCCTTCAGCAAATACCCGCAGCTGCTGGACCGCGGCGAGACAATGTTCCGCCGCAATGCGTTCAAGAGCATCCTGGTAGCGCGCTATGTCGGGGCGATCCGCCCGTTCGTGCCAGCCATTGCCGGCATGATGAAGATGCCGCTGTCGCGCTACTTCCAGGCCAGCGGTATCGCCAGCCTGTCCTGGGCGGTGTTGTTCCTGGCGCCGGGCTGGGTGCTGGGCGAAGCCTATGACGCGGTGGCGGCCGTGGCCGGGCGGCTGGTGATGGTGCTGGGCCTGGTGGCAGTGCTGATGGGCGTGGTGTGGGCGATCGTGCTGTACGGCTACCGCTGGTCGGCCTCGCGCATGGACAGCTGGCTGGCCGCGCTGCTGCGCTGGTCGCAGCGCCACCCCACCCTCGGCCGTTACTCGGTGGCCGTGTTCGACCCGCAGCGGCGCGAGTCCGTGCCGCTGGCCATGCTGGCGTTGATGCTGCTGCTACTGGGCTGGTGCTGGTTCGCGCTGCTGATGGCGGTGGTGGCGCACGGCGAGCCGCTGCGTCTGGACATGGTGGTGCACCAGGCCATGCTGGCACTGCGCAACCCGTTGGCCGACTACCCGATGGCCGCACTGGCGTCGCTGGGCGCATGGCAGGTGCTGCTGCCGGCCACGGCGGCCGGCATGGGCTACCTGGTCTGGCGTCGGCGCTGGATGGCGGCCGCGCATTGGCTGGCCGCGCTGGCCTTCGGGCTGGCGCTGACCAAGCTGCTGGGCGCCACCGTGCACGTGGTGCGCCCGCCGGATGCCAGCAGTGGCTTCGGCTTCCCGTCGGTGTCGGTGACCATGGCCACCATCATCTTCGGCTTCTTCGCCGTGCTGATCGCGCGCGAGCTGCCGGGCCGCACGCGGGTGTGGCCCTACCTGCTGTCGGGCATCGTGGTCAGCCTGATCGGGTTTGCACGGCTGTACCTGGGCGCGCATTGGCTGAGCGATGTCATCGGCGGCATGCTGTTTGGCATCTTCTGGTTGCTGGTACTGGGCATCGCCTACCGCCGCCGCTTCAACCGCTCGTTCTGGGTCAAGCCGGTGGCCTGGCTGTTCTACGGCGTGTTCGCGGTGGCTGCGCTCTGGTACGCGCCGCGCAATATTCCGCTCAAGCTGGCCCGCTTCGAACCGGCCCAGCCGGCTCCGGCGGACATGCCCGCCACGGCCTGGCTGCAGGACGAATGGCGGCAGTTGCCCGCGCGCCGCAACGAGTTCGATGACGACCAGCGCTGGCCGCTGGACGTGCAGGTGGCCGGCCCGCTGGCACCGCTGCAGAAGCGCCTGGAAAGCCAGGGCTGGCGCGTGCAGCCGCAGGCCGGTTGGGAACAGGCGCTGCTGATGCTCGACAAGTCGGCCACGCCGGACGAAGTGCCGGTGCTGCCGGCCACGCTGGATACCCAGGTGGAGTCGCTGCTGATGCTGCGCGCGGGCAATGCGCCCAACGAGATCTTCGCGCTGCGCCTGTGGCCGGCACCGGCGCGGCTGCAGCCGGGCAACCAGCCGCTGTGGCTGGGCAGCGCGCAGACGCTGCATTACCAGCAGCATTTCCACCTGATCGGGATGTGGCGGCCGATGCGCGGCATCGACCCGTCGTTGAAGGCGGTGCGCGACGCGCTGGACGGCCTGCCGCAACAGGTGGACACGCATCCGGAAACGCAGATGCCGGTGTTGCGGGTGCGCACGAAGGTCGAATAACGCGGACGCCGGCCCACGCATGACGTGGTGCCGGGTTCTACCCGGCAGGTGCGGGTACGTGCGATGGCGTTATTGCGTCGAGCAGCGGGGCAGAGCCCCGCTCTACGCGGGGGGTGTCAGGTCGGGGATCCAGGCCAGCAGGTGCTGCAGGCGCTGGTGGGGGTCGTCCTGCTGTAGCAGCTGCAGGCGCTGCGGCTCGTCCAGCGGCAGCAGTTCGGCCAGGCGCCAGCCTACCCAGGCAGCCTGCTCCAGCTGGGCCGGATGGGTCGGGGCGAAGGCCGCGCCGGCCTGTTCGATGATGTGCTCCAGCACGGTGGCCAGCAGCGCGTGTTCCGGGCGCAGTTCGTCGTCGTGGTCGGGGGTGGCCCATTCCACGTCGGCCAGCACCAGCCCGTTGTCGCGGATGCGCGTGCGCAGCACATGGAAGCGACGCTGGCCGCGCAGGCGCAATACCAGCACGCCGTCGGCGCCCACGTCGAAATCCTCGACGCGCGCTTCCACGCCGTAGGCGGCCGGCACCGCCGGCGACCCCACTTCATCGCCGTCCAGAATCAGGCAGACGCCGAACGGGGTGTTCTGGCGGCTGCACTCGCGCAGCATGTCCAGGTAGCGACGTTCGAACACGCGCAGGCCCAGCGCGGCGCCAGGCAGCAGCACCACATGCAGCGGGAACAACGGCAGCGACGCGGTATCGGTCATGGCCTGTGGCGCGCCCGCCTCATCCCTGCTGCAGCTGCGCCAGGAAGCGCCGCGGCGCGCCGTCGAAACCGCCGTTGGACATGAACACGACATGGTCGCCGGGGGCTGCGATCTCGTCCAACCGCGCGAGCAACGCATCGGTGTCGGGCACGGCATGGGCCTGCCCACGCACGGCGGCGATCACACCGGCCGCATCCCAGGCCAGCTCCGGGCGGTGCAGGAACACCACCGCATCGGCCAGGTCCAGCGACGGCGCCAGCGCTTCGGCATGCGCGCCCAGCCGCATCGAATTGCTGCGCGGTTCCATCGCCACCACGATGCGCGCGGCACCGACCTTGGCGCGCAGCCCTTCCAGCGTGGTGTGGATGGCGGTGGGGTGATGGGCGAAATCGTCGTAGACAGTGATGTCCTGCGCCTGCCCGATCACTTCCAGGCGGCGCTTGACGCTGCGGAAACGGGCCAGCGCCGGGATCACCGCGCGCAGCTCCACCCCGACCGCATGCGCGGCGGCCAGCGCCGCCAGGCCGTTGAGCACGTTATGGCGGCCCAGCAGGGGCCAGCGCACTTCGCCTACGCGCGTGCCACGGTGATGGACCACGAACGCGCTGCCGTCGGCGTTGACCAGTTCGGCATGCCATTCCAGCGACGGATCAAACCCGAAGCGCTCCACCGGGGTCCAGCAACCCATCGCCAGCACCTGCGCCAGGTAGGCGTCCTCGCCATTGACGATCAGGCGGCCGCGCGCGGGCACGGTGCGTACCAGGTGGTGGAACTGGCGCTGGATCGCGGCCACGTCCGGGAAGATGTCGGCGTGGTCGTATTCCAGGTTGTTGAGGATGGCCACCAGCGGCCGGTAGTGCACGAACTTGCTGCGCTTGTCGAAGAAGGCCGTGTCGTACTCGTCGGCCTCCACCACGAACTCACGCCCGCCGCCCAGACGCGCCGACACGCCGAAGTCTTCGGCGACGCCGCCGATCAGGAAACCCGGCTCGCGCCCGGCCGCCTGCAGCAGCCAGGTCAGGATGGTGGTGGTGGTGGTCTTGCCATGGGTACCGGCCACGGCCAGCGTGTCACGCCCCGGCAGGACCTGCTCGGACAGCCACTGCGCACCGGAAATGTAGCGCTGGCCGGCGTCGAGCACCGCTTCCACCGCCGGATTGCCGCGCGACAGCGCATTGCCGACGATCACCTCATCGCAGTCGGCGGCAACGCTGGTGGCGCGATAGCCCGGATCCAGTGCGATGCCCAGTTGTTCCAGCTGGGTCGACATCGGCGGATAGATCGCCTGGTCGCTGCCATGCACCTCATGGCCCAGTTCCCGCGCCAGCGCGGCCACGCCGCCCATGAAGGTGCCGGCGATACCAAGGATATGAATCTTGCTCATGCGGTGGATTGTGACCGATCACCTGCGACTGTGGATATTGTCGTCAGACAATTTCCCAGATGCGTGTAGGAAAAATACTCTTGGTGTCGGGGAATCCCCGATAGCGATGCAGTGTGAAGACGGACACAATTCAGGTGGCCAGCCGCAGCACCCCATTGGTCCTACTCCCCAAGAGGCCATCCCCAGGGGAGCTCATGCTGCGGGGCTCTGAGCAAGCCCGTCCGCTGGCACCTTAAACCGCACGCCTGGCCCCCTGGGGCCAGGCGTGTGTGTTTACAGGCCAAGCAGGCGCTGCCGGCGCAGCGCCACCGGCTCAGCCGTGGATCGCCGCGCGGATGCGCGCTTCCACGTCGTCCAGCTCACCCACGCCATCAACGCGCGCCAGGGTGCCGCGGCCGGCGTAGAAATCGACCACCGGGGCGGTCTGGTCGTTGTAGACCTGCAGGCGCTGGCGCACCGATTCGGGATTGTCGTCGGCGCGGCCCTGTTCGGCGGCGCGGCCGGCAATGCGCTCGACCAGCAGTTCGGTCGGCACGTCCAGCTGCACCACCGCATCCAGCGGCTGGCCGATCTTCACCAGCAGGGTGTCCAGCGCGTTGGCCTGGGCCACGTTGCGCGGGTAACCATCGAGGATGAAGCCGTTGGCCACGTCGGCCTGGCCCAGGCGCGATTCGAGCATGCCCAGCAGGATGTCGTCGGACACCAGGTTGCCGGCGTCCATGACAGCCTTGGCCTGCTTGCCCAGCTCGGTGCCTGCGGCCACTTCGGCACGCAGCAGGTCGCCGGTGGAAATGTGCGCAATCGACAGGTGTTCCTTCAGGCGCGTCGCCTGTGTCCCCTTGCCCGAACCGGGCGGTCCCAACAGAACCAATCGCATCAACCTGACTCCAACTTGGTAAAAAAATGGAAGGGCGCGCGCCCCGGGATTGTCCACAATCACGCTGCACCGCAATACGCGCACTTTACCCCATACCGGTAATGTCTCTGCAATGTCCTTCCCCCACCCCCAGGTGAAATGATGTCCAAAGGTACCCTGCTCTACGCCCAGTCAGGCGGCGTCACCGCCGTGATCAACGCCACCGCCTCGGCGGTGATCAGCACCGCTCGAGCCAAGGGAATCAAGGTCTTGGCCGCGCGCAACGGCATTCTTGGCGCGCTCCGCGAAGACCTGATCGACACCACGAAGGAGTCGGCGGCGGCCATCGCCGCGCTGGCCCACACCCCGGGCGGGGCCTTCGGCTCGTGCCGCTACAAGCTCAAGTCGCTCGAGGCCGACCGGGGCAAGTACGAACGCCTGCTGGAGGTCCTGCGCGCCCACGACGTGCGCTGGTTCCTCTACAACGGCGGCAACGACTCGGCCGACACCGCCTGGAAGGTCTCCCAGCTGGCCAAGGCCTTCGATTACGACCTCACCTGCATCGGCGTGCCCAAGACCATCGACAACGACCTGGCGGTCACCGACACCTGCCCGGGCTTCGGCTCGGCCGCCAAGTACACCGCGGTATCGGTGCGCGAGGCGGCGCTGGACGTGGCGGCCATGGCGGAAACCTCGACCAAGGTGTTCGTCTACGAGGCCATGGGCCGGCATGCCGGCTGGCTGGCGGCGGCGGCCGGCCTGGCCGGGCAAGGCCCCGACGATGCCCCGCACATCATCCTGCTGCCCGAGCGCGCCTACGACGAGGCCGCCTTCCTGGCCAAGGTCAAGCAGGTGGTCGAGCGCGTGGGCCATTGCGTGGTGGTGGCCTCCGAAGGCATCCAGACCGCGGACGGCACCTTCGTGGCCGATGCCGGCGGCGGCAAGGACTCGTTCGGGCATACCCAGCTGGGGGGCGTGGCTTCGCAGCTGGCCGCCCGGGTCAAGGACACGCTGGGCTACAAGGTGCACTGGACCCTGCCCGATTACCTGCAGCGCTCGGCGCGCCATATCGCGTCCAAGACCGACTGGGAGCAGGCGCAGGCGGTGGGCAAGGCGGCGGTGCAGTTCGCGCTGAAGGGCCACAACGCGGTGATGCCGGTGATCGTGCGCAGCAGCGACGCGCCCTACCGCTGGAAGATCGAGGCTGCGCCCCTGCACAAGGTGGCCAACCACGAGAAGAAGATGCCGGCCGGCTTCATCCGCAAGGACGGCTTCGGCATCACCGCCAAGGCCCGCGCCTACCTGTCACCGCTGATCAAGGGCGAGGCGCCCCTGCCCTACGGTGCCGATGGGCTGCCGAAGTACGTGACGCTCAAGAACGTGGGCGTGAAGAAGAAGCTGCCGGCCTGGCAGGAAGGCTGAGCCCCTCCGGCGGGCGGCGCGTCCCTTGGGCGTGCCACCCGCCGGCAATTGCGGCGCGCCGGGACGCCCCATACAATCGCGCCGAGCCGGCAGGACATGCGGGCTTTCGCACCCGCGACCCACCCTCCGCACTTGCGTGCGATGACAAGGACTGTACCGATGAAGCGCCACACCCTGGTTCCCCTGCTGCTGCTCGCCGTAGCGGCGCCCGCCTTTGCCGATACCTGCGAAAGCAGCTTCCAGAAGAAGGGCAACCCCCTGTCCGGCACCACCTATACCGCCTCGGTGACCGTGCCTGAGCTGACCGTCAAGAGCGCGATCGGCCAGATGAACGTGATCGCCAAGGGCAACAACATGGACGTGTTGAGCTCGGACGTGGAAAACGGCGCGATGCTGATCGAAGATCCGCAGACGGCGATGCACAAGACCATTCCGATCATCATCAGCGCCACCAGCGAGGGCCGCACCGGCACCGTGGCGATGACGGTCAAGCTCAATGCCGGCGCCTTTGCCAAGGCCGATTCGATCCGCGCCGAGATGTGCAAGATGCTCACCCAGGTGAAGCCGGGCAAGGCCGGCGAGCAGCTCGCCGCGTCCACGCCGAAGGCCTCCACGGTGAACATTTCGGCCAGCGATTTCGGCTTCCAGCTGCGCACGCAGAACAAGGACAACCCCGCTGCGATCGAACCGCGCTACAAGGGCAAGATCTATTCGATCACCGGCCGGGTCAACGGCGTGCTCAAGAGCGGCGGCACCTACAACACCGGCTTCGAGCTGCCCAACGGCTCCGGTGGCATCGACTTCGAAAGCGTGGCCATCACCTGCGCCTTCGCGCCGAGCCAGGCCGCCTTCGCGCTGGCGTTGCGCCCGAAGGAAAAGGTCACCCTGGTCGGCGTGGTCGACCATTACGACCAGATCGGCCGCGTGCTGTGGCTGAAGGACTGCAAGGGCAACTGAGCCCGGCCAGCCTCGCGTCGTACCCAAGCCCGGACCGGCCCTGCCGTCCGGGCTTTTTCGTGGGCGCGCAGGACACTGGACGGCCTGCGGGGGCTGGCCTCATGCTCCGCACACGATCCGGGTGGGGGCGGTGCCATCGGCACTGCACCGGGTCGCCAACCGGCGGGCGCCCGGGTGCGTCCGCTTCATGCAACCAGGGGAAGGAACCATGCACAGATTGGTGTGGGTAGGCGCACTGCTGCTCGTTGTCGGGCAGGCGGCGGGCAAGGAAAAGATGATCCCGTTGTCGGCACAGGATGCCGAAGCGCTGCGTGGAAAGACCGTGGCGCTGACACGCCACGAGCCGCCGTCGTTCATGGCGATGACGGCCGGCAAGGCGTCGTTTGCGCTGTTCGGCGCGGCGGCGATGGCCAGCGCGGGCAACGAGCTGGTGCGGCAGAACGCGGTACCTGATCCGGCCGGACTGGTCCGCGACCAGTTGGGGGGTGCGCTGGGGCAGGCATTTGGCGCGCAGTTGCTGCCGCTGGATGCCACCGCGACCAAGGCGGTGAAGCCGGCCGAGCTGGCCAGGCTGCATGCCGACGCCGACTACGTGTTGGACGTGCGCTCAGGCGGCTGGAACTACGCCTACTTCGCCACGCAGTGGGGCCGTTACTGGGTGGGCTACAGCGTGCAGGTGACGCTGGTGGAGACCGCCAGCAACCGGGTGGTGTCCAATCTGGCCTGCGCGGCCAACACCATCAACGACGGTGAACCGCCTACCCGTGAAGCGTTGCATGCCGACCAGGCGCGCCTGCTCAAACACGTGACCGCCGCACTGGGCGCACGCTGCGTGCAGCTGCTGGGGCGCGAACAGTTCCGGCTGACCGCCGCCCACATGCCGGTGCTGCCGCCTGCACTGGCCAATACCCTGCGCCCCGGCACCGCGCCGGCAACGCTGACCGCCGCAACCGACACCCCTGCTCCCGCTGCCGAACCGCTCACCGACAGCGGCCACGCTGAGGTGGCGACGCCCGCCGTGGCCGCCGATGGCGACACTTCCCAAGCGGTGCAGACCGTCGCGGTGGTGGAACAGGCCCCCGTGCCGGCCGTGGCACAACCCGTTGCCCCGGCACCGGCCGCGCCTGCAGAACCTGCGCCTGCGGCGACGGGGTCGGGCGGCACCAACTGGCGGCAATGGTCGACGCGCGGCGGCCTGTAATCGCACCCGCCTACCGGTTCCGGGCGCGCAATCGCCCGGAACCGGCACCTCCCATTACCGGCAGGCAGTGCCTTCCACGTTCAGCTGTGCGGCGAACATCGGAATCTGCGCGATCTTGCCGGCGGCCGCCTGCTTCTTGGCGTCTTCCAGATAGATGCGCGACTGGCCCTGGCCGTCCAGTTCGGCCTTCTGTGCCACCGGCATGCGCCACACGCGCACCACCGCCTGCTGCGCCGGGCACGCGGCGTTCGGCACGCGGATCACGTCGTTGAGCTTCCAGCCTTTGGCCTCGGTGGGCTGGGCCTTGTCGAAGTCGACGAAGCGGGCGCGCGGCTGGCACTGCTCGCTGGTGCGCACCACGGCGAATTTGTAGGGCTGTGCGGCATCGGCGGTGAACATGCCCTCCAACCGTGCACAGGCTTCGGGGATCTGGCGCAGCGTATGGGCCGCGCCCACCGCCTGCGGCGCACCGACGGCGCGTTTCAGCTCGGGGGTTTCAGCGGCGCTGGCAGCCACGGCAGGCAACAGGGCCAGCCAGAGCAGGTGACGGATGGACATGGCGGAACTCCGGATGCTGGGGATGGGCCGAGGCTGCCAGCGGGTGGCTGAACGGCGTGGCAAGGCGTCCCATCAACGCCTAGGAGCGGTGTGCGTGGTTGCCGGCCAGCGGCCGGCGGTGTGTCGCTTCGGATGGGTGTGCGTGGTTGCCGGCCAGCGGCCGGCACTACCCGTATGCGAGTTGTGCCCGCATACTCGGGTCACCAGGGATTGCTGAACACCGCCACACGCTTGAAGACCGGGCACGGTCTGAACGGGTTGGTCCAAGGTTGCAGCCCGTTGTGCCCCCGCGTGGAGAGGTTCATCCGTTCGTCTGGATGCCATTCCATCACCCGGGAGGGGACATGCTGGAACGTTATGGGCTTTCTCTGGCGCTGTTCTGCGCCATTCTCGCGATTCTCTACGGCATCGTGTCGGCACGCTGGATCCTCCGGCAACCGGCTGGCAATGCCCGCATGCAGGAAATCGCCGCTGCCATCCAGGAAGGCGCGCGCGCCTATCTCAACCGTCAATACCTCACCATCGGCATCGCCGGCGTCGTGCTGTTCGTGCTGGTCGGATTCTTCCTCAGCTGGTACACCGCGATCGGCTTTGCAATCGGCGCCGTGCTGTCCGGCGCGGCCGGCTACATCGGCATGAACGTGTCGGTGCGCGCCAACGTGCGCACCGCCGAAGCGGCCCGCAACGGCCTCAGTGCCGCCATGGACGTGGCGTTCCGCGGCGGTGCGATCACCGGCATGCTGGTGGTCGGGCTGGGCCTGCTCGGCGTGGCCGGGTACTACGCGCTGCTGCTGCGGCTGGGGCTGGATACCGCGCAGGCACTGCATGCGCTGGTCGGGCTCGCGTTTGGCTCTTCGCTGATTTCGATCTTCGCGCGGCTGGGCGGCGGCATCTTCACCAAGGGCGCCGACGTGGGCGCGGATCTGGTCGGCAAGGTGGAAGCCGGTATCCCTGAGGATGACCCGCGCAACCCGGCGGTGATCGCCGACAACGTGGGCGACAACGTCGGCGACTGCGCCGGCATGGCCGCCGACCTGTTCGAGACCTACGCGGTGACGGTGATCGCCACCATGCTGCTGGGCAGCCTGATGATCGCCGAAGCCGGACGCAACGCGATCCTGTATCCGCTGGTGCTGGGCGGTGTGTCGATCATCGCCTCGATCATCGGCGCGTTGTTCGTCAAGGTGAAGCCCGGTGGCTCGATCATGGGCGCGCTGTACAAGGGCGTGATCGTGTCGGCGGTTCTGGCGGCGATCGCGTTCTATCCCATCACCCTGCAACTGATGCCCGACAACAGCCACGGGGCGCTGAACCTGTACTTCTGCGCGTTGATCGGACTGGTGCTGACCGGGCTGATCGTGTGGATCACCGAGTACTACACCGGCACCCAGTACAAGCCGGTGCAACACGTGGCGCAGGCGTCCACCACCGGGCATGGCACCAACATCATCGCCGGGCTTGGGGTGTCGATGAAGTCGACCGCGTTGCCGGTGATCGCGGTGTGCGTGGCGATCTGGCTGGCGCACTATTTCGGCGGCCTGTACGGCATCGCCATCGCCGCCACCGCCATGCTGTCGATGGCCGGCATGATCGTGGCGCTGGATGCCTACGGCCCGATCACCGACAACGCCGGCGGCATTGCCGAGATGGCGGAACTGCCCTCCAGCATCCGCGACATCACCGACCCACTGGATGCGGTGGGCAACACCACCAAGGCGGTCACCAAGGGCTATGCGATCGGCTCGGCGGCGCTGGCCGCGCTGGTGCTGTTCGCCGATTACACGCACAACCTGCAGGCGGCCAATCCGGGCGAAACGTTCGCCTTCGACCTGTCCGACCACACGGTGATCATCGGCCTGCTGATCGGCGGGCTGATTCCCTACCTGTTCGGTGCGATGGCGATGGAAGCGGTGGGCCGCGCGGCCGGTGCGGTGGTGGAGGAAGTGCGCCGCCAGTTCCGCGAGATCCCCGGCATCATGGAAGGCACCGGCAAGCCGCAGTACGACCGCGCGGTGGACATGCTGACCCGCTCGGCGATCCGCGAAATGATCGTGCCCTCGCTGTTGCCGGTGGCCGTGCCGGTGGTGGTGGGCCTGCTGCTGGGGCCGCGCGCGCTGGGCGGGTTGCTGATCGGCACCATCGTCACCGGCCTGTTCGTGGCGATCTCGATGACCACCGGCGGTGGTGCGTGGGACAACGCCAAGAAGTACATCGAGGATGGCCACTTCGGCGGCAAGGGCAGCGAGGCGCACAAGGCGGCCGTCACCGGCGACACCGTGGGTGATCCGTACAAGGACACGGCGGGCCCGGCGATCAACCCGTTGATCAAGATCATCAACATCGTCGCGCTGTTGCTGGTGCCGCTGCTGTAGGCACACCGTCGCCCGGCCCATGGCCGGGCGTTACCGGGGTCAGCGGCGGCGGATGAAGAACGCCACCGGCACCATCACCTCCACCGGGTCGCCGCCGATCTCCGGCGGCGGCGCCGGCACCGGGCTGCCACGGCGCACGGTGTCCAGCGTTTCGGCATCCAGCAACGGATGCCCACTGCTCTGGCCGATGCGGATGTTGCGCGCATTGCCCTGCCGGTCCACCGCAAAGCGCACATAGGCCACGCCTTGTTGGCGCAGGCGCTCGGCCCCGCGTGGATAGCGCCGGTGCTGCTCCAGGTGGCCCAGCAGCAGCCCCTGCCAGGTGACCTGCGCGTCACTGCGCTGGCCGGCCATCGTCTGCGGCGCCGCGTAGCGTTGCGCGGTGGTGGCCTGTACGTCCGGCGGAGCCAGGGTCTGGTCCACGTTGTGGGCGTCCGAAGGCGTCTGCTCGGTGGGCGGTGGCGTGCGCTGCGCCACCGGCTCGCCGTCCGGGTGCGGCTGCGGGGGCAGCGCCAGCGTGCGCACCGGCTGCGGTTCCGGCGCGGGGCGGTGCTGTTCCTGCTGCGAGGGCCCCTGCGCGATGTCGGTGGGCGGCACCGGCGGCGCTTCGGCGACCGGAGCCAGCTCCACCATCAGCGCTGCCGGCGGCGCGCTGGCCGGTGCGGGCGGCGCGCGCCCGATCCACCACAGCGTGGCCGCGATGCTCATCGCGTAGATGGCCAGCACGATGCCGAGACTACCGGCCCAGCGTGCATGCCCTGCACGGCCTGCGCTCATGGCGCGGGCTGTTCCAGCCCGACCAGCGCCACCTTGAGGTAGCCGGCCGCGCGCAGCGCGTTCATGGTCTGCATCAGGTCGCCATAGGCCACCTGGCGGTCGGCGCGCAGGTAGATGCGCTGCTCACGGTCGCCGCCGGTCAGCCGCTGCAATGCGGCCGGCAGTGCGTCGGTGGTAACGGCGGCATCGTTCACCCGCAGCGACAGGTCGGCCTGCACGGTCAGGAGCACCGGCTCGTTCTCGCGTGGTTGCGGGCGCGCGCTGCTGGCCGGCAGGTCCACGGCGGTGTCCACGGTGGCCAGCGGTGCGGCGACCATGAAGATGATCAGCAGCACCAGCATCACGTCGATGAAAGGGGTGACGTTGATCGCGTGGGTTTCTTCCAGCGCGTCGTCGTCGTGGCGTGCGGTACGGAGTGCCATGCGGGAGCCTCAGTGCGCAGCGCGCGCCAGCACCGGGCCGGCGTGCACCGCCGCGCGGTCCAGGTCACGTGACACCAGTTGCTGCACGGCCGCCGACAGGTCGCCCAGCAGCGCGCGCAGGCCGGCCAGCACCCGGGTGAAGTGGTTGTAGATCACCACCGCGGGAATGGCCGCCACCAGCCCCAGCGCGGTGGCCAGCAACGCTTCGGCGATGCCGGGCGCCACCACGGCCAGGTTGGTGGTGTTGGACTGGGCGATACCGACGAAGCTGTTCATGATCCCCCACACGGTGCCGAACAGACCCACGAACGGCGCGATCGCGCCGATGCTGGCGAGTACGCCGATGCCGCGCCGCGCCTGCCGCGCACAGGCCAGTTCAATGCGCTCCAGGCGCGAGCCGACGCGTTCCTTCACCCCCGCCGGATCGCCGCCGTGCGGCGACAACCGCAGCTCGGTACGTGCGGCCTCCAGCAACAGGCGCACGGGTTCTTCCTGCAGGCGCGGGTCGAGCTGTGGGTCCGGCAGCTGCACGCTGTCCAGCAGCAGCGCGCGCGCCTGCAGCAGGCGGCGGCGTTCGCGCGCCAGTTCCCAGCCCTTGGCCAGCAGCACCGTCCAGGTGGCCACCGACGCGACGGCCAGGCCGATCATCACCGCTTTGACCACCACGTCAGCGGCCAGGTACATGCCCCACGGTGTGAGTGCGGGTGCTGGGGCGGCAATGGCGAAGGGAAGCAACACGGTCATGGTCAGGCTCATCAGGAAAGGAGACGCGGCGTTGCGGCAACGCGCGCCGGAACAAGGGACGGGCTCACTCGGGTTGCGGCGGCAGGCGCGGCGACGGCCGCGTCAGCACGTAGCCCGCGCTGGCAATGAAGAACGCACCCACGCCCAGCAGCAGCCGCCACGACGGATGCGCGCCCCAGCAGAACAGCACAAAGCCGAACGCCATGCCGCCGGCCGCAAAGGCCTTGCCCTTGCGGCTCACCGCGCCCTGCTCGCGCCACAGGCGCAAGGCCGGGCCGTAACGAGGGTGCTCGAGCAGCTTGCGTTCGAAGCGTGGCGAGCTGCGTGCGAAGCAGCCCACCGCCAGGATCAGGAAGATGGTGGTGGGCATCACCGGCAGCAGCGCGCCGATCACGCCCAGCGCCACCATCACCCAGCCCAGGCAGAACCACAGCCAGCGCATCAGCGCGCGTCGAACTCGAGTTCAACGTGGCCGTGCACGCTGCGGAACGCCGCATCGGCGGCATCGATGACCTGCCGTTCCTGCGCGTCGTCCAGCACCACTCCATCGAGCGCGGCGGTGAACGCGCGCCAATGGCGCGCGGCACCGTCGGGGTGCGCAGCCAGGTGGCGTGCACCGAAACCGGCGTCCAGCCCCAGCTTGGCGGCCATCTTGTACAGGATGGTGCCGCCCAGGTTGGAGCCTTCGGCCACGTACAGCCAGCCCAGCGCGACTGGCAGCGCCAGGTCCGGGTCCAGCCGCATCGGCACCGGGGCCGGCAGGATCTGTTCGAGGTCGGCCAGGTCGCGGGCGATCAGCGGCAGCCGACGGCGTGCTTCCAGATCGGGCAGCAGGGCGTCGAGCGCGGCATGGGCGTAGAGCGCGTCGATATCGCGATGGAAGCGGTACTGCACGCGCAGGAAACGCGCGAACTGGCCGCGGCTGGCGAAGATGTCGCCGGCCATGATGCGCTTGTCCAGCGCGCCGTGGCTGTCGCGGGTGGCGGCCTTCAGGCGCTGGCTGCGGGTGGCTTCAAGGGTATCGATGACGGTCATGGTGCTCGTGCTGGGCAATGGGGAATGCAGCCCGCGCAGGCCCCGGGAACAGGCCGTGTGCAGGTTTCCCGATTGAGACGTCTGCCGCGGCGGCAACCCCAAGCCTGGTTGTACGACCGGTCGCCCCTACCCGATCCGGCGATGCCGGCCTCACGCGTCTGCACCGATAATGGCGGCACATTCTTGAGGAGGACCCGCCATGATGATCACCACCGAACCGCGCATGACCAACCTGTTCCTGCAACTGGGCCTGGACGCGAGCGATGCGGCGATCGCGCGCTTCATCGTTGACCATCAGCTGCCCGCCGAGGTGGCCCTGGTGGAGGCGCCTTACTGGAATGATGGCCAGCGCCAGTTCCTGGCCGAGCAGCTCAAGTCCGATGCGGACTGGGCGATCATCGTCGATGAACTGGGCGAGGCCCTGCACGCCGACGCGGTCGCGCAGCAGACCGGCGGCTGAAACGAACACGGGGGCCGGCAGTTGCCGGCCCCCGTGGGGTACATCACCTCGACCTCAGTAGCGCCAGGTCAGCGCCAGCCGCACGATCCGGCCCGGTGCCGGCATCACGCCCAGCGCCAGGGGATCCAGGTAGTAGCGGTCGGTGAGGTTGTCGACGTTGACGTCCACCGCGAACTGCTCGCTGGCCTGCCAGCTGGCGAACAGGTCCACCACGGTGGCCGGGCGGTACAGCTGCTGGATCGCCGACAGGCCGACGTTCCATTCCTTGTCCAGCTTGCTGATCGGACCGGCGTTGTGGATCACCCGGGTGCCGAAGCTGAGCCGCTCGTCGAACAGGCGTGAACCCAGGGTCAGATTGACGGTGTAGCGCGGCGGATTCTGCGTGTTGCTGTAGGAGCCCTCAAAGCCGCCATCGACGCAGTCTGGGGTATTGGCCAGCTCCTCGATCCTGCGCTGCACGCCGTAGGCACGGCGCTCGGCGGCAATGTCCGGCGCGCAGGTCTTGGCTTGGAAGTAATAGTGCGCCGACAGGTCGGCGAACACCGTGCCGGCATCGTAGCTGGACTGGAATTCCATGCCCGATACCTTGAAGCGGTCGATGTTGCGGATGTAGCCGGCCGACAACGTGCGGTAGTCGCGGGTAATCAGGTCATCGATGCGGGTGTTGAAGTAGGCCAGCTTGAACGCGGCCGTATCGCCGTCGGTGAACAGCCCCTGCCGGACCGTGCTGGCGCCGATTTCCCAGGTGCCGGCGCGTTCGGGCTTGAGTTCGCCCCCGATCGGCTTGGCGGCGGTGAACAGACCCAGCGTGCTTTCGAACAGGCTCGGCAGCTTCACGCCTTCAGCGTACTTCACGTAGACCATGCTGTCGTCGTTGAAGTGGTAGGTGACGCTGGCAGTCGGCATGAAGGCATGGTCGGTACGGCGGATCGGCTGCGACCAGGTCCAGCTGGTCGGCACGATCAGGTCCTCGGCCTCGGTCATGTCGTGGAAGTTCCAGCCGGTGATGTCGGCCACGGTGCCCTTCTTGTACGGCGATGCCAGCAGCGACGCTTCGGTGAACTGGCCGTTCGCATCGGGATACCAGTTGAGCATGGCGATGCGCTTGGCACGCCAGGCCGGCAGCGCCGGATTGCCGTCCAGCAGCTGGGTGTAGCGGTACTGGCCGATCACGTCCTCACCGTCCGGCGTGGCCAGGCGGTTGCGGTCGTGCACGCTGACGCGGTTGAAGCGCCCGCCCAGCAGTACTTCCCAATGGTCGTCGGGCTGCCACTTCATCGAGGCCACCGCGCTGTATTCCTTGCGGTCGGCGTTGCGCAGGAAGCGGTTGTTGATCAGGTCGTCGTGCATGATCGGCGCGTTCTTGCCGGGCCCGACGTCCTCGTCGCTGAAGGACAGGCCGTAGTCGAAGGTGAACACCCCGGCCGCGTCGGTCACCAGGTGGGTCGTGTTGGATACATCGAACCCGAGCCGCTGCTGCTGCATGCTGTTGCGGTAAGCGTCCTTGTAGCCCGGGTCGGTATTGAAGCTCGGGCCGTCATACCACTCGGTGCGGCGATCGAAGTACCACGGGGTGATGCCGGTCAGGCCGTTGTACATCAGGCTGTCGGCGTCGGTGTACCAGAGGTTGGCCTTGAGGTCGACGCGGTCGTTGCCCGGGTTGAAGCGGTAGCGCAGGTTGTAGGCATCCATGTCGACACTGCCCGGCTCCCACTGCGGCACGCGGTCACGGTCCACGCGGATGATCTGCGAGGCCATGATCTCGCCCTGGCGACCGCTGTAATGGCGGTAGCCCGCTTCCAGGGTCTGGGTGTCGTCGATGCGCCAGGTGCCCTTCAACAGCACCGAGTTGGACTTGGACGAGGTGTTGAACACTTCGGTGTTGGGCGGGTTCAACGGGGCCAGCGTGCGCCGGGTCTGCGGGAAGTCGTCGTAGCCGTGCTTGCCGCCGTAGTAGTTGCCGGTGTCACGCCAGGCGTAGGCGGCCACCAGGTCGAACGCATCCCAGTGCTTGCCACCGGCGATGTTGAAGAACTGCCCGCCCAGGCTGTTGCGGTTGCTGCGCGGCGCGGCGCCGTACGCTGGCACATCGCGTGCGCTGCCGTTGGACACGCCGCTGCGTACGCGCAGGCCGACGTCCTGGCCCTCGCGCAGCACATCGCCGATCTTCAACGTTTCCATCTCGACCACGCCGCCGATGCCGCCGGACGCGTTGGCGCCCAGGCTGGGGCCCTTGGTCACGGTGAGGCTGGAGATCAGGTCCGGGTCCAGGTAGGTGCGCTGCGACTGGCCGGCGTAGCCCCGGTAGGTGTCCATGCTGGACTGGCCACCGTCGATGATCACCGGAATGCGGCTCTGGCCCTGGATGCCGCGGATGTTGAGGTCCAGCGCGTTGGCGGTACGCGGGTCGCCGGCGGTGACGCCGACCACGCCCTTGACGATGTCGGCCGCAGAGGTGCCGCGGAAGCGTTCGATCGTGGCGCGCGGCACGTACACGCTGGAGCCGGCGGTGCGGTACACATCCAGTGCACGTGCGGCATCACTGCCGCCGTCGCCGGACTGCTCACCGGCCACCCGCAGCGCGTCGGTAACGATCACCCCATCCTCGCGGCTGGCGGTGGCGGCCGGTTCCAGGGTCACCGCATCGGACCCGACGCTGCGCATCACCAGGCCACTGCCACGCAGCAGCTGCTGCAGGGCCTGCTGCGCGTCGAGGTCGCCGTTGACCGCGCTGGAGCGCACGCCCTCGGTGAGCGCAGCCGGCCAGGCCACCTGCACGCCGGACTGGCGCATGTAGGTGCGCAGTGCGTCGGCCAGCGGCTGGGCGGGAATATCGAAGCGATGCACGGCGGCAGCGCGCGGCGTGTTGGCCTGGGCCATCGCCGGGAATGCAGGCGCAGCGACCAGGCCGGCGGCCAGCAAGGCGATGCAGAGGCGGGACGGACGCGGAGAACGGCCCGGGGAGGAGGTGATGCGCATGATGGAACCTGTCGAGAAGGCGATATCGCAGAAGCGACGTCCCCGCATACGGTGTGCGGGCGCTGCGAAGTACGTGGCGGCGGCGGGTACGTTCGGGGGGTGAGACGACTGGGGCGGCGACAACCCCAAGACCCATTTCGTTCGGCAGCGCGCGCCGCTACTTGCGGGCGTCGACCTGCACGATCGCCACGCCCATCGGCAGGCGGGTGACGCGCAGGCCGGCACTGCCGGCGAGTGCGTCCAGCGCCTGCTCGGGCCGGTCGATGCGGAACGCCGCGTTGATCGCCGGCAGCTGCGACAGGTCGCCGCGGACGAAGGTAGGACCTCGCCGATAGCGCCCGATGCGCTGGACCGCATCGGCAACGCCCACTTCATCCAGCAGCAGTTCGCCCTGCCGCCATGCCGCGATCCGGTCGGGTGCCTGGTCGGCCAACCGCTGCACGCGGCCACCGGGCGCGAATGCGGCACGCTGCCCGGCCTGCAGCCAGGTCCAGCCGCCGCCCTCGCTGGCCGCCACCCGCACCTGGCCCTGTTCCACATCGGCCTGCACGCCGGTGGCGTCGCTGGATACTGCAAACGCGGTGGAAATATCCTCGACCACCCCGCCCTGCGCGCGCACTTCAAACCGCTGCGGCTGGCCGGGTGCCACCTGGAACCAGGCACGACCGCGCAACAGCGCGATGCGGCGCACCTGGCCGTCGAATTGCACGGCAATGGCTGAATCGGCATCCAGCACGGCGCGGCTGCCGTCGGGCAGCGCCACCTCGGCGATGCCGGTGCCGGTGCGGTGGTCCGATTGCAGCCGCAGCCACGCATCCGGTGCCACCCAGGCCAGCGCCAGCACCGCCGCCGCGGCCAGCGACCAGCGGCGCACCCGCGCGCGCCGGCGCGTCGGCGCGAGGGTCGCCTGCGGCCGTGGCCCCAGGCTGCGCCAGAGCTGGCGTTCGCGTTCGAACACGCGCCGGTGGCCCGGCGCGGCCAGCCACCGCTCGAAGGCCTGCATGCCGATGTCATCCACCGTGCCGGAGGCCAGCCACGCGATCCACGCCTGCGCCTGGACGGCGACAGAATCGGTGGATGCGGGCGGTGGCGAAAGCGGGTCGATGTGCGGCGGGCTCATGGCTGGCGGATTGGCGCGGTCGGGGGCGATGCCACCGGCAAGGAACGGACGCGGGGCACGCGACACCGCCCCAGTATGATCAAGACGAATGGCGGGTGCGGTTCCCCAATGCCATCACGCGCGCGGGCGCCCTCAGCGCCCGTTGCGGGCCCAGGCCAGGCGCTGCAGGGCGGCGCGCACGTGGTTCTCCACGGTTGTCACCGATACCTTGAGGCGCTTGGCCACGTCGGCCTGGGTCATTCCCTGCAGGCGGTTGAGCCGGAAGATGGTGCGGGTTGGCTCGGGCAGGTGCTCGGCGGCGGCGAGCACGCGCTGCAGTTCGTCCTGGGCCATCGCCTGTTCTTCGGTCGACAGCACTTCGTCCGGGCCCCACAGGTAATGCTCGGCCAGCAGGCGCGCGCGACGGGTGCGCTCACGCCCGTGGTCGGTGGCCAGATTGGTGGCCAGCCGGTACAGATAGGCCCGCGGGTTGTCGATGGCCTGGCCGCTGTCCACCCCGCGCGCCTTGAACCAGATCGCCTGGATCACGTCCTCGGCGCCGCCGTCGTTGCCCAGGATGCGCTGCACCAGCCGCAGCAACGCCGGGCGTTCGCGGATCAGCATCTCGGTGAGGGCGGAGGCGTTGGTGGTCATGCGACAGACGCAGGGGCCGGGGCGGAAGGCGCGTCATGCTACCCCGCAAATGCGAATGAGTCACGTTTGTGCAGGCGCCGGGCGCTTCACCGCGCATACCCGGCCGTGGCCGGCCCCGCAATAGAACAGCCCGGCGCCGTCGGACTCGAGCCCACTGACACCGCGTCCGTCGGGCATCTGCAGGCGGTGCTGCACCGCGCCGCTGGTCGGGTCGATGCGGCGGATGTCGCTGTGCCCCGCCTCGTCGGTGCCGTGCCAGAGCTCGCCGTCCACCCAGGTCACGCCGGTCACGAAGCGGTCCGACGCAATCGTGCGCAGGATGCTGCCGGTGGCCGGGTCGACCTGGTGGATGCGACGTTGCCGGTACTGCCCGACCCACAGGCTGCCTTCGGCCCACGCCATGCCGGAGTTGGTGCCGCCGCCCGGCGCGGGAATCGACGCCAGCACCTCGCCGCTGCGCGGATCGATGCGGTCGATGCGCGCGTCGGCAATCTGGTAGAGGTGGGTGCCGTCGAAGGCGGTGCCGGCATCGCAGGGCAGCGCCAGGGTGCGTACCGCGTCGCCGCTGTCCGGGTCGAACGCCACCAGCGCAGCACCGGTGGCCGCCCAGACGTGCTGCCCATCGAAGCTGACGCCGTTGACGCAGTCCGAGCCGGCGAACGGGCCGTATTCGCGCACCAGCTCGGCCGCTTCAACGGGTGCAGCCGATCGGGTATCCAAGGTGTCCGTGTTCATCGTTGCAGTCTCCTGGCCCGTGGAAGGCGGTGCCTGCCAGCGACACTAGCCAATCGGCAGCGCGGCAGGGAGTAACAAGATCGTCGTGAATCCGGCCAGCGGCACCGACTGCCAGCGCTGGGCCCGGCCACGCCCGCGGGTGTGCACCTGCCCTGCGGCCTGCAGCTCGGCCAGCGCACGCTGCACGCTGCGCTGGCTGGCGCCCATGGCCAGCGCCAGCGACGAGGTGGACCAGGCGGCACCGTCGGCCAGCAGCGCGACCAACGCCGCCTGCTCGCCATCGATCGGGGGCAGCAGCAGGGTGACTGTCTGCGCGTGGCAGGGCTGGATCCGGAACCCTTGCGGGGTGGCGTCAATCCGCGCCTGCGCGGCGATCAGCGCACGCAGCCGGCCCAGCTCCACCCGCAGCCGCACGCGCAGCGAGTCGTCGGGGTGGGCAATACCGAAGACCCGTTCAATCAGCACATCGCGTTCGACTCCACCCGGCCACGCCTCGGCCAGTGCGCGCAGCAAGGCGAACAACACCGGACGCCGTGCCAGACAGTGCCACTGCGTGCCGGTGCGTAGGCCGCGCCGACATGCATCCACCACCAGCGCGCCGGACGCGAGCAGCGCCGGAACATCGTCGATGCACAGGCTGCGCGCCACGCCGGCCTGGAGGCTGCGGGCGGCCGGCCGGTCCAGCGCCGCAATCGCCTCGTCCACCTCGCGTCGCAGCGGGGCGATGCCGGCGCGGTCGGCCGCCGCCTGGGCGCGCGCCAGGGCGGCACGCGCCGGTGCAACCTGCAGCGCACGCAAGGCCAACGCGGCGGCGGTCAACTGAGCCATGGCTTCCAGCGCTGGCGGCATCGGCCGGTCGGCAAGCTGGGCCAGGCTGTGTTCGGCATCGCGCAGGCGACCCAGCAACAGCCAGCGCCGGGCCAGGATCAGCCAAGCCTGCAGCGCATTGGCCCCGTCTCCCCGCGCATCCAGCAGCGCCGCCACCTCCTGCAGGGGCTGCGATGGCCCCGCCAGCTCGCGCATGGCCAGTGCCACCTCGGCCTCGGCGACCGTGCAGCGCGCCCTCGCCACCGTCTCGTGCGGGCCGAACGCGCGGCGCGCGCGCCGCAGCAGCTCCCGTGCGGTATCCAGCTGGCCAAGCTGGGCCATGGCAATGCCGCGCAGCGCCAGCGCCGGTGGATCCACGCGCAGCGCAACGCAACCAAGCGCGGCCAGTACATCGCCGGTGGCAAGGGCGCGAGCGGCAGCCGTGATGAGGGCATCCATCTGCACAGGCTACCTGCCCGGCGTGGCGCCGACCGTGTTCTCGCCGCAGCTCAGAGGCAGGTGGTCAACCCTTCGTACACCGTGGTGCTGGTCCCCGGCAGCGCGGTGTAGATGGCCTCCGGCCCCTGAAGCGTATCCAGCAGCAGCGGCAGGGGGGTGTGAGACGCCAACGGCAGGCGGCAGGCCCAATCGCGGGCATCCACTGCGACCGCGCCGGTGGCGGCGTCGACGTCCATGTTGCTGCCGGCGAATGTCCACCGGCACTCCCCCACCCGGCCGCTGGCGGCGTGCACCGAACAGCGCAGGCGCATGGCCTGCAGGTTGTAGTACTCGCCTTCGCAGAAGGTGTCGCCGCATATGTCATCGAAGCCGCGCACCAGCGCCTGTTCCAGCGCACGGAAACGCGCCCGGCCCTGGCCCGGGCCGGGATAGTCCCGCGCGTCCACGTAGCGGGCCGCCGACGCCGCGCGGTCCGGCTGCCGGATCTGCTGGAGGCAGTCGCCCACCGCCTCGCCGATGGACATCGCCGCACCGGGCAGCACGACATCCAGCGCGTCGGCGCGTTCCAGCGACGCATGGAAGGCCTCCACCCCCACCCCCGTGCCCAGCGGCAAGGGACAGTCCCAGCGTCGGTTGTCCGCCAGGACCATGCCGGTGTCTGCCGCTACCTGCAGTTCGCTGGCAATGAACAGCCAGTGGCAGGCGTGCACCTGCCCGCTGGTCGCGTTGACCGAGCAGCGCAACTGCAGTGCGCGCAGGTTGCTGTAATCACCTTCGCAGAGGGTATCGGCACAGACCGCGTCGAAGCGGCTCGCCAGGTGGGATTCCAAAGTGTAGAAGCGGTCCCAGTTGGCCTCGTTGCGGGGGAAATCCACCAGGTCGACGAACGGCTGGGCAAGCAGCGGAGCGCTGGGCAGCCAGGCCAGCAGGGCGAACAGGCGCAGCAACGGCCGGAAACGTGGGTACATGGCCAGACTCCAACGGAAGGAGAACCAGCGTGGCCTGGCCCGGAGCACGGGCCCATCCGGCAAGGCCGCGCCGGGCCGTGGGGAAACCCTCCACGGGACCGTGGTCCCGCCCCCGCTGCACACGGCCCGGCAAAGGCATAAAATGGGGGGCTATCCGCCTTCATCCCCCTCTCGGAGTACACCCATGGGTCTGGAACTCGTCTCGCCCGGCAAGAACCCGCCGGAAGAAATCAACGTCATCATCGAGATCCCGAAGGATTCCGAGCCGGTGAAGTACGAAGTGGACAAGGAAACCGGCGCGATCTTCGTCGACCGCATCCTGTCCACCCCGATGCGCTACCCGTGCAACTACGGCTACGTGCCGAGCACCCTCTGCGGCGACGGCGACCCGGCCGACGTGCTGGTGGTGCTGCCGCTGCCGCTGATCCCCGGTTCGGTGGTGCGTTGCCGTCCGGTCGGCGTGCTCAAGATGAGCGATGAAGCCGGCAGCGACGAGAAGATCCTGGCCGTGCCGATCTCCAAGGTGTTCAGCGGCTACGCCCACGTGGAAGACATCGAGCAGGTGTCCAGCCACTGGCTGGAGCGCATCGGCCACTTCTTCGAGCATTACAAGGACCTGGAAAAGGGCAAGTGGGTCAAGCTTGACGGCTGGGCCGGCGCTGCCGAAGCCAAGCAGATCCTGATCGAAGCGCACCAGCGCTACCTCAGCAACAACGGCTGAGGCTGAACCGCATCGCTTCGGCGCTGGCCGCCGAAGCGATGGACATCACGTTTTTTGACTGCGGCACATCACTATTTGTGCCGGATTGGGTACATTGCGTCTTCACACCGTCCACGGTGCGTTTCACCGTGGTCAGCCAGGGGACTTGTCGTGCGCATTCTGCTTGTTGGGGACCAGGCCAGCCTGTCGGCTGAACTGATGGATTTCATTGCCGATCTTGGGGAAGAGTGGCAGCCGCTGACGGCCTCCGATGGCCAGTCGGCCATGAGCATCGTCGCCGCCGGTCCGGTGGACGCGGTCATTGCCTGCCCTACCCTGCCCGATCTCACGGCCACCACGCTGCTGGGGCAGATCCGTACCCTGCGCCCGGAAACGATCCGGATCGCGCTGGTGGATGCCGACCACAACAACCGTCCGCCGCCGGCGCGCCTGATCGGGGTGGCCCACCGCTTCCTGCCGATGCCGCTGGCCCCGGAAGTGCTGCTGGAAGCACTGACCAGCCTGGAAGAGCTGCGCGAACTGCTCGACAGCGCGCACCTGCGCAGCGCGATCGGCCGCATCGAAAAGCTGCCTTCGCCGCCGCACCTGTACCTGAGCCTGACCCAGGCGCTGGAACACGACGACGACACCAACACCGCCGACGTCTCCAAGCTGGTGTCGGCCGACCCGGCCATTGCGGCCAAAGTGCTGCAGTTGTCCAACTCGGCGTTCTTCAACAGCGGCCGCACCATTTCCGACCTGCGCACCGCGGTTACGCGGCTGGGCCTGTCGACCCTGCGCGACCTGGTGCTGGCCAGCGAGGTGTTCTCCGCCTCGGCGTTGTCCGGTGCCGAACGCAATTCGCTGCAGCAGCGCGCGTTGCTGGCCTCGCGGCTGGCGGCCAAGCTGCTGCCCGATTCCAGCGCCGAGCTGGGCGC
The DNA here is from genome assembly GCF_056395005.1 of Stenotrophomonas sp. 10N36. NCBI lineage: Bacteria > Pseudomonadati > Pseudomonadota > Gammaproteobacteria > Lysobacterales > Lysobacteraceae > Stenotrophomonas > Stenotrophomonas sp. 10N36. Next base: position 34,963 of record NZ_JBFTIS010000012.1, on the reverse strand, counting down.
GACCGCGGCCCTGCTGGCCGACATCGGGCTGCTGCTGCCGGGCGTGCGCAACGAGCGCGTTGCCCCGGCCGACGCAGCCGATGAACGTCCCGGCCATGCCGAGGCCGGCGCCTACCTGCTGGGCCTGTGGGGCCTGCCGATGCCGATCATCGAGGCGGTGGCGTTCCACCTGCAGCCGCAGAAGTCCAACACGCGCAGCTTCTGGGTAACCGGTGCGGTGCACGTGGCATTGGCCCTGATCAACGGGGACCCGGTGGATGAGGAGTACCTGCAACGTGCCGGCGTGCTGCACAAGCTGCCGCAGTGGCGGGACCACGCCAATGGCCTGATGGGTCTGGTGGCTGCCGAAGTCTGACGCCGGCCTCCTTGACGGAACCACCCCGCACTGGCGCGTCATGATGATGCGCCAGTGTTGTTTCAGGGCCGCAGAGCGGCAACAACTCCTATCGCCGATAGCGCGACGCCCCTGCCGTTGCGCCTCACGGGCGCACAGCGGTGGCCTCGATTTCGACCCGCTGCCCCGGATGCGCCAGCGCAGCCACCTGGAACGTGGACCGCGCCGGCAGGTTGGGCTGCCCGGCGGAAGAACCAAAGAACTGCGCATATCCTGCGGCGAATCCGTCCAGATCCATGTTCCCGTTGTTCTCTTTCCCGCCCACCAGGAACACCTGCAGTTTGACCACGTCCTGCATGCCCATTCCCAGCCGTTGCAGCTGATCGCGGATCTGTTCAAGGACACTGATGGTCTGCATCCGGGTGTCGCCATACGGCAGCCGCGACGCACTGCGCCCATCGCCGGCAACCCGCGCAGGCAGCTTCCCGCTGAGATAGACGGTGGTGCGCCCCGGCGGCACTTCGACTGCATAGGCAACCGGAACGCCTGTCGCCTCATGGCGGATGATCTCGGTGGCCGAGGCCGTGTGCGCCCCTGAGAAGAACAGGGCCGTCGCCATGGCCGCACCTTGGAAGGATCCTGCCTGCATACCAAATACTCCGCATCGTCGAATGAAGTGGATCGGGCGCGGCGGTAACCGGCGCCGGTTGAACGCCTCACCTTAGTGCGTGCTGCAGCGGTATGTCAGAGCCGGATGCGTCAGCCACCGGTCTGTCGGCCGGCCTGGCGGCGAACGCCCCGCCCTCCACGCGCCGTGTGCTCGGGCGCGCATAGAAAAAGGGCGGACCTTGCGGTCCGCCCTCCTTTTTTTACTGCAACAGAGCTTCGATGGATCAGAAGCGCTGGGTGTACTTCATGTACAGGAAGCGACCGATATCGAAGCCGCCGTAGTAGGCGAAGCTCGAGTTCTGCTGCGAGTACATCAGCGGACCCTTGTGATCGAACACGTTGTTCGCGCCGACAGCAATGGTGGCATCCCACGGTGCCTTCCAGCTGACCTGCAGGTCGTGGAAGGTGTTGGCGCCGGTCTTGCGCAGCGGAGCGGTTTCGCCGTAGGCGATACGGTCCGGATCGGTGCAGCCGATCGCGATGCACGGCTCGTTCAGGCCCGAGTAGTAGCGCGCGGTGTAGTTGACACCGAAGTCGCCCATCGCCCAGTTGACGCCCAGGTTGGAACGCACGCGGAACAGCGCATCCTGACCGACCTTGCCGATCATGATGTCCTGGCCAGCGGAGTTCTGCGCGGCTTCGTCGTACTTGGACAGGTAGCTGGTCTGCCAGTCGATGCTGAACTGACCGATCGCCAGCTCCGGCAGACGGTACTTGATGCCCAGGTCGTAACCTTCGGTTTCCATCTTGCCGAGGTTGGCGGTGCCGTAGGTGATGGCGCTGATGTGGCCATCAGCCGCACGGGTCACGCTGCCGCAACGGCCAGCATTGCCCAGCACGTAGCAGTCACGCAGGATACGGTCGACGCTGTCTTCGATGATCATGTCGCTGATCTCGTAGCGGTACCAATCCAGCGAGATGTCCAGACCCTGCACCCAACGCGGGCTCCAGACCAGACCGACGGTCTTGCTCTTGGAGGTTTCCGGCGACAGGTTCGGGTTGGCACCGGAGACGAACTGGTCACCCGACTGGCACGGCGTGGTCGAGCACGGGACATTGCCCTGGCCCAGCTGCACGTAGTCGGCCGGTGCACCACCGGCAAGGCAGGAGGCGTTGCCAGCCACGCTGCCCGACACGCCCACGGCGCACGGATCGGTGTAACGCTCGAAGCTCGAGCTCAGGCCACCGTACAGATCGGCGATGGTCGGAGCGCGGAAGCCCTCGGCGTAGGTGCCGCGGACCAGCAGCTCGTCCATCGGACGCCAGGTCAGGCCGAACTTGCTGTTGGTGGTGCCACCGAAGTTGCTGTAGTCCGAGTAACGGCTGGCAACATTCAGGGTCAGTTCCTTGGCGAACGCCATGTCGGCCAGGATCGGCACGTTCAGTTCGAGGTAGACCTCGTTCAGATCGTACTCACCCTGGGTCGGCTTCTGGCCCAGACCGGTGGACTTGCCCGACTGTGCGAAGGCGTCCGGCACGTAGCTGCCTTCTTCCTTGCGGTGCTCCACGCCCACGGCAAAGCCGAGGTCGCCGGCCGGCAGGGTCACGATGGAACCGGCCAGGTTGGCGGTGAAGCTGGTGGTCTTGGTGACGCCACGGGTGGTGTAGGTCGGGAACAGGAAGTCCTGCAGATCCGGGTCAGCCAGCGAACCCTGGCCTGCAACGCCGTACGGCAGCAGCGGGTTCCACGGACGGCAGTCACCCAGTGCGATCGGGTTGGCGGCGGTGCCGCACTGTGCCACACCGGCAGCGTTAATGAACGACGCGCCCAGGGCCTGCTCCGAACCGATCAGGCTCATGTCGCCGCGCTGGGTCTTGATCGACTCATTGCGGTTCCACAGTGCGCCCACGTCCCAGTCGAAGGTCTTGTCGGCCACTTCGAAGTAGCCGCTGACGGTCGGCGCGAAGCGCAGGGTCTTCAGCTGGCTGTCGGTGGTACGCGGCACTTCCCACAGGCGACGACGGAAGTCGACGTCCTGGCCGCCCACGCCGTTGACGCTGGTCGGGTTGAACACGCTGTCAGCCGACAGCGGGGTGCCGAAGGCGGTCGACTGGTACGGGTAGCCGGCGATCTGCTGGAACGTGTTGCGCTCGTTGTAGAGCACATCGGTGTTCAGGCTGATGCGGTCGGTGAAGTCGTAGGTGCCGTTGATGTACAGCGACTTGCGCTCCACACCGGTCAGCAGGCTCATCTGCTCGTTGGAGTTGGCGTACTCGTCAGCCGTCAGGACGTGGTAGTCGTTCGGGTTATTCGGGTTGCCACCCTTGTTCAGGGTCTTCCAGACGGCGGTCTTGGAGTCGCTGCAGTCAACCTGCAGCGGGTTGCACCAGCTGCCGTTCTGGCTGATCGGACTGCCATCGGCAGCAACCGAATTCGGACCACGGCCGCCATCACGGCTGTACCAGCGGTCCTTGGCCCACACCGGATCCTGCTTGGAGTATTCGGCCGCCAGGGTCAGGCTGCCGCGCTCGCTGGACGCGCCCAGCAGCATCGAGTACTGCTGCTCGTCGCCGTCGCCGTTGCCGTACTGGCCAACACGGACGCTGGCTTCACCACCGTCGAAGTTCTTGCGGGTGATCACGTTGACCACGCCGGCAATGGCGTCCGAACCGTAGATGGAGGATGCGCCGTCCTTCAGGATTTCAATACGCTCCACGGCAGCCATCGGGATCTGGCTCAGATCCTGGTAACCGGCCGTGGTGGCGCCCAGGCGCTTGCCGTTCATCAGCACCAGGGTGCGCTGGGCGCCCAGGTTGCGGATGTCGACGTAGTAACCGCCCACGTTCTCGCCCGAGGACAGCGAATCCGAACGCGAGATGGCCGGGGAGCCGGCCGAGGTGAGGTTGTTCAGCACGTCAGCGACGTTCGAGAAGCCCTGCTTTTCCAGGGACTCACGCGTCATCGTCAGGATCGGCTGCTGGGTCTCCATGTTGGCGCCGCGGATGCGCGAGCCGGTGACCGAGATGCGATCGAGGTCAGTGGTGCCGGCTGCAGCTTCCTGCGCCGAGGCAAAGGTCGGCGACAGCGCGAGCGCAATGCCGGCGGGCAGAAGGCCCAGCCGCACTGCAGGAGTACGAAAATTCATTTATCTCTCCGAGGTACGTTAGTAGCGTGTTAAACCGCCTCGGAAAGTTACGATTGCGTTGCGGTTAATTATTTGCGGGAAGCAACCGATGGCTTTGCCGACTTTGGCGGGAGCATTCCGCCGGCCTCGCGAAAGCCTGATGCAGACTGCCCGTAACGTGCCCGAAATGCCCGTGCAAAGCTGCAGCAGTTGTCAAATCCACTCGCAGCGGCTACTTCGCCGATCATCATGTCGGTATCACGCAGGAGGTCGGCCGCGCGCTCCAGCCGCAGACGTGCCGACAGCGACTGCGGGCTTTCTTCATACAGGCTCTGGAAGGTCTTGGACAAGTACCAGCTGGAGAAGTTGGTCAGCTCGGCCAGTTCGCCGATGCGCACCACGCGGTGGCTGTTGCCTTCCAGGTACAGGCGCGCACGCTGCATGCGACCGAACACCTGGCGCTTGCGCACGCGCGAACGGCCCGGGCAGCGCTGCACGCCGGTGGCCAGCACGCGCTGCAGCGACGCCAGGTGCAGCAGCACCGGGCGCAATGCCTGCGCCGGCTGGCCACTGGCCAGTGCATCGCGCCACAGGCGCAAGGCCACGCGGACTTCGGCGCGGCTCATGCTGCCGCGGCCGGCATACAGGCTGCAGTCTTCCAGCTCGCCCAGGGCGCGCAATGCATCGGGGGTGAGGCTCAGGCCAATGCACAGGCCATCGCGGCCGGCCTGGATCATCGGCTTGGATTCCTTCTCGAAGGCGATCCACTCGCGCTGGCGCAGGCGGAAGCGGCCTTCCTTGGATTCCACCCACGCACTGCCACGCAGCTGCATCCACACGGTGAAGGTGGCGCCGGCGGTCTGCAGGCTGCCGAGCCGGGCCACGCCCAGGCAGGTGGGCAGCGGACCGTCGTCGACGATCTTGTCCAGGGAAAGCGATTGGCCGCGATCGGCCAAGGAAAGCTGACGCATGACTGCACACCGTGTTTGCCGTTGCGGGGCAAACGTTTTGCCAAATCAGGCGACCCGGGTCAGGAAAGTCCTACGAGATTCATCCGAATTCGACACGAGGCCGACACGAAGGAAGTACGAAGGCTATTTTCCCTTCAAAAACAGGGCGTTGGAGACCGCCGAGAACACAGCCACCGGCGCCTCGGGCAGCGGCATCACGCCGATGTCGGCACCGTCGGCCACCGCCAGCGCCACATACAGGGCGCTGCCATCGGGTTGCGCACTGAAGCCGTTGCCGGCACTGAGCCGATCCGCGTCCAGGCAGTGTTCGGTGCGGGTGGCGCCGGCGTTGATGCGCGAAAACAGCGTGGCGCAACTGGCGCCGTTGGACAGATAGTCCACACTGCCATCGCGTGCCACCGTCCAGGTCCGGTAGCGCCAGCGCGACGGCCGGTCTTCGCTGACCTGCTGGATGCTGCCGGTGCTGAGCTGGGCATCCACCGACCATAGCCCGCCTGCCGACAAGCGGGTGAACAACACGCGCTGCGCACTGCGGTCGAAGCGGGCCTGCGACACCCCGTCGATACTGGCCAGCAGCCGCCACGGCGACTGCCGACGATCAAACAGCGACAACCGCAGCCGCTCGCGCGCGTCACGGTCCACGATCAGCACGTGGTCACTGTCGCCGCCATACAGCGCCTGCAACGGCTGGGCCACCGGCACCGGCAGAGCCACCACCTGCTCATCGCGCGGTGACACTTCATAGATCACCGGGTTGGCCTGCGCATCGCGCCCGGACACCAGCAGGTGGGTACTGTCCGGCGACCAGTCGGCCGCCTGCCGCGTTTCCGGCCGCAGCCCTTCCACCGGGCGTAGCGAGTCGGGACGGGTCAGGTCGGCCCACCACAAGCCGTAGTTGCCGGACCGGTCGGAGGTGAACACCAGTTGCCGGCCGTCAGGCGCGAGCATCGGCTGGCCATCGCGTCCGTTGGACGGGAACAGGCGTTGCGGCTGACCCGGCTGGCCATCCTTGAGCGGTACCCGGAACAGCCCGAACTGCGCCTTGCGGTGCACGAAGGCCAGCATCTCGTTGTGGCGCGACACCGCCGGTGACTGCGCATCGTCGATGCCGACATCGCGCAGGGTGCGGTTCTGCGTATCCAGCTCATACAGACGCGATTCGCTGTCCACGCGGCGGCCAAACACGATGTGGCGGCTGTCACTGCGCCAGGCCCAGCCACGGATCTCGGCCGAATCGGCGGTGAGCTGTTCGGGCACCCCGCCGCTGGCCGGGAGGCGCCACAGATCACCGATCTGCGGGTTGCGCACGAACACGATCCAGCGCCCATCGGGCGAGTAGCGCGGCGCGTAATCGAAGCTGTCCTCGGCCACCTGGTAGGCCAACGGGGTCCAGCGGCCACTGGCGATGTCCAGGACGCGGATACCCCGGTAGGCATGCGCGCCGGCCAGGGAGCCGAATACCAGGCCGCGCCCGTCCGGGGTCCAGTCGAAGCTGAGCAGTTCGGTGCCGTCACAGCGGGTGACATGGCGCACCGCGCCGCCGGTGGCACTGGCGATCAGCACCTCGCAGCTGGCGCCCGGCCCGAATCGCGCAAACGCGATGTCGCGCCCGTTGGGCGACCAGTTGGGGAAGCGGTCGGAGTAGCCGTCCGGGGTTTCGGCGAGCAGCCGTGCCGGCGCGTTGCCGGAGGTCTGCACCTTCACCGTGCTGCCGTTGCGGGCACTGCTGTCGGCCTCGTAGGCAACCTGCGAGCCGTCCGGTGACAGCGTGGGATAGGTCTCGAACCCGGCCGTGGCGGTGATCAGCCGGTACGGCCGCTGCGGGCTGCCGATCACCCGGCTGCCATCCTCCAGCACGCCGCTGGACCCGGGCTCCGCCGACGGGCGCTGCAGCAGCAATGCGGCCATCACCAGCAACGCCACCAGCATGGCCAGCCCAACGGCCAGCAGCACGTAGCGACGGTTGCGCCGCCAGCGGGTGCGCACCGACGCCGGTGCCGCACCCGTTGCGGTGGGCGCTGGCACAGGGGTTACTGCGTTGGCGGCGGGCGCCACGTCCGGTTCGGCGGGGGCCGGCACAACCGATTCGTCGGCCAGCATGCGTACCGGCACCAGCAGGCGGTAACCGGTCTTGGCGATGGTTTCGATGTACGCGGTGCCGTCGCCGTCGTCGCTGGCAAACGCCTTGCGCAGCTGGGTGACCGCCTGGGTGAGCACATCGTTGGTGGGCAGCGTGTCGGGCCACACCTCGGCGAACAGTTCGTCGCGGGTGACCACTGCACCGGGGGAACGCAGCAACGCTTTCAGTACACCCAGCGCCTTCGGGGTAAGCCGGCGCACGCGACGCGCACCGGGCACCGTGACCTCGCGCGAGGACAACGTGACGGTGCAGCTGCCGATACGCACGACATCGGCCGAAGGAGGCTCACTAATGTTGCTGATCATTCCAGTGGTACGAAGGACTGCAGAACAACAGGAACGCAGCATTCATCGCAACCGACACCGATCGAACGAACCGCCAGATTCCGCACATGCCATCAGCGCAAACCGTAAAACAACTGAAGCGCGCGAATACTAGCCTATGCCGGTTAACCGCGCCTGTGCGTGCGGCCAACATCAGGCTCTCTCTCGCCGACGAATTCACATAAATCGCGTCAACATTCGCGCCTTCGGGCGCGAATTTTTTATCTGCGATTCAGCTTTGTCCACGCTTGAGGATGGTCAGTCCGACCAGTCGCGAGACCACCAAAGCCACGTACATCACGCCTGCAAACTGCTCCAGCATGACCAGTGCGCGGGCCTGCGGATGCACCGGCACCACATCGCTCAACCCCACCCCGGACAGCAAGCTGAAGCTGAGATAAAGAAGCTCCATCCAGGTGCGCAATTCGCTCTCGCTGGTCGCCAGGAAACTGCCCGGGTACCACTGCTGGCAGACCGAGAAAGCAAACGCGAATGCCCAGGCCAACAGGGTGAACGTTGCCCCGGCCGCGAACAGCTCGTCGCGGGTGACCTTGTGGTCCTGGAGCATGTAGGCCGTCAGGCTGCCGGCGGTATAGAAATACAGCAGGCATTCCAGCAACTGGGCGGTAGTAGTGAGCCCGGGCCGGTCGAGCAGTGCCCCGGCGATGGAGAACACCACCGCCGGGATGGCCAGCAGCAGCGCCACCCACATGCCCAACGGGCTGCGCCGCACCACCCACAGGGCCAGGCCGAGCACGGCAATGCCGAACGCACCGAACACCGCCCGGCTCGCCCCGGCCTCGTCCATCGCCGGGTACAGCAGCACGCCCAGCAACTGCACGGCCAGCAACCACGCCGACGGATGCCGCCGTGCGATGGCCAGCCACTTGGTGGTACGTGCGATTGCCATGCCTGATCCCTTCCCTGCCCCGTTCGCCGCCGAGCTTAGCGCGCCGGCCGCCCTTGCCGCATGAGCACGCCGGGGCGACGGCCCGCCGCCCCGGCGCCGCCCTCATTCCTGCCGGTAGACCTGCGCGCCGAGGTCGCGGAACTGCGCCGACTTGTCGGCCATGCCCTCCTCGATCGCGTCCTGCTCGGACAGACCGTGTTCGGCCGCGTAGTCGCGCACGTCCTGGGTGATCTTCATCGAGCAGAAGTGCGGGCCGCACATCGAACAGAAGTGGGCCAGCTTGTGCGCGTCCTTGGGCAGGGTTTCATCGTGGAATTCCTTGGCCTTCTCCGGATCCAGCCCGAGGTGGAACTGGTCTTCCCAGCGGAACTCGAAGCGCGCCTTGCTCAGTGCGTTGTCGCGCACCTGCGCGCCGGGATGGCCCTTGGCCAGGTCCGAGGCATGCGCGGCGATGCGGTAGGCCATGATGCCGTCGCGCACGTCCTGGCGGTTGGGCAGGCCCAGGTGTTCCTTCGGCGTGACATAGCAGAGCATCGCGGTGCCGTACCAGCCGATCATGGCCGCACCGATCGCGCTGGTGATGTGGTCGTAGCCCGGCGCGATGTCGGTGGTGAGCGGCCCCAGCGTGTAGAACGGCGCCTGGCCGCATTCGCGCAGCTGTTTGTCCATGTTCTCCTTGATCAGCTGCATGGGCACGTGGCCCGGGCCTTCAATCATGGTCTGCACGTCGTGCTTCCAGGCGATTTTGGTCAACTCGCCGAGGGTTTCCAGTTCACCGAACTGCGCGGCATCGTTGGCATCGGCGATGCAGCCGGGGCGCAGGCCGTCGCCGAGCGAGAAGGTCACGTCGTAGGCCTTCATGATCTCGCAGATGTCTTCGAAGTGCGTGTAGAGGAAGTTCTCCTTGTGGTGGGCCAGGCACCACTTGGCCAGGATGCTGCCACCGCGCGAGACGATGCCGGTCACGCGCCTGGCGGTCAGCGGCACGTAGCGCAGCAGCACGCCGGCGTGGATGGTGAAGTAGTCCACGCCCTGCTCGGCCTGTTCGATCAGGGTGTCGCGGAAGATCTCCCAGGTGAGTTCCTCGGCGCGGCCATCCACCTTCTCCAGCGCCTGGTAGATCGGCACGGTGCCGATCGCCACCGGCGAGTTGCGCAGGATCCACTCGCGGGTTTCGTGGATGTGCTTGCCGGTGGAGAGGTCCATTACCGTGTCGCCGCCCCAGCGGATCGCCCACACCAGTTTTTCCACTTCCTCGGCGATGCCCGACGACACCGCGCTGTTGCCGATGTTGGCGTTGATCTTGGTCAGGAAGTTGCGGCCGATGATCATCGGCTCGCTTTCCGGGTGGTTGATGTTGTTGGGCAGTACCGCGCGGCCGCGGGCGATTTCCTCGCGCACGAATTCAGGCGTGATGCGCGTTGGGATGGACGCGCCGAACGACTCCCCGGGATGCTGCCTGAGCAGCGCGGCGTCGCGGATGGCCTCGATGCGCTGGTTCTCGCGGATGGCCACGAATTCCATTTCCGGGGTGATGATGCCGCGCCGTGCGTAGTGCATCTGGGTGACGTTGGCGCCGGCCACCGCACGGCGTGGCTGCAGCCGCGACGGAAAACGCACCGCGTCCAGGCGCGCGTCGGTTTCGCGCGCCCGCCCGAAGCTGGAGCTCAGGCCGTGAAGCAGTTCGGTATCGCCCCGCTCGGCCACCCAGCCGGCCCGCAACGGCGGCAGGCCGCAGGAGAGGTCGATGCGCGCATTCGGGTCGGTATACGGGCCGGAGGTGTCGTACACGGTGACCGGCGCGTTCTCTTCCCCACCAAACAGGGTCGGCGTGCGGGTCAGCACGATCTCGCGCATGGGCACCTGCAGGTCGCTGCGTGAGCCGGGCACATGGATCTTGCGCGAACCGGGAATCGGTCGGGTAACCGATTCGGACAATTGCTGGGCCTGCTGCTGCAGGGAGGAAAGCGCTGCGTTCATGACTTCGTCCTGGATCGGGTTCCGCCCAGGAATAGGCGGAACGGACGAAGCGGCGGCGCACGACGGACGCAACACGGGCGGTCTTCGGGCGGGGCAGCCCTACGGCGCAGTGCGTCAGCATTGCGAAGCATCCCTACGCCGGTATCAACCGGATCAGGTTCGAAGGGACTGTCTCAACCGTGGCCACTGGGCCGCGGTACCCCCGCTTCGGGGCGAATTAGACCACAACCCTGACGCAATTGCCGTGCCCGGCGCGGTGCCACGCTTACGGGGCAAGAACGTGAAAAAGGCGCTGATCTGCCATCGGCTAGAATGCTGCGGCGCGGAACGGCCGTCTGGCTGGTCCGCCCTGGAGTTCCGCAACCGGCATCGACCGGCTTGAATCGCCCCAGTCGCCGCCTCGGCAGCGCTGGAGACGGCAGGCATTCGCTCGCCCCCTTTGTACGGAGAAACTCCTCCATGGTGTTTCGCATTTCCATCGCACTGATCATTGCATTGGTGCTGATCGCCGGCCTCGCGCCCGGCCCCTTCAACGACGTGATCCAGAGTGGCCTGGGCCACATCATCCGCAGCACCGGCTGGCTGTACCTGCTGGTGGTGTTCATCACGCTGTCGTTCCTGATGTACCTGGCGTTCGGGCGGCTGGGCTCGCTGCGCATCGGCGGCGAAGATGCCGAGCCGGATTTTTCCAACGCCAGCTGGATGTCGATGCTGTTTGCCGCCGGCATGGGGATCGGCCTGGTGTTCTGGGGCGCGGCCGAGCCGATCTCGCACTTCGTCAAACCGCCGGAAGGGCTGGCACCGCAGAGCATGGAAGCGGCCCGTGCCTCGATGCGCTACGCGTTCTTCCACTGGGGCCTGCATCCGTGGGCGATCTATGCGCTGATCGGGCTGGCCATGGCGTGGTTCCAGTTCAACCGCAACGGTCGCGGCCTGATCAGTGATCTGTTGCAGCCGATCATCGGCGCGCATCACCGCGGCTGGATGGGCACGGTGGTGAACGTGGCGGCGGTGGTGGCCACCGCGATCGGCGTGGCCACCACGCTGGGCTTCGGTACGATCCAGATCGCGGCCGGCCTGCACCGCGTGTTCGGCATCCAGGATTCGATTCCGGTGCAGCTGACCATCATCGCGGTGGCGTTCGTGCTGTACATGGCCTCCACCACCAGCGGGGTGAACCGCGGCATCAAGTGGCTATCCAACTTCAACCTGGGACTGGCGGCGGTATTGCTGGCGCTGGTGATGGTGCTGGGGCCCACCGGATTCATCTTCGATACGTTCACCACCACCATCGGGTCATATCTGAATTCGCTGGTGACGATGAGCCTGCGCATGTCGCCGTTCTCGGGCAGCACGTGGGTGGCCGACTGGACGATCTTCTACTGGGCATGGTGGATCGCGTGGGCGCCGTTCGTGGGCTCGTTCATTGCGCGGGTGTCGCGCGGGCGCAGCATCCGCGAGTTCGTGCTGGGCGTGGTGATCGCACCGAGCGTGCTGGGCTTCCTGTGGTTCTCGGTGTTTGGCGGCACGGCGCTGTGGTCGCAGATCTTCGGCCACGTGGACCTGGCGCAGGCGCTGGGCAATGGCTATGAGACGGTGCTGTTCACGATGTTCGACAGCCTGCCGATGCCGATGGTGCTGTCGGTTGTCGCATTGGTGTTGTTGATCATCTTCTTCGTGACCTCGGCCGACTCGGCGGTGCTGGTGCTGGCCACGATGTCCACCGAGGAGGCGGGCGATCCGCCGTTGGCGCGGCGGATGGTGTGGGGGGTGGCGATCGCGCTGATTGCCGGCGTGTTGCTGCTGGCCGGTGGGCTGACCGCGCTGCAGGGCATGATCACGATTGCAGCCTTGCCGTTCGCGCTGTTGATGCTGCTGGTGATGTGGTCGCTGTACCGGGTGCTGGACATGGAATACGCGTTGCAGCGCCGGCGTGCGCAGCGGGCGCGGCGGATGATGGACGCATGGATCGAGCGGGAGATCGCCGCGCAGGAAGAGACGCGGGATGAGGCGGCGCGGGCGCCGTAGTTTGCCTCGGCCATGATGCCCCGGTTGGGTCGGGGTGGATGGGAGTGCGGGACACGCCGTAAACCCCGCTTCGCGGTCCGGCCCAGCCGCTGGCGGCTGTGCGTTCGACCGCATGCGAGGCAGTGCCTCGCAAGCAATGCGCTCTCACCCCTGGGGGCTCGTGGGCGCCATCCATGGCGCCCAACGGTCCCGCACTCCCATCCACCCCGCCCCTGGACACATGGCGGGCGGTGTGGGGAGAGCAGCCGACCAACGGTCGGCTCTACCGTTGCTCCGCCAATTGCATAGCGGGGCGGCGTTGTCGCCGATCATTGCCGCGCGTTGCGCGGCCAGCCGACCAACGGTCGGCTCTACCCCGCCGCGTTGGTTTAGTAGCCTGCGGCCTGGCCGTCTTTGCGGCTTTCTGAGGCGCCGTAGTACACGCCGGTGTCCGGGTCGCGCAGGATGGCCTGGTAGCCGCCGTAGGGACCGTCGGCGAAGGTGACGCGGTGGCCCTTGCGCATCAGCGCGCGTACCGTTTCGTACGGGAAGCCGGTTTCCAGGTTGACCTCGCCGCCGTCGCTCATCGCCGTGGCCTGCCCGGTCGGTTCGGTCGAGCCTTCGTGCTGGATGCGCGGCGCATCGCCGGCTTCCTGCAGGTTCATGCCGAAGTCGACCATGTTCATCACGATCTGCGCGTGCCCCTGCGGCTGCATTGCCCCGCCCATCACCCCGAAGCTCATCCAGGGCTTGCCGTCCTTGGTCACGAAGCCGGGAATGATGGTCTGGAACGGGCGCTTGCCCGGCGCGTAGCCGTTCGGGTGGTCCTTCTGCAGGACAAACATCTCACCGCGGTCCTGCAGGATGAAGCCCAGCCCCGGGGGTGCCATGCCACTGCCCATGCCGCGGTAGTTGGACTGGATCAGCGACACCATCATCCCGTCCGCGTCGGCGACGGTCATGTAGATCGTGTCGCCTTCCTGCAGCTGCTTCGGCGTGCCCGGCTGCACTTCGCGCAGGGCCTTGTCCATCGAGATCAACGCACGCCGCTGCGCCGCGTAGCCCTTCGAGACCAGCCGTTCCACCGGTGCCGGGTGGAATGCCGGGTCGGTGTAGAAGCGCGCGCGGTCGGCGAAGGCCAGCTTCTTGGCTTCCACGAACAGGTGCACGTGTTCGGGCGAGCCGAAGGGGATTTTCGAGAAGTCGTAGCCCTCCAGCACGTTCAGGATCTGCAGCGCCGCGATGCCCTGGCTGTTGGGCGGCAGCTCCCAGACGTCGTAGCCGCGGTAGTTGCTGCTCACCGGTTCCACCCACTCACCGTGGTGGCTGGCCATGTCCTCGTAGCTCAGGTAGCCGCCGTTGGCCTTGAAGTAGCTGCCGATGGTGCGGGCGATGTCGCCCTTGTAGAAGGCATCGCGGCCACCGCGGCCGATCTGTTCCAGGGTGTTGGCCAGGTTTGGGTTCTTCCACATCTCGCCCTTGCGCGGTGCATGCCCGTTGACGGTGAACTGCTCCTTGAAGCCCGGGTACTGCGACAGCTTGGGCACCGAGCGGTCCCAGTAGTAGGCGATCACCTCGGCCACCGGATGGCCCTCGCGGGCGTAGCGGATGGCCGGGGCCAGGTTGTCGGCCATCGGCTTGCGGCCGAAGCGCTCGTGCAGCGCGAACCAGCCGTCCACCGCGCCCGGCACCGAGACCGGCAGCGGGCCGGTGGCCGGGATCTCCTTCAGGCCGCGGCGCTGGAACTCGGCCAGGGTGAGCGACTTGGGCGACCGGCCCGAGCCGTTGTAGCCGTAAAGCTTCTGGGTCTTCGGGTCCCACACGATGGCGAACAGGTCGCCGCCGACACCGTTGCCGGTCGGCTCCATCAGGCCCAGCGCGGCGTTGGCGGCGATCGCCGCGTCCACGGCCGAGCCGCCGCCCTTCATCACATCCAGCGCGATCTGGGTCGCCAGCGGCTGCGAGGTGGCGGCCATCGCGTGCGGGGCGATCACTTCCGAGCGTGTGGCGAAGGGATGGCCGGTGACGCGGTCGGCGGCACTGGCGGCGATGGGAAGGGCACACAGCACGGCGGCGGCAAGCAGGCCGCGGGCAAGACGTCGGGACACGGGGGGGTTCCTGATGGGTGGTAGCCACACCGATAGTGGCGGCAGAGCGGCCGCGATGGCATCCCACAATGGTCATGCCACGCACGGAATCGGCGACGAAATCCGCGCAGAACGTGCCTGCAAAATAGTGAATTCGGGTTCACCGCAACGCTTTCAACCGCAACCATCCTTGCGTAGCGGGGCTTTGCGCTGGATGCAGGCGAAACTGTTGGAAATATGCCCGCCAGGGTTGACAGCCTTAAAACGGCTGTGGTTTTCTCGATCTCATGTTGCAGCGCACAGCCATCCGCGAATCCATCGAGCACGCCGACACCGGCGGGGCGTCGATCCGTTCGCTTCTTGTCCTCGTACTTATTACCCAACCAACAGGTGCGGGACGGACCGGCGTGTAAGCAAGACTGCCAGGTATCCATCAAAACCCGCACCCACCCAGGTGCGGGTTTTTTCGTTTCAGAGCCCCCTCATTTTCCTCCCCCTTCCCGAGTTGCCCTTCCCGCCATGACCCGCCCGTCCGCCACCACCGTCTTCACGCCCACCGCCCCCACGGCGGATGCGTGCGGTTGTGGCGCTGCGCGTGCCACCCCTTCCCCTGACTGGCCGACGCGTCGCTGACCGTCGGCCATCTTTTTATTTCCGCCAAAGGACCTCCCCCATGAGCACCAACGACCTGCCCCAGATCAAGATCGCTGTTGTCGGCTACGGCAGCCAGGGCCGCGCCCACGCACTGAACCTGCGTGAATCCGGCTTCGACGTTGTCATCGGGCTGCGCCCGGGTGGCCCCACCGAGGTCAAGGCGCAGGCCGATGGCTTCACCGTCAAGGCCCCGGCCGAGGCGGTCAAGGATGCGGATCTGGTGGCCGTGCTGACCCCGGACATGGTCCAGAAGAAGCTGTACGAGGACGTGCTCGCCCCGAACATGAAACAGGGCGCGGTGCTGCTGTTCGCGCATGGTCTGAACGTGCATTTCGACATGATCAAGCCGCGCGACGACCTGGACGTGGTGCTGGTCGCGCCGAAGGGCCCGGGTGCGCTGGTGCGCCGTGAGTACGAAATCGGCCGGGGCGTGCCGTGCATCTGGGCGGTCTACCAGGACAGGAGCGGCAAGGCCGCCGAGTACGCGCTGGCCTATGCGGCCGGCCTGGGCGGCGCACGCGCCAACCTGATCCAGACCACGTTCAAGGAAGAGACCGAAACCGATCTGTTCGGCGAGCAGGCAGTGCTGTGCGGCGGTGCCTCGGCGCTGGTCCAGGCGGGCTTTGAAACGCTGGTGGAAGCCGGCTACCAGCCGGAAATCGCCTACTACGAAGTCCTGCACGAACTGAAGCTGATCGTGGACCTGTTCTACGAAGGCGGCATCACCCGCATGCTGGAATTCATCTCCGAGACCGCGCAGTACGGCGACTACGTCAGCGGCCCGCGCGTCATCGATGCCGGCACCAAGGCGCGCATGAAGGACGTGCTGACCGACATCCAGAACGGCACCTTCACCAAGAACTGGGTGGCCGAATACGAAGCGGGCCTGCCCAACTACAACAAGTTTAAGCAGGCCGACCTGGAGCACCCGATCGAGAAGGTAGGCAAGGAACTGCGCGCCAAGATGGTCTGGTTGCAAAGTCAAGCCGCGTAACCGCGCGGCTCCCCCACCCGCTTTCGTAAAGGTCACCGCATGAACACCTCCGCACACAGCACCGCGCCCCGCAACGGCGCACGCTGGTTGACGCAGGCCCTGGAAGCCGAGGGCGTGCACACGCTGTTCGGCTACCCCGGCGGCACCATCATGCCGTTCTACGACGCCCTGGTGGATTCAGGGCTGAAGCACATCCTGGTCCGCCACGAACAGGGCGCGGCCCTGGCCGCCAACGGCTATGCCCGCGCCAGCGGTCAGGTCGGCGTGTGTGTCGCAACGTCCGGCCCCGGCGCGTCGAACCTGGTCACCGGCATCGCCGATGCGATGCTGGATTCGGTGCCGATGGTCTGCATCACCGGCCAGGTCGCCACCCCGCTGCTGGGCACCGACGCGTTCCAGGAACTGGACGTGTTCGGTCTGACCATGCCGATCGTCAAGCACAGCTGGCTGGTGCGCTCGGTGGACGACCTGCCGCGCGTGGTCAGCGAAGCCTTCCGCATTGCCCGCGAGGGTCGCCCCGGGCCGGTGCTGATCGACCTGCCCAAGGACGTGCAGATCGCCGATGCCTCGCACCTGCCGGCGCACGCGCCGGCCACGGTGAGCCCGCCGCCGGCACCGCAGCAGGAGGCGGTGGCCCAGGCCATTGCCGCCATTGCCGCCGCCGAAAAGCCGGTGATCTACGCCGGTGGCGGTGTGGCGCTGGGCGATGCGGTGGAGGACTTCCGTGCCTTCGTCGACGCCAGCGCGATCCCCACCGTGCTGACCCTGCGCGGGCTGGGCGCGCTGCCGCCGCAGCATCCGCACTACCTGGGCATGCTGGGCATGCACGGCACCCGCGCCGCCAACATGGCCGTGCAGGAAAGCGACCTGCTGATCGTGGTCGGCGCGCGTTTCGACGACCGCGCCACCGGCAAGTTGAACGAGTTCGCTCCGTTCGCGCGGGTCATCCACATCGACGCCGATGCGTATGAGATCTCCAAGCTGCGCAGTGCCGACATCGCCGTGCCGGGCAACGTGGGCAATGCGCTGCGTGCATTGACCGCCGCAGCCACCACGCCGGCGTCGCAGGAGGCCTGGCGCAAGCGCTGCGGCACCCACCGCGAGCGCTTCGCCGCCCGCTACGACGCACCCGGCAAGCACATCTACGCCCCGGCGCTGCTGAAGCGACTGAGCGAGCTGGCGCCCAGCGACGCGATCATTGCCTGCGATGTGGGCCAGCACCAGATGTGGGTGGCCCAGCACTGCCGCTTCAACCACCCGCGCAACCACCTGACCAGTGGCGCACTGGGCACCATGGGCTTCGGCCTGCCGGCGGCGATGGGCGCGCAGTTCGCCTGCCCCGACCGCACTGTGGTGCTGGTGTCCGGCGATGGCAGTTTCATGATGAACGTGCAGGAGCTGGCCACCATCGCGCGGTGCCGCCTGCCGGTGAAGATCGTGCTGCTGGACAACAGTTCGCTGGGCATGGTGCGCCAGTGGCAGGAGCTGTTCTTCGCCGAGCGATACAGCGAGATCGATCTGTCCGACAACCCGGACTTCGCCGCCCTGGCCCAGGTGTTCGGCATTCCCGCCACCCGCATCGAGGCCCGCGACGACGTCGAGGGCGGCCTGGCCGCGCTGCTGGCCCAGCCGGGCCCGGCGTTGCTGCACGTGGCCATCGATGCCCGCGCCAACGTGTGGCCGCTGGTGCCGCCCAACAACGCCAACAGCACCATGCTGGAAAGCAACCCTGCCCATCAGTCCCAGGAGTTCCCCAATGCAATACCGGCTTGACCTGGTGCTGGTTCCCGCCGAGGGCGCGCTGCTGCGCGTGATCGGCATGGCCGAACGCCGCGGCTTCGCGCCGCGTGCGATCGCCGGTGCGCCCAACGCGGCCGACAACGGCCGCTGGCACCTGCAGATGGTGGTGGACAGCAGCCGTCCGCCGGAAACCCTGTGCCGCCAGATCGAGAAGATCTACGACTGTGTCTCGGTGCGCATCAGCGCGCTGGAACCCGGAGTATCCGCATGAACGCCCGCACCGTTGCATCGGTGCCGGTACGGAGGTCTCTTCTTGGTCGTGCGTCGCACCGTGCGCCGTCGCAGCGCGTACCGCGCCGCGACGATCACCATGGCCGGGTGCGTGATGCCGGCTAGCCGTACCCCGCAGGAACCGGACGTAGGCGACGTAAGCGTCGCCGATGTGTTGGCCGCGCAGGCGCGGCTGCGCCGCTATCTGCCGCCCACGCCGCTGCACTACGCCGAGCGCTTCGGGGTGTGGCTGAAGCTGGAAAACCTGCAGCGCACCGGCTCCTACAAGGTGCGCGGCGCATTGAACGCGCTGCTGGCCGGGCGCGAACGCGGTGACGACCGCCCGGTGATCTGCGCCTCGGCCGGCAACCACGCCCAGGGCGTGGCCTGGGCCGCCTACCGCCTGAACATTCCGGCGATCACGGTGATGCCGCACGGCGCACCGGCGACCAAGATCGCCGGCGTGGCCCACTGGGGCGCCACCGTGCGCCAGCACGGCACCAGCTACGACGAGGCCTATGCCTTCGCACGTGCGCTGGCCGACCAGCACGGCTACCGCTTCCTGTCCGCGTTCGACGACCCGGACGTGATCGCCGGCCAGGGCACCTTGGGCATCGAGCTGGCGCCGCATGCACCTGATGTGGTGATCGTGCCGATCGGCGGCGGTGGCCTGGCCTCCGGCGTGGCGCTGGCGCTGAAATCGCAGGGCGTGCGCATCGTCGGTGCACAGGTCGAAGGCGTCGATTCGATGGCCCGCGCCATCCGCGGCGACATCCGGGAGATCACCCCGGTGGCCACCCTGGCCGACGGCGTCAAGGTGAAGATTCCCGGCTTCCTGACCCGCAAGCTGTGCAGCGCGCTGCTGGACGATGTGGTGATCGTGCGCGAGGCCGAGCTGCGCGAAACCCTGGTGCGGCTGGCCCTGGAAGAACACGTCATCGCCGAAGGCGCAGGTGCCCTGGCGCTGGCGGCCGGCCGCCGCGTGGCCGGCAAGCGCAAGTGCGCGGTGGTCAGCGGCGGCAACATCGACGCGATGGTGCTGGCCCAGCTGCTGGCCGACATCCGCCCGCGCCCCCCGCGCAAACCCCGCCGCCGTGCCAGCGAGCGAACGCGACTACCGCTGCCCACCGCGCTCGCCCCACCCAAGATTCCCGCTGCTTCCCCTTCCTTTGTGACCCCATCCGACATCGCTGTCGAGGAGACCTCCTGGTGACCACGCCCAACTCCCCCCGCATTAGAATTTTCGACACCACCCTGCGCGACGGCGAGCAATCCCCCGGCTGCAGCATGACCCCGCCGCAGAAGCTGGTGATGGCCCGCGCCCTGGCCGAGCTGGGCGTGGACATCATCGAGACCGGCTTCCCGGCCAGCTCGCAGTCCGACCGCGAAGCCATGACGCTGATCGGCCGCGAACTGCGCCAGACCACCTTGGCGGTGCTGTCGCGCTGCCTGGCCACCGACATCGAAACCTCGGCCAAGGCGCTGGAGGCGGCCGCCCATCCGCGGCTGCACCTGTTCCTGTCGACCAGCCCGCTGCACCGCGAGCACAAGCTGCGCATGAGCCGTGAGCAGGTGCTGGAATCGGTGCACAAGCACGTCAGCCTGGCCCGCGGTTACGTGGACGACGTGGAATTCTCCGCCGAGGACGCCACCCGCACCGAAGAAGACTTCCTGATCGAAGTGGCCCGCGTGGCCGTGGCCGCCGGTGCCACCACCATCAACCTGCCCGACACCGTGGGCTTCACCACCCCCGAAGAGATCCGCGGCATGTTCCAGCGGGTGATCGCCGGGGTGCCCGACAGCGACCGCATCATCTTCAGTGCGCACTGCCACAACGACCTGGGTCTGGCCGTGGCCAACTCGCTGGCCGCCATCGAAGGCGGCGCGCGGCAGGTGGAGTGCACCATCAACGGCATTGGCGAGCGCGCCGGCAACTGCTCGCTGGAAGAGATCGCCATGGTGCTGAAGGTGCGCAACGCCTTCTACGAGGAAGACACCCGCATCAACACCCCGCGCATCGTGTCCACCTCGCAGCTGCTGCAGCGCCTGGTCGGCATGCCGGTGCAGCGCAACAAGGCGATCGTGGGCGCCAACGCATTCGCGCACGAGTCGGGCATCCACCAGCACGGCATGCTGCGCCACCGCGGCACTTACGAAATCATGCGCCCGGAAGACGTGGGCTGGGAATCCTCGCAGATGGTGCTGGGCCGCCACAGTGGCCGCGCCGCGGTCGAACAGCGCCTGCGTGCGCTGGGCTTCTGTCTGTACGAGGAAGAACTGAAGCATGTCTTCGAGCAGTTCAAGGCGCTGTGCGAACAGCAGCGCGTGGTCACCGACGCCGACCTGCAGGTGTTGATGCAGGGCAGCGCCACCCAGAACGGCTACCGCCTGGCGTCGATGACCATCAGCGACGTGGGCAGCCGCGCCAACGCCCTGGTGGAGCTGTCCGACCCGGACGGCAACCGCGTGGCCGAAACCTCGCAGGGTGATGGTCCGGTGGATGCGCTGTTCGGCGCGCTGTCGGCAGCCACCGGCGTACAGCTGATGCTGGACAGTTACCACGTGCACAGCGTGGGCATCGGCGCCGATGCACGCGGCGAGGCCAACCTGAGCGTGCGCCACGAGGGCGTGGAGTACGAAGGCACCGGCACCAGCCGCGACATCATCGAAGCGTCCGCACTGGCCTGGCTGGACGTCGCCAACCGCCTGCTGCGCCAGCGCAACGCCACCGCCGAACAACCCGCGGCCAGCGCCGCGGCATAAGGAGTTTCCATGAGCGCCTTCGACAGCTTCGACACCCCCGGCATGGATGCCCACCCGTGGAACGCCCACGACTACGCCATCGACGCCGGCTTCGTGCCCGTGCTCGGCGGCGCGGTGGCGCGGCTGCTCGATCCGCAGCGCGGTGAGCGCATCCTCGACCTGGGCTGCGGCGACGGCGTGTTGAGCTTCGACCTGGCCCTCAGCGGCGCGCACATCACCGGCGTGGACGCCTCGCCGGAACTGATCGGCGGTGCGCGTGCACGCGGCATCGAGGCGCACGTCATGGATGCCCATGCCATGACCTTCGACCGCCAGTTCGATGCGGTGTTCAGCAACGCCGCCCTGCACTGGATGCGCGGCGCCGATCAGGTGATCGCCGGCGTCGCCCGCGCCTTGAAGCCGGGCGGCCGCTTCGTCGCCGAGATGGGCGGGCACGGCAACGTGGTGGCCATCACCAGCGCGCTGCAGGCCGCCCTGTGCAGCAACGGCCACGCGGTGCCGGCGTTCCCGTGGTACTTCCCCACCGCCGACGACTATGCCGATCGCCTGCGCGCGCACGGCTTCCAGGTGCGCTACATCGAGTCACAGGTGCGTCCCACCGCACTGCCCACCGGCATGCGCGGCTGGTTGCGGACCTTCGCCTCCCCGTTCCTGGCCGGTCTGGACGCCACGCAGCGCCAGCGCGTCGTCGACGCGGCAGTTGCGCTGCTCGAACCGACCCAGTGCGACGGGCGCGGCCAGTGGACCGCCGATTACGTGCGGCTGCGCTTCGACGCGCGCCTGCGCACTGTTTGATCCATCTTTGACACGCACACAGCAAGGCCATTCCATGACCCCAGCTCCCCGCACCTTGTACGACAAACTGTGGGACGCCCACATCGTCGTGCCCGAATCGGACAGCGCGCCCGCCGTGCTGTACATCGACCTGCACCTGATCCACGAAGTGACCTCGCCGCAGGCCTTCACCGAACTCCGCGAGCGCGGCCTGGCGCCGCGCCGCCCGGACCGGACCAAGGCCACCATGGACCACTCCACCCCCACCCTGCCGGCCGGCCCAGACGGCAAGCTGCCCTACGCCAGCGCCGCCTCCGAAGCGCAGGTGGCGATGCTGGCGCGCAACTGCGCCGCGTATGACATCGAGCTGTTCGACCTGCAGTCGGCCAATCGCGGCATCGTGCATGTGATCGCGCCCGAGCAGGGCTTCACCCAGCCGGGCATGACCATCGTCTGCGGCGACAGCCACACCTCCACCCACGGTGCCTTCGGCGCGCTGGCGTTCGGCATCGGCACCAGTGAGGTCGGCCACGTGCTGGCGACCCAGTGCCTGCTGCAGCGCAAGGCCAAGACCATGGCCATCACCGTCGACGGCGTGCTGCCGGTGGGCGTGGGCGCCAAGGATGTGGTGCTGCACATCATCGGCGTGATCGGCGTCAACGGCGGCACCGGCCACGTGCTGGAGTTCCGCGGCAGCGCCATCGAGGCGATGGACATGGAACAGCGTATGACGTTGTGCAACATGTCCATCGAGGCCGGCGCCCGCGCCGGCATGGTCGCTCCCGACCAGACCACCTTCGACTGGGTCGCCAATACCCCGCGCGGACCCAAGGGCGCCGACTTCGATGCCGCCGTGGCCGCCTGGTCGCAGCTGCGCAGCGATGCCGGCGCGCGCTTCGACGTGGAGGTCCACATCGAGGCCGCCGACATCCGCCCCACCCTGACCTGGGGCACCCACCCCGGCACGGCGATCGCGGTGGACCAGCCGATCCCGGCGGCCAACGATGCCGCCGACCAGAAAGGCCTGGACTACATGCACTTCCACGCCGGGCAGACCCTGGCCGGCACCCCGGTGGATGTGGTCTTCGTCGGTTCGTGCACCAACGGGCGCCTGAGCGACATGCGCGAAGTGGCGCAGGTGCTGCAGGGCCGCCGCGTCGCCGACGGCGTGCGCATGCTGGTGGTGCCCGGTTCGGAAATCGTCAAGCGCCAGGCCGAGGCCGAAGGCATCGATGTGGTGGTGCGCGCCGCCGGTGCCGAATGGCGCGAGCCGGGCTGCTCGATGTGCATCGCCATGAACGGCGATCTGGTCGCCCCGGGCCAGCTGGCGGTGAGCACCAGCAACCGCAACTTCGAGGGCCGCCAGGGCCCCGGCTCGCGCACGCTGCTGGCCTCGCCGATGACCGCGGCCTGGGCCGCGGTGAACGGACGCGTGTCCGACCCACGTGAACTGTATGTCGCCCAGGAGGTGGCCTGATGAGCGGCTTCCGTACCCTGACCTCGACCAGCGTGGTGCTGCGCGAGACCAATATCGACACCGACCAGATCATCCCGGCGCGGTTCCTGTCCACCACCGAGCGCGCCGGCCTGGGCAAGCATGCCTTCAACGACTGGCGCTGGCAGAGCGAGGGCGTGCCGAACCCGGCATTCGCCTTCAACCAGCCACACAACGCCGGGCGCAGCATCCTGCTGGCCGGGCGCAACTTCGGCTGCGGCTCCTCGCGTGAGCATGCGCCGTGGGCACTGACCGACCTGGGCCTGCGCGCCATCGTCAGCAGCGAGATCGCCGATATCTTCCGCGGCAATTCGCTGAAGAACGGCCTGCTGCCGATCGTGCTGGACGAGGCCGATGTGCAGACCCTGATGCAGCGCCCGGATGACGAACTGACCATCGACGTGGCCGCGCGCGAACTGCGCACGCCCGATGGACGCGTGTATGCCTTCCCGCTGGACGGCTTCTCGCAGACCTGCCTGCTGGAAGGCGTGGACCAATTGGGGTATCTGTTGGGTCGTACCCCTGACATTGAACGTTACGAGAGTGAACATGCACGCTGAGATTGTCGTATTGCCGGGTGACGGCATCGGTCCGGAAGTCGCCGCCGCCGCCGTCGCGGTGCTGGAAGCCGTCGCCACCCGTTTCGGTCACACCTTCGGGTTCCAGGAACACGATATCGGGGGCATCGCCATCGATCGCCACGGCGAGCCGCTGCCGGCCACCACGCTGGAGGCCTGCCGCAAGGCAGACGCCATCCTGCTTGGCGCGGTCGGCGGCCCGAAGTGGTCCGACCCGAATGCCAAGGTCCGCCCGGAGCAGGGCCTGCTGGCGATCCGCAAGGCGCTGGGTCTGTACGCCAACCTGCGCCCGGTGCGCACGCACGCGGCCGCGCTTGGCGCCTCGCCGATCAAGGCCGAACTGCTGGAGGGTGTGGACTTCGTGGTCGTGCGTGAGCTGACCGGCGGCATCTACTTCGGTGAGAAGACCCGCACCGCCGACACCGCCAGCGACCTGTGCAGCTACAGCGTGGGCGAGATCGAGCGCGTACTGCGCACCGCGTTCCGCCTGGCCCAGACCCGCCGCGGCAAGGTCACCTCGGTGGACAAGGCCAACGTGCTGGAAACCTCGCGTCTGTGGCGCGATGTCGCCGCGCGGATCGGCCGCGAGGAATTCCCGGACGTTGCACTGGAACACCAACTGGTCGATTCGATGGCCATGCACCTGCTGGCCAAGCCGCGCGAATACGACGTGATCGTGACCGAGAACATGTTCGGTGACATCCTTACCGATGAAGCCTCGATGTTGGCCGGCTCGCTCGGTCTGCTGCCCTCGGCGTCGCTGGGCGAGCCCGGCGCAGTGGGCATCTACGAGCCGATCCACGGCTCGGCGCCGGACATCGCCGGCAAGGGCATTGCCAATCCGTACGCGACGATCTTCAGCGCCGCGATGCTGCTGCGGCATTCACTGGGGCTGGACGACGAGGCTGCTACGGTCGAGGCCGCGGTGTATGCCGTGCTGGATGACGGCGTGTTCACCGCCGATCTCGCCGCCAAGGGTTTTGCGGTGAGTACCGCCGCAGCAACCGACGCGGTCCTTGCCAAGCTGCAATGATCGTCACGAACGCGGCCTGAGGGCCGCGTTCGTGTGTCTACATCCCGCACGGCCTCCCTGTCCCGTCGGCCACGTCGCAGCCAGCGGCCGGCCCCCAACAAGGAAAGCCTTTGAACCCTCGTTCCTCTGCCGACTTTCTCGCCCACGTGGCCCAGCGCGATCCGCATCAGCCGGAGTTCCTGCAGGCCGTCAAAGAAGTGATCCAAAGCCTGTGGCCGTTCCTGGAGCGCAATCCCCGCTACCTGGAACATGGCCTGCTGGAGCGGCTGGTGGAGCCCGAGCGGGTGATCCAGTTTCGCGTGGCCTGGGCCGATGATGCCGGCAAGATCCATGTGAATCGCGGCTGGCGGGTGCAGCACAGTTCGGCGATCGGCCCGTTCAAGGGCGGCATGCGCTTTCATCCGTCGGTCAACCCGTCGATCCTGAAGTTCCTCGCGTTCGAGCAGACCCTGAAGAACGCGCTCACCACTCTGCCGATGGGCGGTGGCAAGGGCGGCTCGGACTTCAATCCCAAGGGCCGCAGCGACACCGAGGTGATGCGCTTCTGCCAGGCCTTGATGCTGGAGCTCCATCGCCACCTCGGTGCCGACACCGACGTGCCCGCGGGCGATATCGGCGTGGGCGCGCGCGAGGTCGGCTACATGGCCGGCATGATGAAGAAGCTCACCAACAATGCCGCCTGCGTGTTCACCGGCAAAGGGCTCTCCTACGGTGGCAGCCTGATGCGCCCGGAGGCGACCGGCTTCGGCACGGTCTACTTCGTCGAGCAGATGCTGCACCATGCCCGCCGCGATACCGATGGCGCGAAAGTGCTGATTTCCGGCGCTGGCAACGTGGCCCAGCATGCGGCGATCAAGGCCATTGAACTGGGCGCAAAAGTACTCACGCTCTCCGATTCCGGCGGCACGCTGTACGCCCGTGACGGCTTCGACGAAGCGGGCCTGCAGGAGGTGATGGAACTACGCAACGAACGTCGCGGCTGCCTGTCCGAACTGGCTGATGACACGCGCTTCGAGTACCTGGACGGCAAGCGTCCCTGGCACATCCCGGCCGAGATCGCCCTGCCCTGCGCCACCCAGAACGAGCTGGACGAAGACGATGCCCGCGCTTTGGTCGACAACGGCGTGCTGTGCGTGGCCGAAGGCGCCAACATGCCCGCCACGCTGGAGGCGGTGGAGGTCTTCCTCAAGGCCGGCATCCTGTACGCCCCGGGCAAGGCCAGCAACGCCGGTGGCGTGGCCACTTCAGGGTTGGAGATGAGCCAGAACGCGCAGCGCCTGTCGTGGCATCACGCCGATGTCGATGAGCGTCTGCACGGGATCATGAAGGATATCCACGCCAACTGCGTGCGCCACGGCAAGCGTGCCGATGGCAGTGTGAACTACGTCGATGGCGCCAATATCGCCGGCTTCGTCAAAGTGGCCGATGCGATGCTGGCGCAGGGCGTTTACTGAAGGCGGACCGTTGAAGAGGCGCGGCGGTGTTCATCCGCTGCGCCCTGCGGCGTGTCGTGCCGCAGCGGTCAGTGCACCGAGAGAATGTCGCTGGTCATGCAGCCGGCCAGCACCGCGCCGCTGTCGGTGGGTATGACGCTGAACGCCCGCACGCGCGTGTATCCGGAGGACGCCTCCCGCGTTGCTTCGCGCATCCAATACCCCTCTGCATGCCGATCCGCCGGGCCCAGGCCGGCGGCATCGAGCACCGCCCTCAGCGGCGCATCGCCCATGTCCGCCGCGAAGTAACCTCCATAGGCGAGGACGAGCGACTGCGCAGGCAGACCCTTCAACGCCACCGGCTGCTCCAGCGTGACGACCACGACGGGAATCTCCTGGCCATCGGCATGGTACTCACGCTCGGCGACCGCGCTTACATTGTCCGGCCATGCCAGCGGCGACAGTTCCGAGACACGCTCCCACAGGTTGGCGATGCGCCGCATGGCAGCGTCGTCCGCCCGACATTCGAGCGCGGCGCCCATATCATCCGCCGTGGCCGTCTCGCGCAATCGGGGCGGAATGCGCGCCTCGCGCATCGGACCCGGGTAGTCACAGCCCACCCGATAGCCCTCACCATCGCTGCTCACCACGATCGCACCGGGCGATGACGTGTTGACGGCTGTAGGGGGCGCTGACCACACCTGAAACGGCTCACGCAACGTACTCGACCGACGCCGCAGTCCGTTGCCGCTGACAATGCGCGCACGCTGCCCGGCATCGATGGGAATCGAAAAGCCCCTGTCATCCGCCAGCAGGCGGCGTGTTGTGATGCCGTGCACCGTCAACGCGGCCGGCATGTCGATGAAGGTCGTCATGTCCTCCTCGTCACTGCTGCGTGTGAAGCCCCAGCCCTGCAGATAGGCCGGACGCTCCTGCGGCGAGCCGTATCGTGCGCCCCGCAGCGCCGTCGTCACCGCCTCCACCGTCGCCGGTGAGGCACGGCATTCCAGGAGCTCGACGAGATCGCGCTGGAAGCTGGCGGCAGTGTTCGCCTCCGCTGGCGGCGCGACGGCCATCAACAAGGCAACGGCCGCAACAGAAGCGAACAGAGAGGAAAAACGAAGCGACATCATGCGCGACCGAAGAGAATCCGGTGTGCATTGTGCGCTCGCCAGTACCGCGAAGACGACAGGCATTCGCGTCAGGCTGAAAGAATGAAGCCGGCCATCGGCCGGCTTCATCGTCCATCAACCTTCGCTGGTCCTGGCCTCGTCCGGCTTCACCCGGAACCATGCCGCATACAGCGCCGGCAGGAACACCAACGTCAGCACGGTGCCGACGATCAAGCCGCCCATGATCGAGATCGCCATCGAGCCATAGAACGCACTGCGCGACAGCGGGATCATCGCCAGCACCGCGGCCAGCGCGGTCAGCACGATCGGGCGGAAGCGGCGCACGGTGGCGTCGATGATGGCGTGCCATCGATCGTGCCCGGCATCGATGTCCTGCTGGATCTGGTCGATCAGGATCACCGAGTTGCGCATGATCATGCCGGCCAGCGCGATGGTGCCCAGCAGCGCCACGAAGCCGAACGGCGCGCGGAACAGCAGCAGGAACAGGGTCGCGCCGATGATGCCCAGCGGCGCGGTGACCAGCACCATGGCCGCACGCGAGAAGCTGCGCAGCTGCAGCATCAGCAGCGTGGCCACCACGATCAGGAACAGCGGCATGCCGGCCTTGATCGAGTTCTGACCGCGCGCCGAGTCTTCCACGGTGCCGCCAGTCTCCAGCAGGTAGCCCGACGGCAGCTGTGCACGGATGCCGTCCAGGGTGGGCAGGATCTGCTGCACCACGTCCAGCGGCTGCATGCCATCGCCGATATCGGCGCGCACGGTCACCGTGGGGAGTCGGTTGCGGTGCCAGATGATGCCGTCCTCGAAGGCATACTCCAGGCGCGCCACCTGCGACAGCGTCACCGGGGTGCCGCTGGCGGTGGGAATGGCCAGGCTGCCGAGCAGGCCCAGCTGGGCGCGCTCGTTGTCCGGCCCGCGCAGCAGCATCTCGATCTGGCGGTTGCCTTCGCGGTAGGTGCTCACGCTCATGCCCGAGAGCGAACTGCTCAGGAACTGGCTCACCTGCGCGCTGCTCACGCCCAAGGCGCGGGCACGGTCCTGGTCGATCACCAGCCGCACCACCTTGCTCGGCTCGCTCCAGTCCAGGTTGACGTTGATCACGTGCGGGTTCTCGCGCACCTTGGCCTCGACCTGGCGGGCAATGGCCTGCACCTGCGCGATGTGCTCGCCGGAG
Organism: Stenotrophomonas sp. 10N36; assembly: GCF_056395005.1. Taxonomy (NCBI): domain Bacteria; kingdom Pseudomonadati; phylum Pseudomonadota; class Gammaproteobacteria; order Lysobacterales; family Lysobacteraceae; genus Stenotrophomonas; species Stenotrophomonas sp. 10N36. Next base: position 6,436 of record NZ_JBFTIS010000012.1, on the reverse strand, counting down.
ATGCGCATCTGCACCGGGTAGCCCACCGGCGGACCGTTCTCCAGGCGGGTCACGCGCATCTGCACGTCAGGGAACTGCTTGATCACGTCCTTCATCAGCCAGTCGCGGGTGGACTCACGGGCCTTGGCGTCGGCGGTGAGCACCACGAACTGGGCGAAGTTGGTGGCCGGCAGCTGCTGGTCCAGCGGCAGGTAGAAGCGCGGCGAACCGGTCCCCACGTAGGCCACGTAGTTGCTGATGCCCTCGCGGCCCTTCAACAGCTTTTCCAGCTTGCTGGCCTGGGCCTGGGTGGAGGCCAGCGATGCACCTTCGGCCAGCTCGATGTCGACCATCAGCTCGGGCCGGGTCGAATCGGGGAAGAACTGCTGCGGCACGAAGCGGAAGATCGCCAGCGAGAAGATGAACAGCGCAATCGTCGCGCCGATCACCCACCAGCGGTGACGCAGGCACGTATCCAGGAAGCTGCGGAAGCGGGTGTAAAACGGCCGCTGGTACGGATCATGGTCGTGCGCATGCTCGGTCGGCTTGATCCAGCGCGCGAACGCCGGGTGGCGGTCGGCCCACTGCAGGCGGCGGGCGTGCCAGCGCCCGGCCAGGCTGGTCGGCTTGGGCGGCTGCCGGTTGAACAGGTCCGGCAGCATCTTGTCGCCCAGGTACGGAATGAACAGCACCGCGGCAATCCACGACACCACCAGCGCGATGGTCACCACCTGGAACAGCGAACGGGTGTACTCACCGGTACTCGATGCCGCGGTGGCGATCGGCAGGAAGCCGGCGGCGGTGATCAGCGTGCCGGTGAGCATCGGGAAGGCGGTGGATTCCCAGGCGAAACTGGCCGCGCGCAGGCGGTCGTAGCCCTGCTCCATCTTGGTGGCCATCATCTCCACCGCGATGATCGCATCGTCCACCAGCAGGCCCAGCGCCAGCACCAGCGCGCCGAGGGAAATCTTGTGCAGGCCGATGCCGAAGTAATGCATGACGAAGAACGTCATCGCCAGCACCAGCGGAATGGTCACGCCCACCACCAGGCCGGTGCGCAGGCCCAGCGAGAAGAAGCTGACCAGCAGCACGATCACCACCGCTTCGGTGAGCACCTGCACGAACTCGCCCACCGACTCTTCCACCGCGTGCGGCTGGTCGGACACCTTGCGCAGCTGCATGCCGGCAGGCAGGGTCTTCTGCAGGCGCTCGAACTCGGCGTCCAGGGTGGCGCCGAGCTTCAGGATGTCGCCGCCGTCCTTCATCGCCACGGCCAGGCCGATGGCGTCCTCGCCCATGAAGCGCATCTTCGGCGAGGCAGGATCGGCGAAGCCGCGCTTGACCTGCGCGATATCGCCCAGATGGATCGTGCGCTCGCCGGCCTGGATCGGGAACCGGCGGATGTCCTCGATGGAATCGAACTGGCCGGTCACGCGCAGCTGTACGCGGTCGCTGGGGGTCTCAAAGAAGCTGGTGGCACTGACCGCGTTCTGGTCGGCCAGCGCCTGCTGCACCTGCTGCAGCGACACGCCCAGCGTGGCCAGCTTGGTGTTGGACAGCTCGATCCAGACCTTCTCGTCCTGCAGGCCCACCAAGTCGATCTTGCCGACGTCCGGCACGCGCTGCAGTTCCAGCTGGATGCGGTCGGCGTAGTCGCGCATCACCGCGTAATCGAAGCCCTTGCCGGTCAACGCGTAGATGTTGCCGAAGGTGTCGCCGAACTCATCGTTGTAGAACGGCCCGACGATCTCGCGCGGCAGCGTGGCGCGGATGTCGCCCACGCGTTTGCGCACCTGGTACCACAGGTCCGGAATCTGCTTGGAGCGCAGGCTGTCGCGCGCCATGAAGATCACCTGCGACTCGCCCGGACGCGAGTAGGACCGGATGAACTCGTATTCACCGGTGTTCATCAGCGCTTTTTCAATCGGCTCGGTCACCTGCCGCGAGACCTGCTCGGCGGTGGCGCCGGGCCACATCGTGCGCACCACCATCGCCTTGAAGGTGAACGGCGGATCCTCGGACTGGCCCAGGTGCTTGTACGACCAGGCGCCGATGACCGCGAACGCGAGCATCGCAAACAGCACCAGCGGGCGGTTGCTCAACGCCCATTCGGAAAGATTGAAGCGGCGCACGGCTCAGTGCCCCTTGCCGGCGGCAGCAGGCGCGGCCGCCGGTGCCAGCACCGGGCGGTTCTGGCGGTCCACCGGGGTCACCACTTGGCCCTCGCGCAACAGGTGACCGCCGGCGGCGACCACCCAGTCGGTGCCGGTGACACCGGTCAGCACCGGCACCGCGTCGGCACCGTAGGCACCCGCCGTTACCGGGGTGGCCTTGAGCGCGCCGTTGGCCGGGTTCACCACCCACACGCTGGCCGTGCCGTCGGCGCCACGCAGCACCGCCGCCAGCGGCAGCTGCAGGGTGCCGCTGCGGCCGGCGCGGGCGAACACGCGCGCGCTCTGGCCCAGTTCCACTTCGCTCAGCGCTTCGGGCGCCAGGCTGACCCGGGTGGCGTAGGTGCGGGCCTGCGCATCGGCGGCCGGGGCGATCTCGCGGATCGTGCCGGGCAGCAGCTGGCCCGGGCGGTTCCACAGTTCCACCTGCACCGCCTGGCCCACCTGGTAGTCGCGGATGCTGCTTTCCGGCAAGGCGATCAGCACCTCGCGCCCGCCATCGGCGGCCAGGGTGAACACGGTCTGCCCCGCGCTCACCACCTGCCCGGCTTCGGCCTGGCGGCTGGCGATCACGCCGTCGGCGGGGGCGCGCAGCTGCGCGTAATCGGCCTGGTTGCGGGCCACGGCCAGGTTGGCGCGGGCGGCATTGGCCTGGCCCTGCGCGGCCTTGAAGGCGGCGGTCTGCTGGTCCAGCGCCGAGCGGCTCACCAGCTGGTCTTCGGCCAGCTTGGCGTAGCGCTTCTGGTCGTCGCGGGCGCGCACCAGGTCGGCATCGGCGGCGGCCAGCTGGGCCTGCGAGGCGGCGGCCTGGGCGCTGTAGTCGGCCGCGTCCAGTTCGGCCAGCAGCTCGCCCTTGCGCACGCGCTGGCCGGCATCGACCAGGCGCTTGACCATGTTGCCTCCCACCCGGAAGGACAGCTGGCTCTCCTGGCGGGCATGCACCTCACCCGGATAGGCAGCCGCTTCCTGCCCGGCCACGGTGCCCGGATGCACCACCAGGACCGGAATGGCAGCCGACGGCTCGGCATCCTGCTTGCCGCACGCCGCCAGCAGCACCACCAGCAAACCACCACCCAACCAACGCATGCTTTTCATGAGGTACAGGACCTGAGAAGAAATCCGGGAAAATTCGCGCCGGCAACATACTGTTGCAGCACGGCTAATAGTGAACCAGCCGGTATAGTATAAATATCGAACCGATTGGTCTAGTATTGTTTGGATGACTGATCCGACCGCCCCCGTTGCCCCTGCCAAGCCCGCCGCCAAGGCCTCCGGGCCGGGGCGACCGAAGGACCTGGGCAAACGCGCGGCGATCCTGGAGGCGGCCAAGGCCCTGTTCGTGGACCAGGGCTACAACGGGGTGAGCATGGACAGTATTGCCGCCCAGGCGGGCGTGTCGAAGCTGACCGTTTACAGCCATTTCGGCGACAAAGAGACGCTTTTCACCGAAGCTGTGAAGTCGACCTGTGTGGCCATGCTGCCCGACGCGCTGTTTGTCACCGACGCCGAAGGGCCGTTGCACGACCAGCTGCTGGGCATCGGCCACGCCTTCTTCAGCATGATCACCTCGGCCGAGGCGGTGGCCGTGCAGCGGGTGATGATGGCCCCGGAAACCGACGACCGCCTGCGCGAGATGTTCTGGGTGGCCGGCCCGCAACGCACCACCGACGCCCTGGCCGAGTTCCTGCGCGCCCGCGTGGCCCGTGGCGAGCTGGAGATCGAGGACTGTGAAACCGCCGCGCTGCAGTTGATGACCCTCATCAAAGGCGAGCTGCATACGCATATGATGTGCGGGCTGCGACCGACCCCGGCCGACTGCGACGCCGATGCCCACGTGAGCGCCAGCGTCGACTTCTTCCTGAGGGCGTACGCGCCGCGCCCCACGGCGTGAGAACAACATGAATGGACCGGAGGTCGCGGTGACTTCCGGCACTGCGACCCCGGCGCGACGGCAGCGATGCTCTCAGCGCGCCGCCGGCTCCCGGCACCGGTAAAATGGCCGGCCCACTGCGCTGGAACTAGAAACCTCATGACGATCGATTACTCCCACGCCCGCGAACTGATGGTCGAACAGCAGATCCGTCCCTGGGACGTGCTGGAGATCCGCGTGCTCGATGTACTGGCACGCCTGCCGCGCGAAGCGTTCGTCGCTGAATCGCACAAGGCCCTGGCGTATGCCGACATCGAACTGCCGCTGGGCTTCGGGCAGAAGATGATGAAGCCGGTCATCGAAGGCCGCACCCTGCAGGCGCTGGATCTGCAGCCGGGCGACGAAGTGCTGGAAATCGGCACCGGCAGCGGCTACCTGAGCGCCTGCATGGGCGAACTGGCCCGCGAAGTGCTGAGCCTTGAAATCCAGCCGGAACTGGCTACCGGTGCGCGTGCGCGCCTGGATGCCGCCGGCCTGGGCAACAACGTGCGGATTGAAACCGCCGATGCCCTGACCTGGGACACCGAGCGCCGCTTCGACGCGATCTGCGTGACCGCCGCGGTGGACACCATCCCGTCACGTTTCACCCAGTGGCTGCGTCCCGGTGGCCGTCTGTTCGTCATCCGCGGCCAGTCGCCGGTGATGGAAGCGGTGCTGGTCAAGGCCGACGGCAGCACCGAGTCGCTGTTTGAAACCGATATCGATTACCTGCGCGGTGCCGCTCCGGCGCCCCAGTTCCAACTCTGAGTCCAAGGAAGCCGCAATGATCCGCCGATCCCTCGCTATTGCGCTGGCCGCCGCCCTGCTGCCGATGACCGCCTCTGCCGCCGACCTGCTGCAGGTCTACGAAATGGCGCGCAATGGCGACCCGCAGCTGTCCGCGGCTGAATCGACCCGTCTGTACGACAAGGAAGGCGCCGTGCAGGCACGCGCCGCGCTGCTGCCGCAGCTCAATGGTGAGGCCGCGCTCAACCGCAGCCGCAGCGACGACCGGGGCTTCAATACCGGCACGTCCACCACCAAGCGTCGTACCTACACGATCAACGGCACCCAGACGTTGTTCAACTTCAGCCAGTTCGCCAACCTGCGCTCGCAGCGCGAACTGAGCCAGGCCGCCGACTTCACCCTGGACTCGGCCAACGACAGCCTGATCGTGCGCACCTCGGCGGCGTACTTCAACGTGCTGGTCGCAATCGAATCGCTCACCGCTGCGCAGACCAACGAAGCAGCGGCCAAGAAGCAGTTCGACTTCGCTGACAAGCGCCTGGAAGTGGGCCTGGCCCCGATCACCGACGTGCATGAAGCGCGCGCCCAGTACGACCAGGCCCGCGCCAACACCATCGTCGCCCAGAACACCCTGGCCGACAGCTACCAGGCCCTGACCGAGTTGACCGGCCAGCCGGTGGCCGACCTGCGCGCCCTGCCGGCCGACTTCCGCCCGGAACTGCCGGCCAAGTACGCCCAGATCGACCAGCTGGTCGGTGAAGCGGTGGCCCAGAACCCGGCGCTGAAGGCGCAGGAACTGAAGGTCAGCGCGGCCGAGTCCGGCGTGTCGGCCGCTCGCGGCGGCCACTACCCGACCCTGTCGCTGGGCGGCAGCTGGGGCAAGAGCGCAACCTGGGGCGATTCCAACGTCGGCAGCGGCGGTGCATTCAACCCCGACCTGCGCACCAACAGCGTCGGCCTGACCCTGAGCGTGCCGATCTTCTCCGGCGGTGCCACCCAGTCGGGCGTGCGCCAGGCACTGGCCCAGCGCGACATCGCGCAGGACGGTTACGAGCAGCAGAAGCGCGCCCTCGACCGCAACACCCGCAATGCCTACCAGACCCTGGTGGCCGGCATCAGCGAAGTGGAAGCGCGCCGCCTGGCCGTGGTCTCGGCACAGAGCGCCTACGACGCCTCGCAGGTGGGCCTGGAAGTGGGTACCCGCACCGTGCTGGACGTGATCCAGAACCAGCGCATCCTGTTCTCGGCGCAGCTGGACTACGCCAACGCGCGCTACACCTTCCTGCAGAACCGTCTGCAGCTGGGCCAGGCCGTGGGCACGCTGGACATCGCCGAACTGCAGGACATCAACCGCCTGCTGACCCAGGCAGCCGCTACGCCGAGCACCCAGGTCAACTGATCTGCCGCAACAGCGTTGGATGAAAAACCACCCGCATGCGGGTGGTTTTTTTTTGGTTCTTCGCCCATACGCGGGGTAAGCAGGATGGTGCCTTGGCGCTTTCCAAGCGCAGCCGTCGGCGGGTCGGGCGCTGGGCCCCCATGCCCTTTCCGGCGAATGTCCTCCGGCGTCGGCCTGCGGCCGCCCCCTCCCCCTTTATTTCGCCTCCAAGGGCATGGGGACCCAGCGCCC
>NZ_JBFTIS010000011.1:0-211553 GCF_056395005.1 Stenotrophomonas sp. 10N36 | reverse complement strand
CCGCTGGCCGGCTCCTCATGAACCCATGGTGTCACCTGGAGCCGGCCAGCGGCCGGCACTACCGCGGGATTGATATTGCCTGGAGCCGGCCAGCGGCCGGCACTACCGGGAATTGAGATGGCTTGGAGCCGGCCAGCGGCCGGCACTACCCTTTGGACGTCCAGAGTGTGGAGCGGGTATCAGACGCAGCGGCAATTGCCCCGTAACGTGCGGCCTCATGCGCCACCCCGTGGCAGGGGGCATCACGGGTGGGAATCTCCGCCGATGGCAATCGGCGTCCAGTCAGGACGTTGCATGAAACCCCAGGGACTGTTCCGATGCTGTGTCACCGCGCTGCTGTTGTTGGCCAGCGCCACCGCCGTTGCCCAGACCGCGCGCATCGAGCGCGCCGATGTGCAGGCCATTACCGATGCCAGCGCCCGTGATGTGGCCGCGCTGATCGCCCAGCCGGGCTTCGCCACGGCGGTGACCGGCGCGCTCGCCGCGCGCCCCGACGGTGTGCCGCTGGCCCGGGTGATGGCCCGCTTCGACCCGCAGGCGCGCACCCAGGCCTCGCGCACGCTGGCCGCCCAGGATCGCCAGCTGCGGCAGAAAAAAGGGCTGCCCGCCGCGGGCGCTGACCTGCTGCAGCTCCGCGCCTACATCCCCAGCGGCACCCGGCTCACCGACGTGCCTGCCGCGCAGCTATGGGTGGCCGTGCTCCCGCGCGGCGATGACCGCCACTGGACCACGCTGAACGCCTACGACCCGCAGGGGCGTCGCCACACGCTGGACGCGCGCACCGCGCCGGCCTTCCCGGTGCTGATCGTCGATGTGGATACGCGCACGGCGGTGGAAGAGGGCATGGCGGTGGTCAATGCCGGGCTGCAGGCGCGCGGCCTGCAATCGCCGGACCGCATCCGGTTGGCCGCCAACGGCAGCGCCTCGCTCGACCTGACCCGGCTGGACCGCATCCGCCTGGCCGACGACCAGGAGCCGTGGGCGCTGGGCGGCGCGGAGGTGTTCGCGGTGGTGTCGGGCCTGCAGATCGGCGCGGCCGAACCGGAGATGGCCACGCTGACTCTGCCGTACCTGGACCACGACAACACCGACTACACCCCCGGCCAACCGCTGGTCATCTGGGGCAACTACCGGTTCGACGCGGCCAATGTGCAGCTGTTCGAAGATGACGGCGACACCAACTACCAGGACCTGCTGGTGGCATTGACCGATGGCGTCAAGGCGGCACTGGGTGCGTTCGCACCGGAGTACGCGGTGATCGCCGACATCGCCGGCGCCATCCTCAAGGCGATGCCCACCACCTGGTTCGCCAACGACACCGACTACCTGGACAGCTTCTACCTGCTGCAGCGCGGGCAGGCCTACACCGACCGCATGGGCGCGGCCAACAACGCCAAGGTCACGCTGACCCGGTAGTGCCGGCCGCTGGCCGGCTCCAGGTGACACCGTGGGCCCATGAGGAGCCGGCCAGCGGCCGGCACTACCGGGTAAGGTTCACGGGCGCCGGTTGAACCGCGTGCGGTTCACGGAAACCGGTCGAACCCGATGCGGTTCGCGGAAACCGGCCGAACCGGGTGAGCTTCACGGGAACCGGCCGACAACCGGCTTCCGCCATGAAAAAACGGCGGCGCTTTCGCGCCGCCGTTCCGTTACTCCACCGATGTCGCCGCTCAGCAGCAGCGGCCCCCGTTCCTGCCGCCGTAGCGCGCCTCCTGGCGCTCGCGGAAGAAGGTCTTGTAGTCCATCGGCACGCGGTCGGGATGGTTGTCGAGCACGTGGCGTACGTAGTTGTCGTAGTCGGGGATGCCGCAGCACAGGCGTGCGGTCTGCACCAGGCGCCGCCACAACCGGCGGTGTGCCTGGTACTGCCCAACGGGAACCAGTTCTGTACTCATCACAGGTCCGCCATCTGGTGCGGCTGCAGCGCCACGTACGGGGTTTCCTTGTCCGTGCGCTGCGGGTTGCGGCGCGCCTGCACGATGGTCTTGATCGCATAGAACAGGATCGAGAACACCACGAACAGGAACAACACGGTCAGGCTGGTGTTGACGTAGGCGTTGACCACGATCTGGTGCATCTGGTCCAGGCTCTTGGCCGGCGCGGTGATGGTGCCGGTGGCGATCGCGTCCTGGAACTTGTGCGCCTGCGCCAGGAAGCCCTGGGCCGGGTTCTTGTCGAAGATCTTGATCAGGCCCGCATACGTGGTGCAGATCAGCAGCCACACCGCCGGCACGCCGGTCACCCAGGCAAAGCGCTCGCGCTTCATCTTGAACAGCACCACAGTGCCCAGCATCAGCGCAATGCCGGCCAGCATCTGGTTGGAGATACCGAACAGCGGCCACAGGGTCTGGATGCCGCCGAAGGGATCCTTCACGCCGGTGTACAGCAGGTAGCCCCACAGCGCCACGCAACCGGCCGTGGCGATGATGTTGGCCGTCCACGATTCGGTCTTCTTCAGCGCCGGGATGAAGTTGCCCAGCAGGTCCTGCAGCATGAAGCGACCGGCACGGGTACCGGCATCCACCGCGGTCAGGATGAACAGCGCTTCGAACAGGATCGCGAAGTGGTACCAGAACGCCATCATCGCGTTGCTGCCACTGGGAATGGCCTGGTGCAGGATCTGCGCGATGCCCACCGCCAGCGTCGGTGCACCACCGGCACGGTGCAGGATGGTCGGCTCGCCGATGGCCAGTGCGGTGGCTTCCAGCTGCTCGGGGGTAATCGCAAAGCCCCAGGTCGTGCTGATGAAGTGCGCGGCCGAGGCCGCATCGGCGCCGATCACCGCCGCCGGGCTGTTCATCGCGAAGTAGACGCCCGGGTCGATGATCGAGGCCGCTACCAGCGCCATCACCGCCACGAACGATTCCATCAGCATGCCGCCGTAGCCGATGTAGCGCATGTGGCGCTCATTGGCCAACAGCTTGGGCGTGGTGCCCGAGGCGATCAGCGCATGGAAACCCGACACCGCGCCGCAGGCAATGGTGATGAACAGGAACGGGAACATGCCGCCCTTCCAGACCGGGCCGTCACCGCTGGCCGCGAACTGGGTCAGCGCCGGCATCTTCAGTTCCGGCATGACGATCAGGATGCCGATCGCCAGCGCCACGATGGTGCCGATCTTGAGGAAGGTGGACAGGTAGTCGCGCGGTGCCAGCAGCAGCCACACCGGCAGCACCGAGGCCACGAAGCCGTAGCCGATCAGCATCCAGGTGATCTCGATGCCGGTGAAGGTGAAGGCCGGGCCCCAGACGGGATCGGCGGCCACCTTGCCGCCGTACCAGATGGCGGCCAGCAGCAGGAACAGGCCGACCACCGAAATCTCCCCGATCTTGCCGGGGCGGATGTAGCGCATGTACACGCCCATCAGGATCGCGATGGGCATGGTGGCGATCACCGTGAACATGCCCCACGGGCTCTCGGCCAATGCCTTGACCACCACCATCGCCAGCACCGCCAGGATGATGATCATGATCAGGAAGGCGCCGAACAGCGCGATGGTGCCGGGCACCTGGCCCATCTCCTCGCGCACCAGGTCACCCAGCGAGCGACCGTTGCGGCGGCTGGAGATGAACAGCACCATGAAGTCCTGCACCGCGCCGGCTAATACCACGCCGACCACCAGCCAGAGCAGGCCGGGCAGGTAGCCCATCTGCGCGGCCAGCACCGGACCCACCAGCGGCCCCGCGCCGGCGATCGCGGCGAAGTGGTGGCCGAACAGCACGTGCTTGTTGGTGGGCACGTAGTCCAGGCCGTCGTTGTTGAGCACTGCGGGGGTGGCCCGGGTCGGGTCGAGCTGCATCACCTTGTCGGCGATGAACAGGCTGTAGAAGCGGTAGGCGATCAGGTAGATCGACACCGCGGCGACCACGATCCACAACGCGTTGATGTGTTCGCCACGGCGCAGTGCGACCACGCCCAGACAGAACGCGCCGAGCAGCGCGAGCGCGGCCCAGCCCAGCTTGGAAAAACCTTTCATGAGATTGCGTCTCCCTGGAGATCGTCGTAAGAGTCTGCCTTGGCACCGATGGGGTCAATGCAAACGCAGGTGCTTGCCGCTAGTACTTTGGTCGTAGGTCGCAACGTGGCGTGCGTGACGATGCGGACAACGGCCCGGTGGACGCGCGCGCCTGCACGGGGTGCGAACGCCACCGCTGGAACAATCGGTTGCGGGCGTGGCGATTGGCGGCTGCCACCCGGGCGCCCATCTTGTTGGCTGGTTTCCTTTTGCTGGAGTCGAGATGAGCAGCCCAACCCCGGTGCGCGTACAGCGCACGATCCGTGGCATGGCCACCTCCGATGGCGCCGGCGTGCGCTTGACCCGGGTGATCGGCGGCCCCTCGCTGCCTGACCTGGACCCGTTCCTGCTGCTGGATGAATTCGGCACCGACCGCGCCGAGGACTACATCGCCGGGTTCCCGAGCCATCCGCACCGCGGCTTCGAAACCGTCACCTACATGCTCGACGGGCGCATGCGGCACAAGGACAACCACGGCAACGAAGGCCTGCTTACCCCGGGCAGCGTGCAGTGGATGACCGCCGGCCGTGGGCTGGTGCATTCGGAGATGCCCGAGCAGGAATCGGGGCAGATGCGCGGCTTCCAGCTGTGGGTGAACCTGCCCGCGCGCGACAAGATGACCGACCCGAAGTACCAGGAATTCGCGCCCGAGCGCATTCCCGTCACCGCGCCCGGCGACGGCGTGCAGGTGAAGGTGATTGCCGGCCAAGTGGGCGAGGTGAGCGGCCCGATCGTGCAGCCGGCCACCGACCCGGTGTACCTGGACATCACCCTGGACGCCAACGCGCGCTGGGACTACACCTTGCCGGAAGGGCACAACGCGTTTGCCTACGTGTTCGAAGGCGGGCTGACGGTGGGGCAGGGCGAAGATGCACGTCCGGTGGCGCGCCAGGAACTGGCGGTGCTGGGCGGCGGCGAACTGCTGCAGCTGCAGGCCGGCGCCGAGGGTGCCCGCCTGATCCTGGTGGCAGGGCGACCGCTGCGCGAGCCGGTAATGCGCCACGGGCCGTTCGTGATGAACACCCGCCAGGAGCTGATGCAGGCCTTCGTCGATTTCCAGGAAGGCCGCTTCTGACCGGTGGTGCCGGCCGTCGGTCGGCACCCCCATGACGCGGCGGAAACACGGGCGGTGCCGACCGCTGGCCGCCAACCGCATCACGCTGCAAAAGCACAGGTAGTGCCGGCCGCTGGCCGGCAACCGCATCACGCTGGGGGAGCACAGATAGTGCCGGCCGCTGGCCGGCAACCCGATGGAGCCTGGAGGCAGGGGCGCAGCCGGCCAGCGGCCGGCACTACCGGGATGTGCGCCATGCACATTCCCGGCCATCTCAGCGCCCCGCGGCGACCGCCGTGGGCGTGAGGTTCATGCCCTGGGTGAGCGACTGCAACGCACCCAGCTCTTTGGCATCCCCGGCATACAGCGCGATCTGCGCGTAGCGGTTCTTGTCGAACTTCACCACGGTGATGCGGCGCGTTTCGTAGCCCGGCGGCTGCTGGCCGCCCAGGTCGGGCTGGTACCAGTACAGCGATTCACCGGCGAACAGGCCCTTTTCCTGGCGCAGCGGGCGGCTCAGCGGCAGGTTCGGGTCGCGTGCGGTCAGCATCAGGCTGAGCACCTCGCGGCCATCGCCGGTGCTGGCCTTGCACAGGACGAAGTCGGCCCGCGCCTGCTCCTGCCATTGCAGGCCGCTGTCGGCGGGCAGGGACGGGCACACGTTCGAGGACTGGGCCGAGACGGCCGCAGCGGACAACAACAGGCACAGGCACACGGCAGCGCGCAGGATGTTCATGGCTTCCCCCAAAGGTCGAAGTGGCCGCGCGTCGTGCTGGCAGAAGGGGTCCGGGGGCCGCAGACAACCCAGGCCGTCCGTGCGCATTTTCCCCATGCGCGTCCCGGAGTACCTCGCCTGCCAGGTGACGGCGTGGTGATTCGGACCTTAACGGAATGTGACTGGATCTACAAATAACTGTTTCAAATGGTCCCTTCCGTGGGCCACCACGCCTTGAATCAGGCGGCCGGAACCGGAGCGGCCCCGGCCGCCCAGGCTCAGCGCGGCTCGGTGCCGATCCACTTGTAGGCAATGCCGCCGATCAGGCCGCCCAGCAGCGGGGCCAGCCAGAACAGCCACAGCTGGCTGAGTGCGCCGCTGCCGGCAAACACTGCCACCGCCGTGGAGCGCGCCGGGTTCACCGAGGTATTGGTCACCGGGATGCTGATCAGGTGGATCAGGGTGAGCGCCAGCCCGATGGCGATCGGCGCAAAACCGGCCGGGGCGTTGCCGTGGGTAGACCCCATGATGACCACCAGGAAGAAGGCGGTGAGCACCACTTCGCACAGGAACGCGGCGGCCACGCTGTAGCCACCCGGCGACAGGGCGCCGTAGCCATTGCTGGCGAACGCACCGGCCTGGCTGCCATCGATGGCGAAGCCGGGGGCGCCCGAAGCAATCTGCAGCAGAATGAAACCGGCCAGGATCCCGCCCAGCACCTGGGCCACGATGTAGGGCAGCAGGTCGCGCGCCGGGAACCGGCCGCCGGCCCACAGCCCCAGGCTGACGGCAGGATTGAAGTGCGCACCGGAGACGTGGCCGAACGCATAGGCGCCGGTGAGCACGGTCAGCCCGAAGGCCAGCGCCACGCCCACGAAACCGATCCCAAGCGGGTTGCCATCACCGCCGAACTTGGCCGCCAGCACCGCGCTGCCGCAGCCCCCCAGAACCAACCAGAACGTGCCGAGAAACTCCGCGGCCAGACGTTTGCCCATGCTCATCGATCGTTCTCCACCAGATGCCCGGGACGGGCAGGCAGAACGTAGCTGAATCGCGGTTCATCGGGGTGAACGTGGCGTCAAGACGCCGACGAACGGCACCGGCTCAGTAGGTGGGCAGCGGAATGAATTCTTTGTCGTCGCCGGGAATCGTGCCGAAGCGCCCGGCGTCCCAGTCGTGCTTGGCCTGCTCGATGCGCTCGGTGGAGCTGGACACGAAGTTCCACCACAGGTGGCGCGGCCCATCCAGCGGTTCGCCGCCCAGCAGCATCGCCTTGACCGGCGTCTTGGCGCGCAGCCGACCACGCGCATTGAGCTCGGGAATCACCAGATGCTGCGCGGGCAGATCCACGCCGTCCAGCTGCGCCTCGCCTTCGAGGATGTACAGGGCGCGCTCGACATGGCCGGTATCCAGGTCGATTTCCGCACCCGGATCCAGATCGATCGCCACATTCAACGTGTCCGCGAACACCTTCACCGGCGATTCTTCGCCGTACGCGCGCCCGGCGATCACCCGCAGCCAGGCACCGTCGCGTCGCTGCTGGGGCAGGGTGGCCGCCGCGTGGTGGAAGAACCCGGGATCGGTTTCCTCGAAACTCTTCGGCAGCGCCACCCAGGTCTGCATCCCGTGGATGGGGTGATCGTGCTCGCGCTCGGGCGGCGGGGTACGTTCGGAATGCGCGATGCCGCGCCCGGCGGTCATCCAGTTGACGTCACCGGGGCGGATCACCTGGTCCGACCCCAACGTATCGCGGTGACCGATCGCACCGGACCACAGGAACGTCACGGTCGCCAACCCGATGTGCGGATGCGGACGCACATCGATACCCGTCCCCGGCGCAAGCACCGCCGGACCCATCTGGTCCACGAACACGAACGGACCGACGCTGCGCGCCTGCAGGGTAGGCACGGCGCGGCGCACCTGCAGACCGCCGATATCGTGGACACGGGGCGCAATGATCGTCGTCATGCGGGCTTTCTCGCTGGCGTGGACAGACCCGCAGGATCGCATGCAGACACACCCCCTGCATGCCCCATTCGGGCAACAGGGTGTTGCGCCAACAGCCCAAGTAGCGCCGGGCGATGCCCGGCAGCGTTTAATTGCGAAGGCAGCCGGGCAGAGCCCGGCTCTACGTACCGTCACCGGCCAACTATCGAAGGCGGGGTGGGTCAGGTGGCGGGGGTGTGAGCGCCATGGATGGCGCGACCAAGCCCCCAGGGATGGGTTCACGGCGTCCCCCGCCACCTGACCCACCCCGCCATCCCCGATCCAGTCCAGAGCCGCTTTACGCTCTCCGCTTGCGCTCTGGCCCTTGCAGTTGCAGTTGCAGTTGCACTTGCACTTGCAGTTGCCGTTGCATCGGCAGGTGCCGGGCGGCAGCCCGGCTTACATCACCGGCTCACGCAACACCGCCGCATCCCAACCCGGGCGCGGCGCGAAACGCTCCCCGTGCCGCTGCTGCAGCGCCTTCAAACGCTCCACCAGCGCGTCCGCACCGGTCGCCCGGATGTACTGGATCGGACCGCCGCGGAACGGCGCGAACCCCGTCCCGAAGATCACCCCCGCATCCAGCAGATCCGCATCGGCCACCACCCCGTCGTGCAGGCACGCCACCGCCTCGTTGAGCAGCGGCAGAATCAGACGGTCTTCCAGATCCGCAGGCACCTCCGCATTGGCTGGCACGTCCGGCTTCTGCGCCCGTCCGTTTTCCCACTTATAGATTCCCTGGCCATCCTTCTTGCCGCGCTTGCCCGGTTCCACCGTCTGCAGCGCCGCCGGAATCTGCAGGCCCAGGAACGGCGCCAGCTCCTTGCCCACGCCGGCGGCCACGTCCAGCCCCACCGTATCCAGCAGTTCGATCGGGCCCATCGGCATGCCGAACTTCACCGCCGCCTTGTCGATCACCGGGCCCGGAATGCCTTCCGCATACGCCGTGGCCGCTTCCAGCATGTACGGGAACAGCACGCGGTTGACCAGGAACCCCGGCGTGCCGGCCACCGGCACCGGGAACTTGCCCAGCGCCTTGCAGAACGCCGCCAGCCGGCGCTCGGTCTCCGGCGCCATGCCGTCGTGGTGGATGATCTCCACCAGCGGCATCTGCGCCACCGGGTTGAAATAGTGCAGGCCGGCGAACTGCGCCGGGTGCTCGATGTGGTCGCGCAGCTCAAGCAGCGGAATCGACGACGTGTTGGTGGTCAGCAGCGCACCGGCCTTCATCTTCGGCTCCAGCGTCTGGTACAGCGAACGCTTGGCGTCGGCATCTTCGATGATCGCCTCGATCACCAGATCGGCCAGCGCCACGCCTTCACCGGCCAGATCGGCCTTCAGCCGTGCGGCCACGGCCGGGCGCTTGCTCTCGTCCTTCACCTTCTTGGCGAACAGCGCCTGCGCGCGCTCCATGGCCGGGTCGATGAAGCGCTGCTCACGGTCCTGCAGCGTCACGTTGAAGCCCTTGTAGGCCGACCACGCCGCAATATCGCCGCCCATCACGCCGGCGCCCACCACGTGCACATGGCTGATGCCATGGTCCTTGCCACCCAGCGCCTTCAGGCGTTCGGTCAGGAAGAAGATGCGGATCAGGTTGCGCGCGGTCGGGGTGCCGGCCAGCTTCACCACCGCACGGCGTTCGGCGTCCAGGCGGGTCTGGATCGGGCTGCCGCCGGTGCGCGCCCAGGTGTTGATCAGTGCGTACGGCGCCGGGTAATGGTCCTTCTTCGCCTTGCGCGCCACCTGCTTGGCCATCTGCGGGGCCAGCAGCTTGCGCGCCAGCCAGGTGTTGGTGGCCCACGCGGTCGCGCGCTGCTTGAACGGGCGGGTCGTGCCCGACAGGCCCAGTGCCACCGCGGTATCCAGCAGCACCGCCGGGGCCACGACCTTGTCCACCAGACCGATGCTGCGCGCGGCCGATGCCGACAGATTGCGACCGGTCAGCATCATGTCCATCGCCGCCGGTGCACCCACCAGTTGCGGCAGGCGCGAACTGCCGCCCCAGCCGGGGAAGATGCCCAACTGGGTTTCCGGCAGGCCGATCCGGGTGGACGGATCGTTGGAGGCCACGCGGTAGCGGCAGGCCAGCGCCAGCTCGGTGCCGCCGCCCAGGCAATGGCCGTGAATGGCGGCCACGGTCGGGCAGGGCAGCTCGGCCAGCTTCTGGTAGGTGCTCTGGCCGCGGCGGATGGCGTCATTGACGGTGCCGCGGCGGTCGAATTCCTGGAACTCCTTCAAGTCCGCACCGGCAATGAAGCCGGCCGGCTTGATCGACTGGATCACCACCGCCTTGGGCGGGTCCATGGCGATGCGTTCGATCAGGTCGCCCAGTTCCAGCAGCACGTCCTGGGACATCGCGTTGACGCTGCTGTCGTGGCGGTCGAGGCTGAGCACCACCACACCATCATCACGGATCTGCGGGTGCCAATGTGCGAAGCGGAGCCCATCGAAGCCTGAGAGCATGGGAACGTTCCATCCGGTTGTGTATGGAGAAGGGGGCTATGATCCAGAGGTTGTTTCCTCCCCGTCAAATCCCAATAGCTGGGGGATGGGCAGGCCCGGTTCAGTGCCGTGAGCGGGAACCTTAACGGAACGGTGGTTAAAAGCTGGTGCGGCGTCGTGTGATCGGTCGCTGAACTTTTCCCGGGATTGGCAGTCTCATTGCTCGACGTTGGTCGGGCTGACAGGAGTGCGGCCCCACATGGCCGAGGTTGAAACACCACAGGAGCTGGACCTGGAGCTGGTCCGGCGCGTGCAGCGCGGCGAGAGTGCGGCGTTCGATGTCCTGGTGCGCAAGTACCAGCATCGGATCGTGGCGCTGATCGGGCGCTACATCGCCGACTGGAGTGAATGTCAGGACGTCGCACAGGACACGTTCGTCCGCGCGTACCGCGCGATCGGCAGTTTCCGGGGCGACGCCCAGTTCTATACCTGGTTGCACCGGATAGCCGTGAATACTGCCAAGAACCACCTTGCCGCCTACAACCGCCGCCCGCCCACCGATGACATCGACATCGGTGACGCCGAGCAGTTCGACAGCGGCACCCGCCTGCGCGACACCGACACCCCCGAGCGCGAATTGATGCGCCAGGAGCTGGAGCAGACGGTGATGAAGGCGGTGGCGGCATTGCCGGAAGAACTGCGATCGGCCATCACCCTGCGCGAGGTGGACGGGCTGAGTTACGAAGATATCGCGCAGAAGATGGGGTGCCCGATCGGCACCGTGCGGTCGCGGATCTTCCGCGCCCGCGAGGCGATCGACACTGAACTTCGGCCGCTGCTGGATATCGGCAGTGCCACCCGCGAGAAGAGCCGCGTATGAGCGAACACATGCCAATCCCTGGAACCGCCGGCACCACGCCGGACAAGATCGACATCCACAACCGCCAGCAGCTGTCGGCGCTGGTCGATGGCGCGCTGTCGCCCGACGAGGCGCGCTTCATGCTGCGCCGCCTGGAGCACGATGAAGCGCTGGCCGGTTGCCACGAGCGCTGGCAGTTGCTCGGCGACGTGCTGCGCGGCCAGGCCTGCGCACCGGCCCCGGTGGACTTCGCCGCGCGCGTACGCAGTGCGGTCGCCGCCGAACCGGCCCCGCTGGCACCGGCGGCCCCGGTCGAACGCAGCCGCGAACGTCGCGGTGGCTGGCGTCGCTGGGGCGGTGGCGCCGCGCTGGCCGCCTCGGTCGCCGCGGTGGCGATGTTCATGACCCGCGAACAGCTGCCCAGCGAGACGCCGCTCGACGCGCCCGCCACCACCATCATTGCCAGCCAGGCCCAGTTGCCGCCCAGCCCTCCGGCGGTCGCGCCTGCGGCAGTGGATGCGGCCGTCGCCGTGGCCGCCGTGCCAGCTGCGGCCGTCGCTGCCGCCAGCCGTCGCCAGGACGTGGCCGCCGTGCGCCGCGCCAGTGCCACCCGTACCCAGCAGGCCGCGCGCAGCGCCGGCGAACGCAGCATCGAGCCGCAGCGTGCCGTGGCCAGCCAGGCCGTGCCGGTGCCGGTGGTGCCGGCCGCCAATGCCCGTGCCTTGCCGTTCGGCGATGTCGCCGCGCTGCAGGCCAAGCCGTGGCCGCGCTCGACCCTGGCCCCGGCGGCCGGCGGGGCGCTGAACGCCCGCTTCTCCACGCAGGAGCCGCAGGCCGCGTTCTACCCGTTCGAGCCGCGCCTGCAGGAGGTCGACCCGGCCGCCCCCGCGCCGCGCCGGCATCGCGACTGACCCTGTCGTCGCACCCGCTCCAGCACACCCTGCGTCCGGCCCCCTGGCCGGAACGCCCCCGCTTTTCCCCACGTCCCGATCCGGAGGCTGACGTCCGATGACTCCCCGCATGCGTAGCCAGGCCATGACCCTGCTGGCCCTGACCCTGCCGTTGATGGCCTGCGCCCAGGCGCCGGCCCCTGCCGCTCCCGCCGCCCCGGCCCCCGCCGCGGCGCCCCGCGCGCCCGCGCCGCAGCTGGTCAGCGGCCTGCCGGACTTCACCAACCTGGTCGAACAGGTCGGCCCTGGCGTGGTCAACGTGGAAACCACCATCGTGCGCAGCAACCGCCAGGCCCGCGGCATGGGCCCGGGCGGCGACGATGAGATGCCCGAATTCTTCCGGCGCTTCTTCGGCCCGGACTTCCAGATGCCAGGGCAGGGCCCCGGTCCCGGTGGCCAGGACGACAGCCCGCGCATCCAGGGCCGTGGCATGGGCTCGGGCTTCATCATCTCCGCCGACGGCTACGTGCTGACCAACTACCACGTGGTCGCCGACGCCAGCGAAGTGAAGGTCAAGCTGGGCGACCGCCGCGAATTCACCGCCAAGGTGATCGGCAGCGACCAGCAGTACGACGTGGCCCTGCTCAAGATCGACGGCAAGAACCTGCCGACCGTGCGCGTGGGCGATTCCAACACGCTCAAGCCGGGCCAGTGGGTGGTGGCGATCGGCTCGCCGTTCGGCCTGGACCACTCGGTCACCGCCGGCGTGGTCAGCGCCGTGGGCCGCAGCACCGGCGGCGCCGACCAGCGCTACGTGCCGTTCATCCAGACCGACGTGGCCATCAACCAGGGCAACTCGGGCGGCCCGCTGCTCAATACCCGCGGTGAGGTGGTCGGCATCAACTCGCAGATCTTCTCCGCCTCGGGCGGCTACATGGGCATCAGCTTCGCCATCCCGATCGACCTGGCCATGGGCGCGGTCGAACAGATCAAGAAGACCGGCCGGGTCAGCCGGGGCCAGCTGGGCGCCGCCGTGGGGCCGATCGACGGACTCAAAGCGCAGGGCCTGGGCCTGTCCGACAGCCGCGGCGCCCTGGTCAATGAAGTGGTGCCGGGCAGTGCCGCGCTGAAGGCCGGGGTGGAACCGGGCGATGTGATCCGCTCGGTGAACGGCAGCCCGATCAATACCTTCAGCGACCTGCCGCCGCTGATCGGCGCGCTGCCGCCGGGCAGCAAGGTCCGCCTGGGCGTGGTCCGCGATGGCAAGGAGCGTGAAATCAGCGCCACCCTGACCGAGTTGGCCGAGGATGCCGAACGCGGCACGACCCGACCCACCGCCGAGGCCGCCGCGCCGCAGACCGGCTCCAACGCCCTGCTGGGGCTGGAGGTGGCCGACCTGACCGCCGCCCAGCGCAAGCAACTGGGCCTCGGGGCGGGCGAGGGCGTGCGGGTGACTCGCGTCAACGGCGCGTCCGCGCGTGACGCCGGTGTTTCGCCCGGCATGGTGGTGCTGCAGGTCGGGCGTACCCCGGTGGGCAGCGTGGCCGCGCTGGACAAGGCGCTGGCCACCTACAAGAAGGGCGATGTGGTCATGCTGCTGGTCCGGGCCACCGGCAACAGCGCCTTCGTGGCGATCAAGGCCGGGCAGTAACCCCCCCGCCAGCGCTACGTTTCCGGGCCCGCTTCGGCGGGCCCGGTCGTTTCTGGCGGGCCGATCACGCCAATCGCGGGCGGCCGCACGCGGGACCGGGCCGGCCATGCGATAATCCGCAGTCATCCTGACGACGCGACGCGCCGCCGCCACCTATGTCTTCTGATTCGATGCGATTCATCCGCAACTTCTCCATCATTGCCCACGTTGACCACGGCAAGTCCACGCTGGCCGATCGCATCATCCAACTTTGCGGCGGCCTGCAGGCCCGCGAAATGGAGGCGCAGGTGCTCGACTCGAACCCGATCGAGCGCGAGCGTGGCATCACCATCAAGGCCCAGTCGGTCTCGTTGCCCTATGTGGCGAAAGACGGCCAGACCTACCATCTGAACTTCATCGACACCCCCGGGCACGTCGACTTCTCCTATGAAGTCAGCCGCTCGCTGGCCGCCTGCGAAGGCGCGCTGCTGGTGGTCGATGCGGCCCAGGGCGTGGAAGCGCAGTCGGTCGCCAACTGCTACACCGCCGTCGAGCAGGGCCTGGAAGTGGTGCCGGTGATCAACAAGATCGACCTGCCCACCGCCGACATCGAGCGCGCCAAGGCCGAAATCGAGGCCGTCATCGGCATCGACGCCACCGACGCGGTGCCCGTCAGTGCCAAGACCGGCCTGAACGTGGTCGACGTGCTGGAGGCGATCGTGCATCGCATTCCGCCGCCGGTGCCGCGCGATACCGACAAGCTGCAGGCGCTGATCATCGACTCGTGGTTCGACAATTACCTCGGCGTGGTCTCGCTGGTGCGCGTGATGCAGGGCCAGATCAAGGCCGGCGACAAGCTGCAGGTGATGTCCACCGGCCGTACCCACCAGGTCGACAACGTCGGCGTGTTCACCCCCAAGCGCAAGGTGCTGCCGGCGCTGCGGGCCGGTGAAGTGGGCTGGGTCACGGCCAGTATCAAGGACGTGCACGGCGCACCGGTCGGCGACACCCTGACCCTGGCCGCCGACCCGGCCTCCAAGCCGCTGCCGGGCTTCCAGGAAATGCAGCCGCGCGTGTTCGCCGGCCTGTTCCCGGTCGACGCCGAAGACTACCCGGACCTGCGCGAAGCGCTGGACAAGCTGCGCCTGAACGATGCCGCGCTGCGCTTCGAGCCGGAAAGCTCCGAGGCGATGGGCTTCGGCTTCCGCTGCGGCTTCCTGGGCATGCTGCACATGGAAATCGTGCAGGAGCGTCTGGAGCGCGAATACAACCTGGACCTGATCAGCACCGCGCCGACCGTGGTCTATGAAGTGCTCAAGACCGACGGCACCATCATCAACATGGACAACCCGGCCAAGCTGCCGCCGGTGAACATGGTCGATGAGATCCGCGAGCCGATCATCCGCGCCAACGTGCTCACCCCCGAGGAGTACATCGGCAACATCATCAAGCTGTGCGAAGAAAAGCGCGGCAGCCAGATCGGCATCAACTACCTGGGCAGCCAGGTACAGATCAGCTACGAGCTGCCGATGGCCGAAGTGGTGCTGGACTTCTTCGACAAGCTCAAGTCGGTCAGCCGCGGCTATGCCTCGCTGGACTACCACTTCGTGCGCTTCGATGCCGGCCCGTTCGTCCGCGTGGACGTGCTGATCAACGGCGACAAGGTCGACGCCCTGTCGCTGATCGTGCACCGCAGCCATGCCGACCGCCGGGGCCGCGAGCTCTGCGAGAAGATGAAGGAACTGATCCCGCGCCAGCAGTTCGACGTGGCCATCCAGGCCGCCGTCGGCTCGCAGATCATCTCCCGCACCACGGTCAAGGCGATGCGCAAGAACGTGCTGGCCAAGTGCTATGGTGGCGACGTTTCGCGCAAGAAGAAGCTGTTGGAAAAGCAGAAGGAAGGCAAGAAGCGCATGAAGCAGGTTGGCCGCGTGGAAATCCCGCAGGAAGCCTTCCTGGCCGTGCTGCAGATGGACAAGTAAGGCCGGCAGGTCGCCCGGCCACCGCGCGGCACCCGCCAGGTGCCGCCGGGCGCGCAGGGATGGCCCCGTAGCCGCTGCACCCGCACCGCTGCACCCGTTGCCCAAGGACACCGCATGAAATTGTTTGAGATCCTCCTGGTCGTACTGACGCTGGCCTCGGGTTTGATCCTGCTGGCCGACAAGCTGTATTTCGCCAAGCGCCGTGCCGCGCGCGCCGGCCTACTGGATTCCGAACCGGTCGCGGTCGACTACGCCCGGGCGTTCTTCCCGGTGCTGGCGATCGTGCTGGTGGTGCGCAGCTTCATCGCCGAGCCGTACAAGATCCCGTCCAGCTCGATGATGCCCAACCTGCTGATCGGCGATTTCATCCTGGTCAACAAGTTCTCCTACGGCCTGCGCCTGCCGCTGAACAATGCCAAGGTCGTCCCGCTGGGCGAACCCAAGCGCGGCGACGTGGTGGTGTTCCACTTCCCGGGCCATTCGGACAACGATCCGGCCAAGGGCGAGAATTTCATCAAGCGCGTGATCGGCATCCCCGGTGACCAGATCGTCTTCGAAGGAGACGGGCTGATCCTCAACGGCGAGCCGGTCAAGTACGACAACAAGGGCCTGTACGCCGGCCATCGCGGCCAGGGCGAGGGCAGCTCGCTGCTGGTCGAGCACCTGCCGGGCCGCACCCACACCGTGCTGGAAACCGACTACCCGCGTGGCGCAGGCCAGTGGACGGTACCGGCCGGCAAGTACCTGGTGATGGGCGACAACCGCGACAACAGCGATGATGGTCGCTTCTGGGGCCTGCTCCCGGAAGAGAACCTGCGCGGCAAGGCGTTCCTGATCTGGCTGAACTGCTCGGGGTGGTTCTGCAAGGACGGCTTCGAGCCGTCGCGGATCGGCTCGAGCATCAATTGATCCATCACACTCGCGTATCTGGGGAGAACGCAATGAAGACGATGAACACGCAGCGCGGCATGACCCTCACCTCGTTCCTGGCGGTACTGATCGTGGTGGCGTTCGGCCTGTATGTCGGCATGAAGCTGTTCCCGATGTACCAGGAGTACTACTCGGTGCGCTCGGCGATGAAGAGCCTGGCCAAGGAGCCGGGCGTGGGCAACATGGAGCCGGCCCGCGTGCAGGACCTGTTCTTCAAGCGGCTGTACATCAACTACTCCGAAAACGTGAAGCCGGCCAACGTCAAGTTCGATCGCATCGACGGCGGCTGGAACATGAAGGTCAACTACGAAGTGCGCCGTGAACTGATCGGCAACCTCGACGTGGTGGGCAAATTCGATACGAACCAGGAACTGACCCGCGCCGGTGTCGACTAAGACTTTCCAACGTGGTGACCGCATCGGCCACCCCTTCGCAGATCCGGGCCTGCTCCAGCAGGCCCTGACGCATCGCAGTGCCGGTACGCCCAACAACGAGCGGCTGGAGTTCCTCGGCGACAGCATCGTCAACATGATGGTGGCCCAGGCGCTGTACCAGCGCTGGCCCAAGGCCGACGAAGGCGCGCTCACCCGCGCCCGTGCCGAACTGGTGCGTGAAGGTGCGCTGGCGGTCATCGCCCGCACCCTCGAACTGGGCGACCGGCTGATCCTGGGCCCGGGCGAGATGAAGACCGGCGGCCACCGCCGCGACTCCATCCTGGCCGACGCCCTGGAGGCGGTGGTGGCGGCCATCTACCTGGATGCCGGGTTCGAACCCTGCCGCGCCGTGGTGCTGCCATGGTTCAGCGCCTCGATGGAGGCGCTGCCGGCCACCGGCAAGCCCGAAAAAGATCCCAAGACCCGCCTGCAGGAATGGTTGCAGGCCCGCCAGAAGACACTGCCGCAGTATGAGCTGGTGTCAGAAGCGGGTGACGATCACGCCAAGACCTTCCGGGTACGCTGTGGCGTAGCCGATCCCGCTGTCAGCACCGAAGGCGAAGGTGCCTCGCGACGGCTGGCCGAACAACAGGCGGCCGCGGCCGCCCTCGAGCAACTGGATTCCAAGTGAGCGAAGCAATTCCCCATCATTGCGGCAGCGTGGCCGTCATCGGCCGCCCCAACGTCGGCAAATCCACCCTGACCAACGCCCTGGTGGGCGCCAAGGTCAGCATCGTGTCCAACCGCCCGCAGACCACGCGGCACCGGTTGCTGGGCATTGCCAGCTACCCGGAAGGGCAGCTGGTGCTGGTGGACACCCCCGGCCTGCACCGGGTGCAGAAGCGCGCCATGAACCGGGTCATGAACCGCGCCGCGCGCGGTTCGCTGGAGGGCGTGGACGCCGGCATGCTGGTGATCGAAGCCGGCCGCTGGGACGAGGAAGACACCCTGGCCTTCAACGTGCTCAGCGACTCGGGCATTCCGGTGGTGCTGGTGGTCAACAAGGTCGACCGGCTCAAGGACAAGGCCGCGCTGCTGCCGTTCCTGCAACAGGTCACCGAAGGCCGCACGTTTGCCGCCGTCCACCCGATTTCGGCGCAGAAGCGCAACGGCCTGGAAGCGCTGGTGCGCGACCTGCTGAAGCTGCTGCCCGAAGCCCCGCCGATGTTCGGCGAGGACGAAATCACCGACCGCAGCCAGCGCTTCCTGGCCGGCGAACTGGTGCGTGAGCAACTCATGCGCCAGCTGGGTGAAGAACTGCCGTACGCCACCACGGTGGAGATCGAGCGGTTCGTCGAAGACGGCAACCTGCTGCGCATCGGCGCGGTGATCTGGGTCGAGCGCGAAGGCCAGAAGGCCATCGTGATCGGCAAGGGCGGCACCCGCCTGAAGGACATCGGCGCCAAGTCGCGCATGCAGATGGAGCGCCTGTTCGGCGCCAAGGTCTTCCTGGAGACCTGGGTGCGCGTGCGTGAAGGCTGGTCCGACGACGAAGCCGCGCTGAAGGCGTTCGGCTACGAGTAAGCCGGGTCGCTGACGGCTGCGCCATGCGCATCGATGACGAACCCGCCTTCGTGCTGCATGCCCGGTCGTGGCGCGAAACCAGCCTGCTGGTGGAGGTGCTGACCGAGCAGCACGGGCGTATCGGCCTGTTGGCGCGGGGTGTCAGCAGCCCGCGCAGCCAGGCCCTGCGGGCCGCCTTGCAGCCGCTGCAATGGATTCGCTTCAGTGCCGTGCAGCGCGGTGAACTGGCCCAGCTGCGCGGCGCCGAAGCCCTTGATGCCGCGCCGCGGCTGGGCGGCGAGGCGATGCTGGCCGGGTTCTATATCAACGAGCTGCTGATGCGGCTGGCCCCGCGCCAGGATCCGCTGCCCGAGCTGTACGACCACTACGGCCTGGTTCGCCAGCGCCTGCGCGACGGCGAGCCGTTGGCCTGGACGCTGCGCCGGTTCGAGCGCGACCTGCTGGAAGCGCTGGGGTTCGGGTTCGACCTGGCCCATGGCAGCGACGGCGAGCCGGTGGACCCGGCCGCCCGCTACGACCTGGACCCGCAGGAGGGGCCGCGCCGGCTGCTCAGCGAGCGCGGCACCGACCCCCGCCGCGGCACCGCCACCGGCAGCGCGCTGCTGGCATTGGCCGAGGACCGCCAGCCCGATCCTGATGACCTGGCCAGTCTGCGCCGGGCGATGCGCGCGGTGCTGCTGCACCACCTGGGCGGGCGCGGGCTGAAGTCGTGGGAAATGCTGGAAGACCTGGCCAGGCGCAGGTAGCGCCGGGCGTATTGAACCGCAGTAGAGCCGGGTTCTACCCGGCTGCTTTTAGACGCGAATACGCCAATTTCCCTGCCAGCCGGGCAGAGCCCGGCGCTACGCGGCGCGAACGAGACAATTTTTCCCGGTAGCCGGGCAGAGCCCGGCTCTACCGGGGCCTCAATGCAGCAGGGATTCCACCGCCGCCTGGAATTGAGTGTGGGCGCCGCTGGAATCCGGGGCCTGGTGCAGTTGGCGGACCGCGCGTGCCAGCCGCGCTGCGCCGACGAAGCCGCAACTGGCCTGCAGCCGGTGCAACTGGCCCTGCAGGGCGCGCAGGTCCTGCTTCAGCAAGGCCTGGGCCACCGCATCGCGCACGCTCGGCAGCTCGGCCAGGAACAGTTCGCGCAGCGCGACGAGATGGTGGCGCTGCCCGTTCAGGGCGGCCAGGGCGGTGATTTCATCCCAGTCTTCACGCTCGCTGTCCAGGCTTGCGCCCACGGCGGGCGGGGCGGTGCCGGGGCTGTTGACCAGCGCCCGGCGCACGGCCTTGAGCAGCTGTTCGCCGGTGAGCGGCTTGACCAGGGTGTCGCTGAAGCCGGCATCGCGCAGCCGCGCATGAATCCTGGTGTCGCCATCTGCGGTATGCGCCAGCGCGGGCGTGTCCGGCCGTGAACGGCGCAGCGCATGCAGCAGCTGGGTGCCATTGCCGTCGGGCAGGTTGACGTCGATCAGCCACAGGTCGTGCTGGCCGCTGCGGCCGGTGTCCATGGCCGTGGCCAGCGAATCGGCGGTATCCACCTGCGCCGGCAGGGTCTCCAGCGCGGCCTTGAAGAAGCCGCGACTGATGGTGTCGTCCTCGACGAGCAGGAATCGGGGCATTGGATCCCGAGGGGTCATCTGCATTGGGGCTGCCTCCATGTCAGCTATGCCCATATTAAACATGACAACGCGCTCTGCAAGCGTTTCCAACGGGCCCATCGGCAGCCCGACCCACGTATCTGCGACAATACGCACCCTTTTTGCCCGCAGCCTGTTGCCACGTGGCCCGATCCCGCTCCCGCCTCGACCGTACCCCTTTCCAGACCGACATCCTCGACCTCAGCCATGATGGCCGCGGCGTTGCCCGCCGTGAAGGCGAGGGTGCCAAGGTCACCTTCATCACCGGCGCATTGCCCGGCGAAGTGGTGAGCGCTGAACCGACCGCGCGCAACCGCCATTTCGACGAGGCGCGCACCCTGGAGGTGCTGCAGCCGTCGCCGCAGCGGGTCACCCCGCGCTGCCCGCATTTCGGCGTCTGCGCCGGGTGCGTGCTGCAGCATCTGGAGGAGTCGCAGCAGATCGTGGCCAAGCAACGGGTCCTTACGGACAATCTGACCCGGATCGGCCACGTCACCCCCGGCACGGTGTTGCCGCCGCTGGTGGGCGACAGCTGGGGCTACCGCCGCAAGGGCCGCTTCTCGGTGCGCCGGGTGGAAAAGAAGGACAAGACCCTGGTCGGGTTCCGCGAGCAGGATCCGCGTTTCGTGGCGGACCTGAGCCAGTGCCTGACCGTCATTCCGGAGATCGGCAGCAAGGTCGGGGCGATGGCGACGTTCATCGAAACCCTCGACGGCAAGCGCGACATCCCGCAGATCGAGTTCATCGCCGGCGATGAGGCGATCATGCTGACCATCCGCCACATGCAGCCGCTGACCGAGGCCGACCGCGCCGCCTGGACCGCCTTCGGGCAGGAACATGGCTTTGCGATCTCGCTGCAGCCGGGCGGTGTGGAGTCGGTGCAGCCGTTGTGGCCGGCCGAGGTGCCGCTGTCGTTCAAGCTGGCGCCGTGGGACGTGGAGCTGGCGTTCCGCCCGCTGGACTTCATCCAGGTCAATGCCTCGCTCAACGTGAAGATGATCGCGCTGGCGCTGGAGCTGCTGGAGGCCGGTCCGGACGAGCGCGTGCTGGACCTCTTCTGCGGGCTGGGCAACTTCACCCTGCCGCTGGCGCGTACCGTGCGTGACGTGGTGGGCGTGGAAGGCGATGCCGGCCTGGTTGCCCGGGCCAGGGAAAATGCCGAGCGCAATGGCCTGGCCAACGCGCAGTTCCATGCCGCCGATCTCACCCAGGACCAGCGCAACGCCCCGTGGATGCGCCAGGGCTTCGACAAGCTGCTGCTGGACCCGCCGCGTTCGGGCGCGATCGAAGTGCTGCAGCAGCTGCCGCTGAAGCAGTTCAAGCGCATCGTCTATGTGAGCTGCCACCCCGGTTCGCTGGCGCGCGATGCCGGCTACCTGGTCAACGAACAGGGCTTCACCCTGGTCAGTGCCGGTGCGATGGACATGTTCCCGCACACCGCGCACGTGGAAAGCATCGCGGTCTTCGAGAAGCGCTGAGGCTGGCGCCACCGCCCGGGCGGCCGATGCATCGCATCGGCGCCCGACCGGGGCGGCCGCTTACGGCTGCGGGGCGTTGACCCACTGGCCGTCCCGCCAGGCGAACGCCATGGTCTGCTCGCCGCGCTCGCTGCCGGCACCGGCGCGGACCGTGCACTCGATCACCGGCGCATCGTCGCCGACCACGCAGTCGCGCACGTCCAACACCTCGGTACTGTTCATGGCCAGGGTCAGATCCGAGCGCGTGCCGGCATCCTGCTCGCGCGCCAGCCGCGCAGCAAACCCTTCGCGCAGCAGTACCTGCACGCGCGCCGTGGGCGGCACCGGTGCCGGCCGATGACGCTGCTGCTGGGTGTGCAGCAGCGCCCAGGTGCCGTCCACCTGGCTGAAGCGCAGCAGCCGGTGCACGGCGTCCCCGCCATCCTCCGCGGTGACGATGCAGTCCATGCTGGGTGGGCCCGCGTCGGTTACCGGCAGGCAGCCGGACACGGCCTGCAGGCGCGGGCGGAAGGCCTCGGCCACCAGCCGGCTGGTGTCGCTGGCCGGGCGATCGGCGATGGCCTCATCGAACAGGCGATCCATTGCGGCCTGGGCCTGCGCCAAGGTGGGATCGGAGACGGCGGCATGCGCGACAGGCAGCGCCAGCAGCAGGGCGGGCAGGAGCAGAAAACGGGTGCGACGGGTCATGGGGGAACCGGGTCCTTGGAAAGGGCGCGCAGTGTAGGCGGTGCGCGCCATAATGCGGGCATGGGCATTGAAATCGAACGCAAGTACCTCGTAACCGGTGATGGCTGGCGCAGTGCCGCCTACGCGGTGATCCCGATGGCGCAGGGCTACATCAACGACTCCGCCGCACTCGACAGCGGCGCGCAGAAGGCCTCGGTGCGCGTGCGCATCCAGGGCGAGCAGGCCTTCCTCAACTTCAAATCGCGTGAGATCGGCCACACCCGGCAGGAGTTCGACTACCCGATCCCGGTCGACGACGCGCGCGCGCTGCTGGCCTTGTGCGTCGGCGGCCTGATCGACAAGCGACGCCACCTGGTGCGCCATGCCGGTCTGGTCTGGGAGGTGGACGAATTCCTGGGCGACAACGCCGGGCTGGTGGTGGCCGAGGTGGAGCTGGAGCACGCCGACCAGGCCATCGAACTGCCCGACTGGGCCGGCACCGAAGTGACCGACCAGGTGCGCTACTACAATCTTGCCCTTGCCGCGCATCCCTACGCGCGCTGGTCGGCCGCTGAGCGGGCCCGGTAGGTACCCACCGTTGGTGGGTACGTATGAACGGGCCCGGTAGGTACCCACGGTTGGTGCCCGGTAGGTACCCACCGTTGGTGGGTACGTATGCGTGCCACGCAACTACGACGCCCCTTGTTTTGGCCGCCCGCGGCCCACAGTCTGGTCGGATGAAAATCGATATCTGGTCCGACGTGGTGTGCCCCTGGTGCTGGATCGGCAAGCATCGTTTCCAGCAGGGCGTGGCCCTGCTGGGCGATGACGCGCCCGACCTCGAGGTGCACTGGCATCCCTTCCTGCTCGACCCCGACGCCAGCACCACCCCGGTGCCGCTGCGCGAAGCCTACGTGGCCAAGTTCGGCAGCGCCGAGCGCACCGCGCAGATCCTGTCCCAGACCCAGACCACCGCGCGTGCCGAGGGCCTGCCGATGGACTTCGACCAGGGACAGGTGCGGGTCACCACCCTGCCGGCACACCGCCTGCTGTGGCTGGCCGGGCGTGAAGGCGTGCAGGCGGCGGTGGGCGAGGCGCTGTTCCGGGCCCATTTCGTCGAGGGCCGCAACCTGGCCGATCCGCAGACCCTGATCGCCGCGGCGGCTACCGGTGGCATCGCCGCCGAGCGGGTCACCGCGCTGCTGGCCGGCGACGAGGGCCTGCCGGAGATCCAGGCGCAGCTGGCCCAGGCCCAGGCGCTGGGCATCCAGTCGGTGCCGACCTTCGTGGTCAATGACCGCTATGCCATCCAGGGGGCCCAGCCGCCGGAGGCCTTCGCCCAGGCCCTGCGCCAGATCGCCGCGGACATGCCCGAGGCACCCGCCGCGGCGCAGGGCGGCCAGTGCGACGTGGACGGCTGCCCGTAAGAACGCCGGCCACGGCGCAGGGCGTGGCCCAGTACACGCGGCTTCTGCGACAATGCGGCGGTGCGCCATCATGGCGCCCCGTATTGGAGATCGACCATGCTCGTGATCGGCGTTGCCGGGACCGAACTTACCGCCCAGGAACGCGACTGGCTGCAGCACGATGCGGTGGCCGGGGTCATCCTGTTCAAGCGCAACTTCGCCTCGCGCGAGCAGGTGTCCGAGCTGTCGGCGGCGATCCGCGCCGCCGCGCCGCGCCCGCAGCTGATCTGCGTGGACCAGGAGGGCGGTCGCGTCCAGCGTTTCCGTGAGGGCTACAGCGCGCTGCCGCCGTTGCAGGGCTTCGATGCCCTCTACCGGCAGGACCCGCAGGCCGCGCTGGCGCTGGCCGAACAACATGCCTGGCTGATGGCCAGCGAAGTGCGCGCCAGTGGCGTGGACCTGAGCTTTGCCCCGGTGGTGGATCTGGGCCGTGGCAACCTGGCCATCGGCGACCGTGCCTTCAGCGCCGACCCGCAGGTGGTGGCGGCCTTCACCGCGGCCTACGTGCGCGGCATGCACAGCGTGGGCATGGCCGCTACCCTCAAGCACTTCCCCGGCCACGGCACGGTGCGCGAAGACACCCATTTCAACGACGCCTCCGATCCGCGCTCGCTGGACGAACTGCGTGCGCTGGACCTGATTCCGTTCGTGGCCGGCATCGACGCCGGTGCCGATGCGGTGATGATGGCCCACGTGGTCTACCCGCAGGTGGCACCCGAGCCGGCCGGCTACTCGCCGCGCTGGATCCAGCAGATCCTGCGCGAACAGATGGGCTTCCGCGGCGTGGTGTTCTCCGACGACATCGGCATGGCCGCGTCGTTCTCGGCCGGCGGGGTCAAGGCGCGCGTGGATGCGCACCTGGATGCCGGCTGCGACGTGGTGCTGGTCTGCCACCCCGAACTCGTCGACGAATCGCTGCGTGCGGTGGAACCGCGCACCCTCAATACTGCTGCGCTGCTCGGCCTGATCGGCCGCGGCGCGCTTGGCTGGGATGGCCTGCTGGCCGATGCCCGCCATGGCACTACCCAATCCCGTTTGCTTGACACCCTTGGAAGAACCGTCTGATGCCCAACCTCACCATTTCCCAGGCCCTGGCCCAGGCCGACCTGCTGGTCGACCGTCCCACCATCGACACGGCCATCGCCACCATCGCCGACGCCATCGCGCGCGATTACAAGGGCGAAGTGCCGTTGTTCCTGTCGATCATGCACGGCGCGCTGCCGTTCGCCGGCCAGCTCGCGCTGGAACTGGGCGCACGCGGCCAGGACGTGCAGTTCGATTACCTGCATGCCACCCGCTACCGCGGTGAAACCACCGGCGGCGAGCTGGTGTGGAAGCACAAGCCGGCCACGTCGCTGTTCGGCCGCCGCGTGCTGCTGGTCGATGACATCCTCGATGAAGGCTTCACCCTGCAGGGCGTGCGCACCTGGTGCCTGGAGCAGGGTGCCACCGACGTGCGCATCGCCGCGCTGACGGTCAAGCAGCACGACCGCGCGCTGCCGGACGTCAAGGCCGACTACGCCGGTATCGATCTGCCCGACCGCTATGTGTTCGGCTTCGGCATGGACGTCAACGAAACGCTGCGCTGCGTGCCGGCCATCTACGCGATGAAGGAATGATGGAACACATCGCACTGGCCGTCATCGGCGGCACCGGCGTCTACAAACTGGCCCAGCTCGACGACGTCAGCAGCCACCAGGTGGAAACGCGCTACGGCACGCCGTCCGGCCCGATCCGGGTCGGCACGCTGCTGGGCCAGCGCGTGGCGTTCCTGGCGCGGCATGGCGAGGGGCATTCGCTGCCGCCGCACAAGATCAATTACCGCGCAAACCTTGCCGCATTGCAGCAGATCGGGGCGACGCGCGTGTTGGCGCTCAATACGGTCGGCGGCATCACCGAACAGTGCGGCCCGCGCGTGCTGGCCTGCCCGGACCAGCTGATCGACTACACCTGGGGCCGTATCTCGACCCTGAGTGAAGAACCCGGCAGCGAGGTGCTGCATGTGGATTTTGGCCACCCCTACACACCGCTGCTGCGCAGCAAGGTGCTGGCGGCGGCCAAAGTCACCGGCGTGCGCGTGCACGACGGCGGCTGCTACGGCGCCACGCAGGGTCCGCGCCTGGAAACCAACGCGGAAATTGCGCGGATGCGCCGTGATGGGTGCGATCTGGTCGGCATGACCGGCATGCCCGAGGCCAGCCTCGCACGCGAGCTGGGGCTGGACTACGCCTGCCTGGCCATCGTGGCCAACTGGGCCGCCGGCTGTGGCGATGGCGATGAAATCACGATGGCCGAAGTACTGGCCAATGTGGATGCTGCATCGGCCGGATTGCCGGAACTGATCGGCGAATTGGCGCGGGGGTGATTGTCATTGCGGAGCAAGCTTTGCATACTCCGCCAGTGCGCTGGTTGAGCGTACACCACCCATTCATAGAAGAAGGTCTCGCATCACCATGCCGAACGGTACCGTCAAGTGGTTCAACGACGCCAAGGGATTTGGCTTTATCTCGCCGGAGGACGGCAGCGCCGACGTCTTCGCGCACTTCTCCGCGATCAACTCCAAGGGCTTCCGCAGTCTGCAGGAAGGCCAGAAGGTCACCTATGACGTGACCCAGGGCCCGAAGGGCGCCCAAGCCTCGAACATCGTGCCGGCTGAGTAACTCTCGCGCTGCGCATTGAAAAACCCCGCTTCGGCGGGGTTTTTTTTGGGTGTCACCCGGTTTGCCAGCGGCGCACCTCAGCGCTCAGGTTCGCGCGTTCCGCGCACCACGTGATGCCCATCACGCTATAAGGACATGCATGCACCCGCAACGACGCACCATCGCCATTGTCGGTTACGGCACCGCCGGCCAGGCATTGGCCGTTCTTCTTTCACGCGATCATCACGACGTGCACGTCTTCGAACGGGCCGCTGCGCCCGGTCCGGTGGGCGCCGGTTTCCTGCTGCAGCCCACTGGCCTGGACGTGCTGTGGCAGATGGATCTGCTGCCGGACGTACTTGCGCACGGCGCAGCGGTACGCCGGTTGTATGGCGACACGCCCTGCGGCCGCACCGTGATGGAGATGGGCTATGCGGGTCTGGATGCGCGCCTGCACGGCGTCGGCATGCAGCGCGGCGCGCTGTTCACCCTGTTGGCGCAGGCATGGGCGCATCCGGGCAACCTGCAGGCCGACACCACCATCGTGGAGGTGGACGCCGTGCAGGGGCGCGTGCGTGATGCACGCGGGCAGTGGCATGGGCCGTACGATCTGGTGATCGCCGCCGACGGTGCCGCCTCGACGTTACGCACCCAGGTGCAGGCCACGCAGCTGGATCGCGAATACCCGTGGGGCGCGCTGTGGTGCCTGCTGCCGCGCGGCGACTGGGCGTATCCCGATGAGCTGCGCCAGCGTTACGTGGCCGCGCGCAAGATGATCGGGCTGTTGCCGGTCGGCACGCGCCCGGGCGATGCGCAGCCGCGGTTGAGTTTCTTCTGGAGCCTGCCACGCGACCAGTTCGCGCAATGGGAACGCGACGGTCTGCAGCGCTGGCTCGATGAGATCGCCGCGCTGTGGCCCGAAGCGCATGCGCGTCTGGACGGTGTGCGCGACAGTGCGCAGCTGGCGCGTGCGGGGTATCGCGATGCGGTGATGGCGCGCTGGAGCCGCGAGCGGCTGGTGCTGGCCGGCGATGCGGCACACGCGATGAGCCCGCAGCTGGGGCAGGGCGTGAACATGGCGCTGATGGATGCCCTGGCGCTGCGCGATGCGTTGCGCGCGCATGCCGACCGTGACGCAGCGCTGCAGGCCTATGCGGCGCAGCGGCGCGCACACGTGGCCGTCTATCACTTCTGGAGTCGCTGGCTGACGCCGCTGTTCCAATCCGAGCGCGACACCTTGGCGCGTGCGCGCGACGTGCTGTTCAAGCCGATGGGGCGCATGCCCGGTGGCAACGGCCACATGCTGCGCGTGCTCAGCGGCACCCAGCGCGGCTGGATGGGCAAACTGGCGCTGAATCCGGGCTTCATCGCGGCGATGCACGCCCATGCGGCTCAACCTGCATCAGCTGATAACCCCGTGTGGCGGGCTTCTGCGGGGGAGTGAAGGCAGAATTAACCTGGATTGACGATGAACTCACCCACGACCTGTCACAAGTAATGGGTTGGCCCCGCACACCCGTGCACCTGCCAACCGCTACCTGAAGGAGATGGACATGCTGTTCCCGGCCGAAATCCTGGATGCTGAAATCTGCAAATTGCGCGGACTGCTGCAGATGCTGCACGAGGATCAGCCCGACGTGATGCACGACATTTTCGAGTTCCATGTCACCAGCCTGATCACGCATACCGCACCCGAGCACCACCGCCGCATCCGCGATGCCGCACACGCGATGCTGACCGACATTCAACGGCGGCCGGTTCGACCCGATCCGCCGCGGTCGGAAATCCAGTTGATGCCGCAGGTGTTGGCCGCCGCGTAAGGCGTGCTGCCTGATGCTGGCGCGTCAGCGCGCCGGCAAGGCAATGGCCTCGTCTTCCACGCAGGCCACCAGCTGTTCGCCGGTGGCAAGCACCGGCGCGATGCCTGCGGTAAACCGCGAGTAGGCCGGCAGCACCGTGAGTCGCTCGCGCAGCCAGAACGCCGGCCAACGCCGCTGCATGCCGGGCAGGCGAGCCAGCGGATGCACATGCCCGCACAGCACATGCAATGACGGGTGCGGGTGCGGATCGTGGCGCAGCAGAAACGGCCCCACCTGCAGCTGTTCGCCGAGCAGCGTGAGGCCGAGATCGGCCTTGGGCAACGCGCGGTCGTGATTGCCGGCCAAGGCGCCGATCTCCAACGCGGCGTGCTGCTCGCGCCAGCCCTGCCATTGCCGATACCACGCCGCGCGATGCGCTGCGCCGTGCAGCACGTCGCCCAGAATCCACAGCGTCTCCACGGCGTGCTGCTGCAGCAGCGCCGACAGGCGCTCCAGATCGTCGCCGGTGCCGCCGCTGGGCAGGCCGATGCCGGCGCGCCGGAACACGTCGGCCTTGCCCAGGTGCAGGTCGGCGATCAGCAGCGCCTTGCGCGCTGGCCAGTACAGCGCGCGGGCGCCCAGCAGCAGGACCTGCTCGCCGGCGAGCGTGGTGGGCAACTCAGGTGCCATGGCGGCTCTCCAATTGCGCGGCAGCGCGTTTGACGCGGGTTTTCCAGTCTTCATTGCTGAGCTGGCCGCGCAGGCGTTCGGCCCACAGCGGAAATGACAGCGGCCCCAGCGTGCGCGGTGACTGCAGGCACAGCGTACGCCCCTGCAGGCGCTGCAGCGTGGCCGCCAGGCTGTCCAGGTCGAGTTGGCCGTGCAGCACCTCGCGCTCGGCCAGGCCCAGCAGGATGTGGTCCGGATCATGCTGGCGCAGCACGTCGTACAGCAGGCCGCTGGACGCCTGCAGTTGGCGCAGGCTGCGCGGCGTGCGTCCGGGCAGTGCCGGTACCAGCATGCCCGACACCCGGGCGATATCGCGGAACTGGCGGCGGGCCAGTTCGGCCAGGTTGAGGCTGTCGCGCAGGTCGTCCAACAGTCCCGCAGGCCGCAGCAGGGCGCGCATGCCGGCCACGTCCAGCTCCACCGCGCGTGCCGGCGCCAGCACGAAGCCATAGTCGTTGGCGGCGTAGCCCAAGGTGTTGGGCTGCAGGCGGGCCAGGCGCAGCGCCATCAGCGCGGCCACGCCTTCGTTGATCTGGCGCCCGGCGAACGGATACACGAACACGAACTGGCCCTCGCGACGGCGCACGACTTCCACCAGCAGCGACGACGGGCCGGGCAGCATCGAGATGCGCGATTGCAGGGTGAGCAGGGGAGCCAGCCAGCGCATCTCCGGCGATGTCGGCGGCGCGGCGAAGACCGCTTCCATTTCCTGCCCCAGTGCTTCGGACAGCGGCAGCCGGCCGCCCTGCCAGCGCGGCACCAGCCCATCGCCGCCCTTGGCCAGGCGCACGTAGGCGGTGAGGTTTTCCAGCCGCACCAGTTCCAGCAGGCGCCCGGCGAACTGGAAGCGGTCGCCCGGGCGCAGCCGCCCCAGGAACTGCTCTTCCACCGAACCCAGCCGACCACCGCGCAGGAACTGCACGCTCACGCTGCCATCGCTGGTAATCGTGCCAATCGACAGCCGGTGGCGCAGCGCCACGCGCCGGTCATGGACCCGGTACACGCCGTCCTCGTCGCGCACCACCTTGTGGAAGTCCGGATACTGCGACAGCGCGCGGCCGCCCTGCACGATGAACTCCAGCACGCCCTGCCACTGCGCGGCATCCAGTGCCGCGAACGCGTGGGTGCGGCGAACCTGCGCGAACAAGGCGTCCGCGTCGAAGCCACCGCCCAGCGCGCAGCTCACGCAATGCTGGGCCAGCACGTCCAGCGACAGCGTGGGCGGGGGGCGCGCTTCGATCACGCCGGCCGCCAGTGCATGCCGTGCCGCAGCGTATTCGACCAGCTCCAGCGCGTGCGAAGGCACGCACACCAGCGTGCCCGATTCGCCCGGCCGGTGCCGCGCACGTCCGGCGCGTTGCAGCAGCCGCGCGATGCCCTTCGGGCTGCCGATCTGCAGCACCTGGTCCACCGCCGGGAAGTCCACGCCCAGGTCCAGGCTGGAGGTGGCCACCACGCAGCGCAGCTGGCCCTCGCGCAGGCCTTGTTCGGCGTGGCGGCGCACGGCCGGATCCAGCGAGCCGTGGTGCAGCGCCAGCGTGGACGGGTCTTCCGGCCACACCGCCGCCAGCGCCTGGTGCCAGAGCTCGGCCTGGGCGCGGGTATTGGTGAACAGCAGGCTGGTGCGCACCGACAGCAGCTTTTCCAGCACGCGCTGCAGCTGCGACAAACCCAGGTGGCCGGCCCACGGGAAGCGTTCGCCGTGAGCGGGCAGCAGCGTGTCCAGATGCACCGGGCGCGGCCGTGCACCGGCCACCAGCGGGGCATCGGGAACATCGGGCAGCAGCACCTCGCGCGCCTGTTCCAGGTTGCCCAGCGTCGCCGACAAGCCCCACACCTGCAGCGCGGGCAGCGCATCGCGCAGCCGTCGCAGGTTCAACTGCAGCAGCACGCCGCGCTTGTTGCCCAGCAGTTCGTGCCACTCGTCGACCACCACGCAGCGGAGTTGGCGCATCTTCGCCAGCCCGTCGGAATAGCTGAGCAGCAGCGCCAGCGATTCGGGTGTGGTGACCAGCACATCCACGCGGCCCTCGCGCGCCAGCCGCTTGTCACGCGCGCTGGCATCGCCGGTCCGCAGCCCCACCTGCCAGTCCAGCCCCAGCGCGGCCAGCGGTTCGCGCAGGGCGCGGGCGGTGTCGGCAGCGAGCGCGCGCAACGGGGTGATCCACAGCACCTGCAGGGCCGGCACCGGCTTGCGCGCGCGTCCGCCCACCGCTGCGGGTTGCGGGGCGCTCAACGCCTGCAGCAGCGGGCCACCGAACACGGCCAGGGTCTTGCCGCTGCCGGTGGGCGTGTGCAACAGCCCGGACGCGCCCGACAGGTAATGGCGCCACACGGTCTTCTGGAAGGGCAGCGGTGCCCAGCCGCGGCTGGCAAACCACGCCACCAGCCGCGCCATCGCTTCGCGCCGCGTCACCGCGCCAGGGCCTGCAACTGGGCCAGCGTATCGGCCTCGCTGGCGGGCTTGTCGCGACGCCAGCGCAGGATGCGCGGAAAGCGCACCGCGATACCGGACTTGTGCCGGGTACTGCGGTTGACCGCTTCAAAGCCCAGTTCGAACACCTGTTCGCCGCGCACGCTGCGCACCGGCCCGAACCGCTCCACGGTGTTGGCCCGTATCCAGCGATCGAGTGCGAGGATTTCCGTGTCGTCCAACCCCGAGTACGCCTTGGCGACCGGCACCAGCGTGTCGCCGTTCCACACGCCGAAGGTGTAATCGGTGTACAGCGTGCTGCGCCGGCCATGGCCGGCCTGCGCGTAGATCATCACCGCATCGATGGTCAGCGGATCGATCTTCCACTTCCACCAGTCGCCGCGGCGACGCCCGCTCTGGTACAGCGAATCGTGGCGCTTGAGCATCAGCCCTTCCACGCCGCGTTCGCGTGCCAGCGCGCGTTGCGCGGCTGCCGCCGGCCAGTCGCTGGCCAGCAGCGTGGGTGAGAGCACGATGCGCGGATCGTCCA
Source organism: Stenotrophomonas sp. 10N36 (assembly GCF_056395005.1). Lineage (NCBI taxonomy): Bacteria > Pseudomonadati > Pseudomonadota > Gammaproteobacteria > Lysobacterales > Lysobacteraceae > Stenotrophomonas > Stenotrophomonas sp. 10N36. Next base: position 179,727 of record NZ_JBFTIS010000011.1, on the reverse strand, counting down.
GTGCCTGCAGCAGGGTGGCCAGACGCGCGCGACGGGCGTGCAGCGGCTGCGTGCGCAGGTCCTCGCCGTCGATCTCCAGCAGGTCATAGGCCAGCACACGCACCGGCGTGTCGCGCAGTGTCTTCGGCCCCGGCTTGCGACGCTGGATGCGCGTCTGCAGCGCGGTGAACGGCAGCGGCTGCGCCTCGCCGTCGCGCCACGCCAGCAGCTCGCCATCGATCACGCAGCCGTCGGGCAGCGCCATGGCCGCCGCCTCGATTTCCGGGAAGCGCCCGTCCAGGCGTTCTTCGCCACGCGACCACAGTGCGGCCTCGCCCTTGCGGCGCAGCAGCTGCAGGCGGATGCCATCCCACTTCCATTCCAGCACCCAGTCGGTGATCGGCCCGAGGCTCTCGACGTCGGCTTCAAGGGGCGAGGCCAGGAAAAAGGGGTAGGGCTGCTGGCGGTCTTCCGGGCGCTCCTGCGGCGACAGCAACGCCGCGAGCAGCCCGGGGGAGGGCACCCACTCGCCGAGCATGCGCTGGGCAATGCGCGCGATGTCGATGCCCGACAGCTCGGCCAGTGCCTGCTGCACCAGCCGCTGCGACACGCCCACGCGGAGTGCCCCGGTCAGCAGTTTGTTGAACACCAGGCGTTCGTTGGCGGGCAGCTGCCGCCAGCCCTCGAGCACCGCGGCATGGCGCACCGGTTCAGGCTGGTTGGCCACCGCCAGCAGATGCGTTTCAATCCATTCGGCCAGGGGCCGGTCCGGGCTGCGGCCGGGCGGATCATCCAGCAGCAGGGTCAGGGTTTCGGCGAGGTCGCCCACCTGCGTGTAACTGTCTTCCACCAGCCAGGGTGGCAACCCGGAGGCCTCGCTGATCCATGCGCGCAGCTCACCGCTGGCGGCAATCTTGCGCCGCGCCCCGCCCACCTTGCCGCCACTGAGCAGGTACAGCGCCCACGCGGCGTCGTGCGGGCGCGCATCGCGGAAATAGGCGACCAGGGCCGCGCGCTTGTCCAAGGTGGCGGTGCTGCGGTCCAGGCGCTCGTACAGCGCGGCGAAGGCCTTCATTCTTCGCTCCCGAAATCGGTACGGAACGCTTCGGCGGCGATGCCACGCTCGCGCAGGAAGGGAATCAGGGCATCGGTGTTGCCGTGGGTGGCAATCACCCGGCGCGCGCCGGTCTCGGTGATGGTCTGCAGCAGGGCGGGCCAGTCGGCATGGTCGGACACCACGAATCCCCGGTCGTAGTTGCGTCGGCGGCGGTTGCCGCGCAGCTGCATCCAGCCCGACGCGAAGCCCAGCTGATGCTTGCCGAAGCGCCGCAGCCACGGCGTGCCAGCGGCCGACGGCGGCGCCAGGATCAGCTTCCCGGCCGCATCGGGCTGGCGGCCCTGTTCGGCCACGGTATGGGTGTCGAGCATGGCAATGCCGGCCTCCCGGTACACCGCCACGCCGTTGGCAATGGCGCCGTGCAACCAGGCGGGCTGGTCATCCAGTGGCAGCAGCTCGGCCAGCACCCGCTGCGCCTTGCCCAGGGCGTAGCAGAGCAGGATGGCCGCTTCGCCGCGTGCGGCGCACTCGTGCCGCCACGCCACGATCCCGGCGGCGACCTCGGCGGTGTCCTGCCAGCGGTAGATCGGCAGGGCGAAGGTGGCCTCGGTGATGAACACATCGCAGGGCACCACCTCGAACGGCGCGCAGGTGGGGTCGGGCTGGCGCTTGTAGTCGCCCGAGGCGACCCAGACCTGCTGGCCATCATCGATGCGCACCTGCGCCGAGCCCAGCACATGCCCGGCCGAATGCAGCGATACCTCGACATTCCCCAAGCGGAACGGGCGGCCGTAATCGTGCGCCTGCAGCGGCACATCGCCCAGCCGCCAGCGCAGGATCGGCACGCTGTCGGTGGCGCAGTAATACTGGCCCATGCCGCTGCGCGCATGGTCGCCGTGGCCATGGGTGATCACCGCACGCGGCACGGGCCGCCACGGGTCGATGTGGAAGTCGCCGGCCGGGCAATACAGCCCTTCCGGGCGAAGCACCACCAGATCGTCGTTCGTGCTGCCAATGCTCATGGCTGCACTGTGCCGCCGCGCTCGTGCAGGAGGTGAGAATCCACCTGAACGGCGTACGACAAGCGGATGCGGCAGAATCGGGTGAACCCTTGGCCAGGAGGCCGCCGCGATGTCCTCTGCACTGCCCGCGTTCGACACCCACGAGGTCTTCAACCAGCCACCGCCGTTCGGTGGCCGCAACCTGTGGGCTGATGATGTGGCCCTGGCCGAGGCGGTGCAGCGCGAAGGTGGCGACGGGTTTGCAGCGGTGCTGGCGGGCTACGGCGGGCTGGCCGGCGATGCACTGTACTGGCTGGGGTTTGACGCCAACCGCGATAAGCCGCGGCTGCGCACGCATGACGCGCAGGGGCATCGCATCGACACGGTGGAGTTCCATCCCGCGTATCACCAGTTGATGGACGCGGCCAAGACGCATGGCGTGGCCGGGCTGTCCTGGCACGATGGCACGGCCGGTGCGCATGTCGCGCGTGCGGCGTTGAGTTACCTGCACCACCAGGCCGACGCAGGCACCAGTTGTCCGCTGACGATGACCCATGCGGCGGTGGCGGTGTTGCGCCAGGACCCGGCGCTGGCCGAGTGGGCCGACAAGGCGGCGGCGCCACAGTACGATCCGCGCGACGTGCCGATCGCCGACAAGGCCGGCATCACGCTGGGCATGGGCATGACCGAGAAGCAGGGCGGTTCGGATGTGCGCAGCAACACCACGCGGGCCGAACCGCAGGCCGATGGCAGCTATCGCCTGGTGGGGCACAAGTGGTTTTTCTCGGCGCCGATGTCCGACGGTTTCCTGGTGCTGGCGCAGGCACCGGCGGGATTGAGCTGTTTCCTGATGCCGCGCCGTCTCGCCGATGGCAACCGCAATGCGTTCCGGTTGATGCGGCTGAAGGACAAGCTGGGCGACTGGTCCAACGCATCCAGCGAGGTGGAGCTGTGCGGCGCGTGGGCACGCCGGGTGGGCGAGGAGGGGCGCGGGGTGGCGACGATCATCGGCATGGTGATGATGACCCGGCTCGACTGCATGCTGGGGGCGGCGGCGGAAATGCGCATGGCGCTGGCGCAGGCGTTGCACCACACGCGGCACCGGACCAGCTTCGGCAAGCGGTTGTGCGACCACGCGTTGATGGCCAATGTGCTGGCCGATCTTGCGATGGAATCCGAAGCGGCAACCACGTTCGCGATACGCGTGGCCGGTGCGGTCGATCGTGCGGGCCACAGCAGCGCCGACGCGGCGTTCGCGCGGATTGCCACGGCGGTGGGCAAGTACTGGGTGTGCAAGCGCGCGGCGGTGTTCGTCAACGAGGCGCAGGAATGCCTGGGCGGCGCGGGGTATGTGGAGGAGTCGATGTTGCCGCGGTTGTACCGGCAGGCGCCGTTGAATTCGATCTGGGAGGGCAGCGGCAACATCCAGTGTCTGGACGTGCTGCGCGCGTTGTCGCGCGAGCCGCAGGTGGTGCCGGTGCTGGATGCCGAGCTGGATGGCGTGGCGGGCCGCGATGGTAGTTTCGATGCGGCGTTGCAGGCGTTGCGCAGTGCGTTGGCGGCATCGCCGGGCGAGGCGCAGGCGCGCCGCATCACCGAGCAGTTGGCGCTGCTGCTGCAGGCGGCGGTGTTGTTGCGTGCCAACAGTCCGATCGCCAGCGCGTTCGTGCGCTCGCGACTGGGCGGCGAGCATGGCATGGCATTCGGGACGCTGCCGGCGGATCTGGACACAGCGGCGGTGCTGGCGCGGGCGCTGCCGTAGGTCACGACCGTTGGTCGTGACGCTCCTGGTGCGGACTGTTGATCGGCGGGTCGGGCACAGCCGTCGGCGGGTCGGGCGCTGGGACCCCATGCCCTTTCCGGCGAATGTCCTCCGGCGTCGGCCTGCGGCCGCCGCCTCCCCCTTTATTTCGCCTCCAAGGGCATGGGGTCCCAGCGCCCAACCCACCGACAGCGCCAGAAAGGCCTGGCTTCCCTTGCTTACCGCGAGCCGAGCCCCGTAGCSGCCGGTAGGCTCCTGGGCAAAATAAAGGAGGAGGCCGCCCCGGCGGCCGGGGGACATTTGCGCCAGGGGCCTGCCGGCGGCTACGGGGCCCTCACGCGCGCGACCAGCCCGATCGGAGACGCCAGCCGATCCAAGCCTGCACACCCGAGCACCCGCGTAGCGTCGTGCTCACTTGCAAAATGACGCATCCCCTCCGATGGGCGAACACCAAAAAAAAACGCCCCTTCCTGCGAAGGGGCGTTTCGTGTGCTGCGGAAACGGCAGACTCAGCGCTTGGCTTCGTCGGCGTTCTTATTTGCTTCATCAGCCACGTCGCGTGCCTTGTCGGCCACCTTCTGCGCGGCATCGGCGGTGGCATCGCTGGCGTGCACGCCTGCATCCTTGGCGGCCGTCTTGGCCTCGCCGGCCGCTTCGGACGTGGCTGCCGCAGCGCGGTCCAGCGCCTGCTGGGTTTCGGCGGCGGCGCGCTCGGAGGCGGCAGCGGCATCGTCGGCCGCGTTGCGCGTGGAGGCGGCGGCCTTGTCCACCGCTTCGCGTGCGGCGGCATTGGCGCTGTCGGCGGCCTGCGCCGCGTCATCGCGCGCCTTCTCCGCTTCCGGGCCTTTGCATGCGGCCAGGCCGAGCAGCAGGGAGGCGGCCAGCAGGGACGTGGTGAACGGACGAATCTTCATGGCGGTCTCCAATACGGTGATCGTAGGGGAGGCCAGCCTATTCATGCCTGCGTGAAGACAGGGTCGGTGCGCACCGGCCATGCCCCGGCCGGATCGCGCCCAAAGAAAAAGCCGCTGGCGAACCAGCGGCTTCTTCAGACTTGCGTGAAGAAAGAAGTTATTACTTCTTGGCTTCTTCAGCAGCGTCCTTGGCCTGCTCGGCGGTGGCTTCACCGGCCTTGGCAGCGTCTGCAGCGGTGTCGGCAGCAGCGTCGGTGGCAGCAGCGCCAGCCTGAGCAGCGGCGTCAGCCGAGGTGTTGGCAGCGGTGGCAGCGGTGTCGGCAGCAGCCTGGGCAGCGTCGGCGGTCTGGGCGCCAGCAGCAGCGGCCTGGTCGGCGGCGACCTGGGCGTCAGCGGCAGCTTCGTTGGCCGAAGCAGCGGCGTCAGCAGCCTGTTCCTGCTTCGAGCAGGCGGTCAGAGCCAGGCCCAGGGCCATCGCGATCAGCAGCTTGTTGATGCTCATTTGTGTGAATCCTCGTCGTTAGATTAGGCAACGCGCTATTGCGCGCCCGGCAACATGATGACAAGCCACGTTTGGCTGTCAAGCGATCGCGCATTCATTTTTGCGAAATGCGCGTTAAGTTCAATCAAATCAATTCGATGGCAATGGCCGTGGCTTCGCCGCCGCCGATGCACAGGGTAGCGATGCCGCGCTTTCCGCCGCGCGTGCGCAATGCGTTGACCAGCGTTACCACCAGACGCGCACCGGAAGCGCCGATCGGATGGCCCAATGCGCAGGCACCACCGTTGACGTTGACCTTCTCGTGCGGGATGCCCAATTCACGGATCGGCGCCATGGCCACCACCGCGAACGCTTCGTTGATTTCAAACAGGTCGACCTGGTCCAGGCTCCAGCCGGCTTTTTCCAGCACCTTGTGCAGGGCGCCGATGGGGGCGGTGGTGAACCATTCCGGTTCCTGGGAATGCGTGGCATGGGCCACGATCCGCGCCAGCGGCGTCACCCCGCGTGCAGCGGCGTCTTCTTCGGCCAGCAGCACCAGCGCGGCGGCGCCATCGGAAATGCTCGAAGAGCTGGCCGCAGTGACCGTGCCGTCCTTCTTGAAGGCCGGGCGCAGGGTCGGGATCTTGGCGATGTCCGAGCGGCCCGGCTGTTCGTCCTGGCTGAATTCGACCTCGCCCTTGCGGCCGGCCACCTTCACCGCGACGATTTCGTCGTCGAAGGCACCGGCGGCCTGCGCGGCCTGGGCGCGGCGCACCGATTCGATGGCGAACGCGTCCTGTTCCTCGCGGCTGAACTGGTACTTGTCCACCGTGCATTCGGCGAATTCACCCATCGCCTTGCCGTCGTAGGCATTGACCAGGCCGTCGTGGGCCATGTGGTCGACCGCCTGGAAGTTGCCGAAGCGGTTGCCGGTGCGCGAGTTGGGCAGCAGGTGCGGCGCATTGGACATCGACTCCATGCCCCCGGCCACCACGATGCTGGCCGACCCGGCCTTGATCAGGTCGTGCCCCAGCATGATGGCCTTCATGCCCGAGCCACAGACCTTGTTGAGCGTGGTGGCCCCGGTGGAAACCGGAATGCCCGCCGCGATCGCCGCCTGGCGCGCCGGCGCCTGGCCCAGGTTGGCCGGCAGCACGCAGCCCATGATGACTTCGGACACATCGGCCGCTGCGATACCGGACTGCTGCAGTGCCGCAGCGATGGCACTGGCGCCCAGGGTCGGGGTGGGCACGCCGGTGAACTGGCCCAGGAAGGAACCGATGGCGGTGCGTTTGGCAGCGGCGATGACGATGTTGGACATGGGCAATCTCGTTGGTGCGTGAGCAGGTTTCAAGAGTGGGACCGCATGCCATTGGCGGCAGCGGATTTTCCCGGCAGACTGCGGACTACCGGCCAAGTATAGAGGCTTGGCACTTGCCGCCGGGTCAGGTCCAGGAGGACCGGCCAGACGGGGGCGAACGACACGTCAATTGGGGAAACAAGGATGAACAAGGCAGTAGTGGGTCGATCCGTATTGGTCACCGCGCTCGCGGCGGCGCTGGCTGCGTGTGGCGGTGGCGGCGGGGGCGGAAATGTCCGCGTCGATCCGCCCCCGACCACGCCGCCCACCCCGCCCCCTACCACCCCACCGCCCACGACGACCACGCCCACGCAGCCGGCCTTCGATGCRCACCTGACCATCACCCAGGCCGGCGCCGCGCGCAGTGCCGGGTTGACCGGCAGCGGCGTGCGTATCGGCATCGTCGATTCCGGCGTGATGCGCAACCATCCGGCGCTGGCCGGGCGCGTGCTGGCCAGTTACAGCTACGTCGATCCGCGGGTGAACAACCTCAACGTCGATGACGTGGTCGGGCATGGCACCGCCGTTGCCGAACTGGCCGCCGGTGCGGCCATGGGTACGTGGCAGGGCGGTATCGCGCCCGGCGCGCAGATCGTGTCGGCACGCATCATTGCCGACACGCGGCCCACCGACGATGGCTCGGGCAGTGGCAATGAAGTCAACGGCGCGCTGGGCCTGGCCGAGGTCCATGTGGACCTGATGAACCAGGGCGTGAAGGTCATGAACAACTCCTGGGGCGGTCTGTACTGGACCAACCCGGCGGCCACCGCGCCGATCGCCCAGGAATACCGCCCCTTCATCCTCAACCACGGCGGCCTGGTGGTGTTCGCCACCGGCAACGAGAGCAAGCCGAACCCGTCCAGCATGGCGGCGTTGCCCAGCCAACCCGGCCCGAACGGCACACTGCCGGCGGCCGACCTGGAGCGCGGCTGGCTGAGCGTCACCGCCGTCGATTCCAACAGTCCCGGCAAGCTGGCGTCCTATGCCAATGCCTGCGGCGTCGCGGCGAAGTACTGCCTGGCCGCCCCGGGCGCGGCGGTGTACGTCGATCCGGCACATACCGCCGGCGGTACCCCGAGCTATCTCTGGAACTACGGCACCTCGTTCGCCGCGCCGCTGGTATCCGGCGCAGCGGCACTGGTGTGGCAGAAGTACCCGTATTTCAGCAACGACCTGGTGCGGCAGACGCTGCTGGGCACCGCCACCGACCTGGGCGCGCCCGGCGTGGACAGCACCTTTGGTTACGGCCTGCTCAACATCGCCAAGGCCATCAATGGTCCGGGGCGGTTCGACTGGGGCGACGTCACGATCAACGTGGCGCAGTCGGCATCGGGCACCGTGTGGGCCAACAACATCAGTGGCGACGGTGGGCTGACCAAACAGGGCGACGGCACGCTGGTGCTGTCCGGTGCCAACACGTACAGCGGCCTGACCCGCATCGAGCGGGGCACGCTGGCGCTGCGTGACGGCGCGTCGCTCACCTCGGTGGTGCTGGTCGGCCCTGCGGCCGGCAACGGCACGCTGGGCGCCCTGCAGTTCCGTACCGGCACCACGCGCATTACGGGCATCGTCGATAACAACGGCAGCGTTGTTCTCACCGAAGCCAATACCAATGCGGTCATCGACGGCGATTACGTGCAGCGGTCCAATGCCCGCTACATCACGACGCTGGGTGCGCCCGCACTGCAGGTGACCGGCCATGCCAGCCTGGAAGCCGGGCGCGTCAGCGTGGTCGGTGCGGTCAGCGGCTATGTGCCGCAGAACAACCAGCGCCAGGCGCTGATCAAGGCCGGTACGGGTGTCAGCGGCGCCTTCGGTGCGCTGGACTTCAGTGGCCCGGTCACGCTGCTGGATGCCACCTTCTCCTACGATGCAAGCACGGCGTGGTTGAACATCAACCGGGTCAACGTGAGCTCGGCCGCCACCGCTGCGGGTCTGGATGCCGTGGCGATCGGGTCGGCCAGCCGCGTGGAACAGGCGTTTGTCCAACTCGATACCGGAAGCGGCAACGGCACGAGTGGTTTCGCAGACGCGGCCGGGCAGTTGCAGCAGGTGCAGGGCAACCAGGCGCTGCAGGCCAGCCTGGACAGCTTGTCTGGCAAGGCCCATGCGCTGGCCACCGCCGCCACCTTCGACAGCGTCGATCTCAACCGCCGCGCGCTGTCGGCGCGGTTTGGCCAGGTGCAGGGCGCACCGCGCCTGCGCGGTGCCTGGCAAAACCAGCTCGGCGAGGTCGGGCAGGGCAGCTTCTCGGCCAGCGGTGCCGACACCCGTGGCTGGATGATGGGCCAGGACATGGCCGTCGGCAGCAACGGCGTGCTGGGCGTTGCCTTCGGCGAAACCCGCACGCACAACAGCCGCGACTGGGGCAGTGACCGTGGCCGCGACCGCCAGTCGCAGGCGCAGATGTATGCCGGCTGGGGCACGGGGCGGGCCTACGCGCTGGGCCAGCTGGGCGCCGGCCAGTTCACCCGGGAAATCGATCGCCAGCTGCTGCTCGGTGCCGGCCAGTACGGGGTCAACGCCCGCTACGGCGGTCAGTTCACGGCGGCCAGCGTGGAAACCGGCTACCGCCTTGGCGATGGCCGGGCCTCGTTGACCCCGTACCTGGGGGCCGACTACGCCCGCGTGGACAGCGACAGTTTCAGCGAACAGGGCGGGCTGGGCTTCGGCCTGCGCACCCAGGGCGGGGTGAGCACGCGCAGCCAGGCACTGGCCGGCGTGCGTGCCGAACGCCAGTGGGGCAGCTGGGCGCTGCGCGGCTATGCCGAATGGCAGCAGCTGCTGTCCAGTGATGGGCTGGTACAGGACGCCAGTTTCGTCGGCGTGGATGCCTGGGCGCCGATGGCGGGGCTGCAGCCGGCGCGATCGGGTGGGCTGTTCGGGCTGTCGGTGGAATCGTGGCTGACCCGCAACACGCGGGTGGCGTTCGGTTACGACCAGCGGTTCGGGCCGCGCGGCGACCTGAGCCAGGTTGCGCTGCGCTATTCGGCCGCGTTCTAGGCAGCCGGCCGGTCGAGGCCACCAACGTAACGGTCTGAAACGCAGAAGGGCGCGATGCAATCGCGCCCTTCTGCGTGTGGTGCGGCCGAGCGGCTCAGTTCCCGCGCAGCGTGCCCAGTCGCGGCGTGGCGCGGCCCAGCGGCATCTTCAGCTTGCCGATGGAATGGATGCGCGTTTCGGCGATCTGGTCGGCCGCCCGCTGGGGCGCGATGCCCTCGCTCTGGGACAGGGCGAAGATCCGGCCGAGGTTGTGGTAAATGCTGCGGATCAGGCGCATCGCGCGTTCGCGGTTGTAGCCGTCGATTTCCAGCGAGACGTTCATCACCCCGCCCGCGTTGACCGCGTAGTCCGGGGCGTACAGGATGCCGCGCGCATGCAGTTCATCGCCGACCTCCAGGCTGGAGAGCTGGTTGTTGGCGGTGCCGCAGACGATCTTGCACTTCAAGCGGGCCAGGGTCTGCGGGTTGATCGCCCCTTCCAGCGCGCACGGGGCGAACACATCGGCGTTGACGTCGTAGATGTCGTCCGGCTTCACGGCCTCGGCGCCGTATTCGGTGACCGCACGTTCGACCCGCGCGCTGTCCAGGTCGGTGACGAACAGCTTGGCGCCCCGGTCGCGCAGCAGCTTCACCAGCTCCATGCCGATATGGCCCAGGCCTTGTACCGCGATGCTGGTCTTGCCCACTTCTTCATGGCCCAGCTTGTGCTGCATCGAGGCCATCAGCGCCTGCAGCGCGCCATAGGCGGTGAACGGGGCCGGGTCGCCGGAGCCGCCATGGACCTGGTGCACGCCGGTGACGTACTCGCTTTCCAGGTAGATGTTCTCCATGTCGTTGACATCGGTGCCCACATCCTCGGCGGTGATGTAGCGCCCGCCCAGCGAGTCGACGTAGCGGCCGAACGCGCGGAACAGCACCTCGCTCTTGTCCTTGCGCGGGTCGCCGATGATCACCGCCTTGCCGCCACCCACGTTCAGCCCGGCCAGGGCGTTCTTGTAGGTCATGGTGCGGCTCAGGCGCAGCGCGTCGGCCAGGGCATCGTCGGTGCTGGCGTACGGGCGCATGCGCACGCCACCCAGGGCAGGGCCCAGGGTGGTGTTGTGGATGGCGATGATCGCCCTCAGGCCGGCATCGCGGTTGTGGCAGAACACCACTTGTTCGTGACCGGAAGTTTCGAGGGTTTCAAATAACATGGTGGCTCCGATGGGGCGAACGGCTGGCAACAGCGTCGAACGCACCAGCAAAAGGTGGGGTGTAAAACAAAAAAAGCGACTTCGTCGGATCGGGGGACGGGTCGCGCGGCGCCATTCTAGTGCATTCCGCCGGAGGGTGTTGTCAGGGTTTGCCCCGACCCCATGACAGGCCGTGGCCCCGGTTGCAGCCGCACGGGCCATTAAAGTTGCTGAAGATGGCGCCGATGCCGTGGCAACGGTGCGCAGTACCAGCAATGCCAGGACGGACGACGTGGGTGCAGTGACAACACAGATGCGGTGCCGCCCAAGGCGGCCGCGCTGATGGATATGAACGTGATCGTGGCGGCGGGGCTGGCGGGAGCGGTCGCGTTGGGGCTGGCGGTGACGCGGCGTCGCAGGGTGCGTGCCTCCGCGTCGGCGGGGCCCGCGCGTCCGCGTGCGCCCGTGACGGCACCGGCTGCGCAGGCTGGCAGTGCCGTCGATGCCGCCCACGCCGAGGCGCTGCAGACCGGCTTCCACGCCTTGGCCCTGGTGCGGCGCAGTGGCTGCGCGGCCGCCGACGACCCGCGTAGCGATGACACGCTGCACGCGGCGGTCGTGGCGGCGCTGGAGCAACGCGACTGGTCGGCCCGGCAGCTGCCCCGGCGCCCGCAACTGCTGCCGCAGTTGATCCAGACGGTCAACGACAGCGACGCCTCGGCCCGTGCGATGGCCGCCATCATCGGCCAGGACCCGGTGCTGACCGGCAACCTGCTGCGCATCGCCAACAGCCCGGTGTACCGCCTGCAGGCCAAGCCGGTGGACAGCCTGCAGCGGGCGGTGACACTGGTGGGTACCGAGGGCATCCGCCAGATCATCAGCGCGGTGCTGGTGCAGCCGGTGATGCAGGTGCACTGCGAGGCCTTCCCGCAGTTCGGCACGGTGATCTGGGAGCATGCGCTGCTGGCCTCGCGCGCGGCGGCCGATCATGCGCGGCTGGTCACGCACGAAGACGCGTTCGCTGCGCAGTGGCTGGGGCTGACCCAGGGCCTGGGCGCGGCGTTGGTGATGCGACAGCTGCTGGACGCCTGCGCCGCGCAGGACGGTGCGCTGCCATCGCGCGCGCTGGCCATGCAGCTGCTGGATGCCTGGACCTTGCCGGTGGCCGGGCGCATCGCGGCGGCCTGGGAATTGCCGGGTGCGGTGCACGACGCGCTGCTGCGCGATGCCGGCACGGCCCCGGGCGGATTGCCGGCCAGCCTGCGCTTCGCGCGGGCGGCCGCTGCCGCCAGCCTGTTGTGCCGGCACGGCCGGATCGGTCAGGCCCAGGCGCTGGCCATCCTGGAGCAGCAGCACGGCACGCCGCCGCACGCACTGCAATGGATCTGGCGGCGCCTGCATGGGCGTGGGGTGGAAACGCTGGACACCGACGAGGCGGAGGCCTGAGGGCAGGGTGCTTTGTAGACGGCGTCCGCCACGCAGGGCGTGCCAGCCCGGAACGCGGCTATCGAAGGTCGGGCCACGCCCTGCGTGGCTGCCTCCAGCGACCGGTTACAGCTGCGATTCCAGCGGCAGCCAGCTGATGGCGCGTGCGCTGGCCCGCAGCCAGAACGAGGTGTCCGGCTCCCGATCGAGCAGCACCGGCGGCTGGGCGGCCCGATCCAGCCAGCGCACCCGGTCCTGCGCATCCAGCGTCACCCAGTAGCTCTGCGCCGGATCGGCCAGGCGCAGGTACTCGGCACGCAGTTGCGCGCCCAGCACCGCATCGTCGAACAGCACGCCCATTTCGGTATTGAGGTACGCCGAGCGTGGGTCGAGGTTGAACGAGCCGACGAAACCGCGCCGGTCATCCAGCAGGAAGGCCTTGGTGTGCAGGCTGGCACCGCTGCTGCCGAACAGGCCGCCGCGGTCGCCATGGCCGTGCGCCTTCAGTTCGTAAAGATGCACGCCGCTGCGCAGCAGGGGCGCCCGGTAGTGCATGTAGCCCCCGTGCACGGCGGCGACGTCGTTGGCCGCCAGCGAGTTGGTGACCACGCCGACCAACGCGCCGCGCTTGACCATGGCCGCCATGCCATCGGTGCCTTCCTCGCCGGGCACGAAGTACGGCGAGATCAGCAGCGCCTTGTGGCGGGTGGCCTGCATGTCGCTGACCAGCCGGGTGACCAGCCAGTTGGACGGGTCATCGCGGCGGTGCTTCATGGCGGGATCGGAGACGATCTCCACGTTCGGTGACCAGTGCAGGTCCACCGCGTCGCGGTAGTACGAGCGCGCCGACTGCGACTGCTGCACGCGGCGCAGGTACGGTTGGGCGGCATCCAGTTTGGCTTCGTGCTCGGATTCGCGCACCAGCAGGCGCAGCTGGGCCGGGGTATGGAAGGCGAGCGCGGCGATCGGAACGGCGGTTTCGCTGTTCCAGTATTCGTCGAAAATGCGGTTGGCCTGGTCCACTGCATGGCCGGCAACCAGCAGGTCGAGGTCGCGGAAATTCACGTCCGACCGCGCGCTGAAGTACTCTTCGCCGATGTTGCGTCCGCCGACGATGGCCACGCGCCCATCGGCGATCCAGGCCTTGTTGTGCATGCGATGGTTGACGCTGAAAAAGCGCTGCACCATCTCCACCAGCCGCCACAGCCCGGCGCGGTTGCGGAAGGGGTTGTAGAGGCGGATCTCGATGTTGGGATGCTCATCGAGCGCCATCAACAAGGCATCCTTGTCCTGGGCGTTCATGTCATCGAGCAGCAGGCGCACCCGCACGCCGCGTTCGGCGGCCTGGTGCAGGGCCCGCACCATCAGGTGGCCGATCAGGTCGTCGTGCCAGATGTAGTACTGCAGGTCCAGGCTGCGGCCGGCATGGGCGGTGATGACCGCGCGCGCGGCGTAGGCATCCAGTCCGTCGGCCAGGAAGGCGACGCCGCTCTGGTCGGGATGGTCGGCCTGCAGGCGGGCCAGTTCGCGGTCGATCACGGTCTGCGCCGGCTGGACCGGCAGCACGTGGCTGGGGGCGCCCATGGCCTTGGGGGTCAGGTGGTCGGCCAGCAGCAGGCCGCTGAGCACCAACAGCACCAGCACCGCGAGCACGATTCCCAGCCAGCGCAGCATCCGGCGCCAGAGCGGCTTTGGTTCAGTCATGTGCCGATGCTAAGCCGCGCATGCGTGTACGGCGAGTGCCGGGCGCGCACGGCTGCATCAGAAGCGTTCGTCGGGCGCGAGGTAGCGCCACTGGCCGGGCACCAGCTTGCCCATGGCGACGCGGCCGATGCGCAGGCGGCGGACGCTGACGACGTCGAGCCCGACCTGGCGGCACATGTCGCGGAGCTGGCCGGGCTGCACGGGTTTGATGGCAAAGCGCAGGCGGGTTTCGTTCTGCCAGCTGACCTTGCACGGGGGCAGGGGCCAGTTGCGGAAGCTGAGGCCATGGGCGAGGCGCTTCATGCCATAGGGCGCCAGTTCGCCACTGACTTCGACGAGGTATTCCTGTTCGAGGGTGGCGCCGCGATCCTTGAGGTGGGACACGACGCGGCCGTCCTGGCTGACGACGACCAGGCCGCTGTCTTCGTCGGCCAGGGGCATGACCAGTTGCAGGGCGTGGAAATGGCGCTGGAGGAGGGTGACGCCGGTGGCATCCAGTTCGCTGCGGCTGTCGGGGGTGACCAGGGCGCACAGTTCGTCGGCGCGCATGCCGGCGGGTTTGTGCAGGAGCATGCTGACGGTTTCGGTGCGGGTGGCTTCGGCGTTGTCGCGCAGGACGATGGTTTCGTCGGTGACCAGGGTCTGCGGTTGTTCGACGACCGTGCCGTTCACGGTGACCCAGCCGCCTTCGATGTAGCGCTGGGCGTCGCCACGGGAGCAGCCGATGAGGCTGGTCAGGCGTTTGTCGAGTCGGATCGGGTCGGTCATGGGGCTGGCAACGAAAAGCGGGATGCGGGCGGGGAGTGTACTGGGTGTGGGGGGTGGGTGTGGGTGGGTGGGCCCGGCTGGGCCTGAGCCGAAGCCGGAGCTAACAGCCACGGCCACGGCCACAGCCGAAGCCGAAGCCACAGCCGGTTGGCCGGGCGGCTTGGGTTGGCCGGGGGTGGGTGGGTTGGCGGGACACGCCGTGAATCCATCCCTGGAGGCTCGTGGGCGCCATCCATGGCGCCCAACGGTCCCGCCAACCCACCCACCCCCAGCCCCGACAGTTGGCTGGTGGCCTTTTGGGGAGGCAACGGCGAACTGCGAGCGGAGGGCTTTTGGGCCGGCGGGTGACTTGGTGGCTGGGTGCTCGGCCGGAAGGTCGAAGCTGATGTCTGGTCTGAATCTGATTTTTCGGATTTGATTTCTAATATGAATTCAATTTGAAATTGAATTTTAAATTGAAATATAAATTTGAATAGAAATTAAAATTCAATTTCAGATTGAAATCGAATTCTGAGCTTTGGCTTTGGCTTTGGCTTTGGCTTTGGCCTTGGCTTGGCCTTTTCCTGCTTTCGCCCCCGCTTCTATCTCTTCATAGGCCACCGGCAGTCTGTCTGGGGTGGGGGTGTGTGGGTTCGCGGGACCCTGAGCCGCATGGATGCGGCGACGGAGCTTACAGGGACGTACTTGCAGCGTGTCCCGCGAACCCACACACCCCCGCCCAATCCAGTGATCGTTGCGCCAGAAGCCGTTGCGGTTGCTGTTGCAGTTGCAGTTGCTTTGGCTTCGCTCTGGCTTTACGAGGAGCCGGCCAGCGGCCGGCACTACCCACAGCCGCCGGCGGGCGGCCGACACCGCCACGCGGCCAGCGGCCCGCACCCGTGCGAAGGGGTCAGCGGGTGGGGCGTTCCAGGTGGGTCAGGTACAGGCGGAGATCGAATTCCAGCTGGTGGTAATCCGCTTCCATGTGCGTGCACAGCTGGTAGAACGCCTTGTTGTGGTCCGATTCCTTCAGGTGGGCCAGCTCGTGCACCACGATCATCTTCAGGAAGGGGGCTGGCGCCTCGCGGAAAACCGTCGCGATCCGGATCTCGCGGCTCGCCTTCAACCGGCTCCCCTGAACCCGCGACACCGTCGTGTGCGTGCCCAGCGCATGCTTCAGCACCTGCAGCCGGCTGTCGTAGACCACCTTGGACAACGGCGCCGACTGCCGCAGATAGCGCTCCTTCAGGCCCTGCGTGTAGTCGTACAGCTGCCGATCGTTGCGCACCGTGTGCAGGTCCGCGTAGCGCTTTTCCAGCCACGGCCCCAGGCGGTCGCCCGCGATCAGCTCGCGCACCTGCTGCTGCAGGGCCTCGGGGTAACCGGCTAGGTACTTCAGGGCGGTCATGGACGACGGTTGGGGCTGGGCGGGCAGACCAGTATGATGGCCTCCGGAATCCCGCAACAACAGATGCAAGCGTATGGCGAAGGCAAATCCCCTGCAGGAGCAGCTGCTCAAGGCCGGGCTGGTCAAGAAATCCCAGGTCTCCCAGGCCGCCCGTGAACAGGTGAAAGCCCGTCACGGCAAGGCCCCGGTCGCGCCCAGCGAAAGCCAGCGCGAGGCCGAGCGCCTGCGTGCGGAAAAAGCCGAGCGTGATCGCGCGCTGGAAGCCGAGCGCAAGGCCAAGGCCCACGCGCAGGAGCTGCAGGCCCAGGTCCGCCAGATCATCGAGGCGCACAAGGTCAAGCGTGAGGGCGAGAGCGAATACCGCTTCAACGACGGCACCGTGATCCGCACCCTGCTGGTGAACAACGTGCTGCGCCGGCAGCTGGCCTCGGGCAGCCTGGTGATTGCCCGCCACGGCGAGGGCTTCGAACTGCTGCCGCGTGCGGCGGCCGAGAAGGTCCGCGAGCGCGACGCGAGCGTGATCGTGCTCGACAACAGCCAGCCCCGCAGCGAGCCGAGCACCGGCAACGCCGAGGATGATGCGTACTACGCCCAATTCCAGGTGCCCGACGACCTGGTCTGGTAAGCGCTGCCTGAAGCATTCACCCGGCGCCGTGCGCGTTCAGCCCCACGTCGGTTGGCCGCGTCGGGCCGGGTCTATGCTGGTGCTCTGACACCGGCATGGGAGACACATCATGGCGACAGGTTGGGCAGGCGACGGCGCGGTGCAGGACCAGATCGACGCCACCGTTGACGACGCCATCCAGCGCGCCCGCGCGCAGCTCAAACAGGGCCCCGGGCTGACCCACTGCGAACACTGTGACGCGCCCATTCCCGAGGCGCGGCGCAAGGCCGTGCCCGGCGTGCGGTTGTGTGTGCGCTGCCAGGAAGAAGAGGACGCGGCGCAGCAGGAGGGCAGCGGCTACAACCGCCGCGGCAGCAAGGACAGCCAGCTGCGCTGACGCGCGCGAGTCGTTCTCCTGTCGTGCGTCGCGGCAGGCGTGAACGGTACTGCGCCGACCTCGATGGACGGCAGCCCTATGCGTGGTTGTGATCACCGCGACGCGCCATACTGATGCGGGATAGCACCCTCTACCAGGCGCAGGCGGATGACCACCGGGCATGAAGACGAGCCTCTCCATCGATTGTCGTCATGGATTGGAACCGAGGACTCGAACTGGACCCACTACAGCAGCGAACTTGTCGCGAAGACAGTGCTGGTGGATTTCAGGGACCGGCAATGGGACCAGTTGCAGAGTGAGATATTGAATCAGCCTGAGTACTGGCAGCACCGTTGCGCAGTAGCGCTGGGGCAAGACAGGACGGAGCGCGCCATCGCCATCATGAAGCTGCTGCTCGTTCATTCGCAGCATCGAAACGTGAGGATAGAGGCGGTATACGAACTGGACTGGGCCGAAGTACCCATGGAAAGCGACTATGGGCCTTTGATTCGGTCTCTGATCGCATCCATCCCGGTGGATGAGATCGAGCCTGAGTTCTACAGCCTGCTGGCAAAAGCCGATGCAGCAAAGCACTGAGTGACGCCGCACGGCGCTGGCAGCCCGACCCGGCGCAGGCCGCCATCACCTACGGACGCCTCGGGCGGCCGTGTTGGATGCCAGCGACATTACGACGTCCTCAACCATCGCCTTGGATGCCGCCCGGGGCCTGCGACGGATCACGCCAGCGGCGCACGGTGCGCTGGAAGAACATGTTGTTGGGAATCTGCAGCACGGTCCCTTCGTGGTGGCCGTCGGTTTCCTGCAGCGTGGTGTAGATCAGGTTCACGTCGATCACGCGGCCCTTCAACCCCGGCTTCTCGCCGTTCTCCAGCAGCTCGATGTAGTCGTGCAGCCGGAACGGGCGCGTGGTGAAGATCAGCAGCGTGCAGAAGATGTTGGACAACACGCTCCATGCGGCGAAGAACGCCACCGCACCCACGGCGGCAAAGCCGGTGAAGGCGGTCCACAGCACGCTCGCCTTGACCCCGACAATGCTCAGGATCACCAGCAGGGCGGTGGTATAGACCACGAAACTGAAGGCACGGCGCACGCCCATGATCATTTCCGGAGGCAGCGTGTAGTGCTCGCCGACGCGGCGCATCAGCCGCCGCGCGACCAGGCGCAGCAGCCAGGCGGCCAGCAGGGTCAGCAGGATCTGCAGGGCAGGAACCCCGTAATGCAGCCATTCGTGGGTCCAGGTAGGCAGATGGTCTTTCATGTGCAGCGTGGATCCTTGCAGCGATAGTGCGTCGAGCCCCTATCTTAATGCGGCTGCGCGCCGAGGGCCGCCCCCGTCGTTCAAACCACGGGCTGCGATGCCAGCCGTGCGATCAGGACCGAGGCGCAGACCGGGTCATGCGCGGCATATTGCACGCACAGGTCCGGTTGCGGCGACACCGACAGGCGGACAGTCACCGGGCTCCAGGGAAGGGTGCAGCTGCTGGCCAGCGACAACAGC
Organism: Stenotrophomonas sp. 10N36; assembly: GCF_056395005.1. Lineage (NCBI taxonomy): Bacteria > Pseudomonadati > Pseudomonadota > Gammaproteobacteria > Lysobacterales > Lysobacteraceae > Stenotrophomonas > Stenotrophomonas sp. 10N36. Next base: position 161,216 of record NZ_JBFTIS010000011.1, on the reverse strand, counting down.
AGGACGAGGCAACTGGTGGACATGATCGGTTCCTTGGCGATGGCCCGTGGGGTACGCAGGCTTGGATGCGGGCGGCGGCGAAAAGGTTTAGAACCGGCACCGGCGACTATCGCGGCACCCGGTTTAAACCTTTTCGGTGGACCCCGCATCCAACGGATATGCTCAACGCCACCATGCCCGCATCCCGTGCCCCGACCGAGGCCGATCCCGCCGACGACCACGCCCTGGTCCGCGCCGCGGTCGCGGGCAACATGGCGGCCTACGAACAGATCTACCGACGCCATTCGCCGCGCATCTACGCCGTGCTGTGGCGGTTGTGTGGCGGCCACGCCGCACGCGCCGAGGATGCCCTGCAGGACGCGTTCCTGCAGGCATGGAAGGCGTTGCCGGGCTTCCGTTTCGACAGCAGCCTGGCCACTTGGCTGCACCGGCTGGGGGTGAACGCGGCGCTGATGGAACTGCGCGCCAGTGCGCACTGGCAGCTGACCGATGCCGGCGAGGAAGGGCAGGACAGCCTGGCCACGCTGGTGGCGGTGGACCGGTGTGCGGGCACCACGCTGGACCTGGAGCGCGCGCTGGAAACCCTGCCGCCGCGCGCCCGTGCGGTGCTGGTGCTGCATGACATAGAAGGCTGGAAACACCACGAGATCGCCGAGCAGCTGCAGATGGCTGTGGGCAGTTCGAAGGCGCAGTTGCACCGTGCACGCGGACTGTTGCGCGCACGCCTGGGAGAAACCGCATGAACGACATGAACCACCCCGACAACTCCGATGACCTGCAGGCGCGGTTGCGCGCGCTGCCGGCCGAGCGGCTGCCGCCGGCACGGGTATGGCAGGGCATTGCCGCGCAGCTGCCGGCCATGCCGATGCCCGCACCAGCACCAGCACCGGCACCGGCCGCCGTGACCGTGTTGGCCCGGCGCCGACGCTGGCCGCTGCGGGTTGGCCTGGGCATGGCCGCCGCACTGGGCCTGCTGATGGTGGTGCCAACGCCGGTACCGCAGACCCCGCCGCCGACGCTGGTTCAGCGCCAGGCCGAGGCGATGGTGGCCGAGTACCAGCAGGCGATGGCGACCCTGCCCACCGCCCAGGTGGGGGGCGAATGGCAGCCGGCACTGCGCGAGCTGGACAGCAGTGTCGACCATATCCGCGCCGCCCTCACTGAAAACCCCCGCTCGCGCGTTCTGCTCGGGCAACTGCAGCGCACCTACGCGCTGCGCCTTGAACTTACCCAGCAGGCCGTGATGGCCGCTGGCCTGCCATCCTGAAGGAGACACCACCATGCACCATTCATTGCGTCTGATCGCAGCCCTGGCCCTGCTGCTGCCGTTGGCAGCGCAGGCGGCCACCCGTGTCGATGAGCGCGCCCCGCTGGGAGCGGGCGGGCGCGTGGAAGTGAGCAACATCGCCGGCAAGGTCAGTGTGCGCGGCTGGGACCGCAACGAGGTCGCGTTGACCGGTTCGATGGCCGATGGGCTGACGCTCAAGCAGGACCGCAGCGCCAATCGGGTGCGGTGGGAGGTGGTCTATCCGCGCGGCCGGAGCAACGGAGGCGCAACGCTGGAACTGCGCGTGCCGCGTGCGGTGGAGGTGCAACTGGGGACGGTCAGCGCAGACATCGATGTGGCCGACGTGGATCTGCGGCGGCTGCAGGCCAATGCGGTGAGCGGCGGCATTTCGGCGGCAGGGCGCAGCGGCGAGACGGCGTTGACCACGGTCAGCGGCGGGATCCGTTCGCAGGTGCAGACGCCGCGATTGGACCTGCGGGCGGTCAGTGGCGGCATCCAGGCTGGCGGCGGTGCGTCGGGCGAGGTGGCGCTGGAGACGGTGTCGGGCAGCATCAAGGTGGACGCGGGCCGGGTGCAGCGGCTGTCGGCTGAAGCGGTGTCGGGCAGCCTGACGGTGGCGGCGGCCGGGTTGGCGCCGGGCGGCAAGGTGACGTTGCAGACGGTAAGCGGGTCGATCGGGCTGCAGTTGCCGCGGTCGGTGTCGGCGCAGCTGAGCGTGAAGACGTTCAGTGGCGACATCCAGTCCGATTCGGGCACGGTGGAGCGGCCGCGGTACGGGCCGGGCCGGAGTCTGGATGCAAAACTGGGGGGCGGCGACGGCGACATCGCGATCAATGCCCATTCGGGCAGCGTGCGGGTGGGGCTGGGCGGGCGTTGAATGCGGCCCCCGCACCGGCACGGGGCCGGTGCGGACGGCTGCAGGTCAGCCGGTTTTCTTCAGTGCCAAGGTGTTGCCAAGCACTTCGATCTTGCCACCGCCCTTGCGGAACGCGGCCAGGTCGGCTGCGATGCTGGTGCTGTTGACGGCCGTGCTGGAACCCTGCTTACGGTCGACGCGAACGGTGTTGCCTGCCTTGGGGGAGGTCTTTGGCGTACGAGCCATGGATGCTCCTGTCATGGTTGGAACGAGGGAAAAAGCGTCGACAGATCGTGCTGTTGTCGACGGTAGTCCTGCCGCACAAGGCGGCAGTCATCGCCGCCCATGTCAAACTGGCGGCAGATGGCGGGACGCTGCGAGTAGATGGTGCAGCGCAGGTGATAGGGGTCGATGGCGGCGCACCAGCCTTCGTCGTTGCGCGCCATGACGGTGCGTCCGGCTTCATCGGTATCCAGCAGGTAGCTGGGTACGTTGTCGTCGGGCATGACGGTCACCGACATCCGGCAACAGACCGCGTCACAACGGCGGCAGTCGATGGGGTCGGGTTCGGCAGCGGTAACTGGGGCTGGTACAACCAGGCGTTCGCCCAATCGGATATCTCTTGGCGGCTCAGGGCGCTACATGCTGGGAACGAGCCGGATCACAGCGTAAAAGCGATCCCGGCGCCCGGGACATGTCCAAGGCGGCAGCATCGAGAAGGACGGTGGCCTGTACCAGGCCCGAGACGACGTGCGCATTGCGCATTGACGCCGAAAGATGATAGCGCTTTTGGCGTAACGTTTTGTTAATGCTCGCGGGTGCTTTCGCGAAACCCTTGCGGGGCTTGGCTTTCAGCCTTCCTTGCCTTCCCTTTGATGGGGGTGGGAGGGGTGGAATTCAAGAGCGAAGGGCAACGTCCGGAGCCAAGTCCTAGTCCAGGTCCAAAGCCAGAGCCGAAGCCGAAGCCGAAGCCGAAGCGAAGGGCCTTGGGCTGCGTGTTCCTTGGTGGGGCGCGTCGTGTGTGGGTTGGCAGGGCACGCTGCAAGTACGTCCATGTAAGCTCCGCCACCGCATCCATGCGGTGGAGGGCCCTGCCAACCCACACACGACGCACCTGCACACAGGGTCGGGGCGCAAGGGAATAGCCGGAGCAACGGCAGATAAGCCGGTTTGGCTGGCGGGCCGGGCACGCCGATTGATCGGCAGCACTGTCTGAGGCTGCGGCTGCGGCTGCGGCTGCGGCTTAAGTTTGGATATGTGGATGGGTGTGGCAGTGGGCAAAGGCCGCGAGAGCGGCAGCACCTGTAGCTGCTGCTTTGGCTGTTGCTTTCGCCGTTGCTTTCGCCGTTGCTTTCGCCGTTGCTTTCGCCGTTGCTTCGGCCTTTGCAGTGGCCTTTGCTGTTGCTGTTGCTGTTGCAGTGGCAGTTGCAGTTGCAGTTGCTTCGAAAGTGCCGAGCTACGCTCGGCATCCTCCCCCCCAAAAAAAAGCTGCGGTGCTTTTTGCATGCGCACCGGCCAACTGTCGGGGGGCGGGGTGGGTGAGGTTGCGGGGCCCTCCACCGCATGGATGCGGTGGCGGAGCTTACAAGGACGTACTTGCAGCGTGCCCCGCAACCTCACCCACCCCGACCCAAACCAGAAGACCGTGAGACCCGCTCTAGATTCACCGCAGTTACGAAGCAGCAGCCCACGCCAACCCGTGGACTACGCCGAAGGAGGGGTTGCCGCGGATCAGGGTTGCGCCCGGGAATGCTGCCGCCACAGCGTCCTGCAGGTACCCCGCGCGCGACATCCCGCCGGTCAGGAACACCGCGGCCGGGTCGTGGCCGATGTCCGCGCGCACCTGCTCCAGCAGCGTCGTCAGCTCGGCCAGGTAGTTGCCCGCCGCCGCTTCCAGCCGCGCGCGTTCCACCTGCACCGCCATCCCGCGCTCGATGAAATCCAGCGCACTCTCATGCGCCACCGCGCTGCTCAGCGCGATTTTGCACTGCTCCACCTCACGGTACAGCCGCGCCGTGTTGCCCGTGTCCTGCAGCGCCTGCAACCGCTTGCCCCACGGCGCTTCCGCATCGCGATAGCTGTGCTGGCGGAAATCGCGCTGACGCGTCATGTCCTGCACCATCGCCGCTTCCACATAGTGGTGCGCCGGCACCCGGCTCACGCCGCGGCCGAACAACGGCATGTACGCGCCCAGGCTCAACGCCAGATCGATATCCGTACCGCCGCGCGCGATACCCCATGCGCGGTGGATCTTCGGGGCGTGCTGCCCACCCACCCGCGCATGCGCGACATCGGTCGTACCGCCGCCGATGTCCACCACGATCGCCTCGTGCTCCTCCGCGCTTTCAGCGTGGTAATGCATCGCCGCCGCGGCCGGCTCCTCAAGGAAGTCCACATCGTCAAAGCCCGCCGCGATCGCCGCGCTGTGCAGGATCTCCAGCGCCTGATCGTTGCCGGCCGCGCCGATCGAACTGCGGAACTGCACCGGGCGCCCCAGCGTGGCCGTGCGCACCGGGCGGTCCAGCTGCCGCGAAGCAGTCAGGCGGATGTGTTCCAGGATGTGGGTGGCAATGCCGGTAATGGTCTGGCGCGCACGCGGATGCAGGTTGTAGCCCAGCATCGACTTCGGGCTCTGCACCAGGTTGCCCTCGTTCTCTTCGAAATAGGCTTCCAGCGCCTCATCGCCATACACCGCGTTCTGCAGCAGCTTGGTCGAGGTCAGCGGCGCGCGCATCTGCTCTTCCATCCACTGCCGGCGCACCACGCGCAGCGCTTCGCGGCGCAGGGCGTCGTGGGCGCGTTCCTGCCCGGCCGCACGTGCATCGCGCGCGGCGGCGTCGATCAGCCGGGCCAGCTCGTGTTCCAGCGCCGGGGTCAGCTCGAAGTCGTTCGGGTCGCGCATCACTTCCGGGAAATACACCGTCGTGCGGAACTGCTCGGCCTGGCCGAACTGGATCGGCACGACCCTTCCGTCCACCACCGCGGCGGCGGCGGAGTTGCTGGTACCAAAGTCGATGCCGATTTTCATGCGGGGCCGGGCCGGAGGTCAGGGGGCGCGCACTGTGCGGCAAGCGGGCCAGCGGTGCAAGGGCCGGAAGGCGGGCGGTTACAATAGCCGTTGTTCAGTTTACGAAGGCGTCACCATGTCTACCGCTCCTGCCTGCCCGCAATGCACCCTGGAAAACACCTACGCCGATGGCGCGCTGTGGATCTGCGCCGACTGCGGGCATGAGTGGACCGCCGCCGAAGCCAGTACCGGGGGCGTGGTGGTGCGCGACAGCAACGGCAACGTGCTGGCCGGGGGCGACACCGTCACCGTGATCAAGGACCTGAAGGTGAAAGGCTCCTCCATCCCGCTCAAGCAGGGCACGGTGATCCGCAACATCCGCCTGGTCGAGGACGACGCCGAGCACATCGAAGGCAACTCGGACAAGATCAAGGGCCTGGTGTTGAAGACCTGCTTCCTCAAGAAGGCCTGAGCCGGGCTCAATTGACCGCCGCGGTGCCTTGCCGCATGCGGTGCAGGGTGTCCAGTTTGGCCTGGTACTGCGCCTTGAGAAAATCGGCGTTGGTGCCGGCCAGGTCACGCGCCTTGGACATTTCCACCGAGGCGCGACGGTTGTCGCCGGCCAGGAAGTAGGCGCGGGCCAGCCCGAAATGGAACTGGTGCGCGGTGCTGTACAGGCTGATCGCGCGCCGGTAGGCACGGATCGCGTCGGTGTAGTCGTGGCGCTGCTCGGCCTCGTTGCCCAGGCGGAACTGCACGAACGGATCGCTGTGCTGCACCTGCTGCAGGCGTCGGGCCAGCAGGCCGGCCTGGCGGGTGTCGCCCAGCCGGCGGTACAGCGCGCTGGCGTTGGTCAGGCTGGCGGCATTGCGCGGCTTGATCCGCAGCGCGGTGCGGTAGTCACGTTCGGCATCGGCCAGGTTGCCGCTGCGGGCATCCAGCACACCGAGGTTGTTCCAGCTGGCCACGAAGTCCGGCTCCTGCGCCAGCGCCGCCTGGAAGTAGGCGCGCGCCTGCACCAGGTTGCCCTCGCTCATGTGCATGGCGCCGCGGTTGTTGTAGAAGTGCGCCAGCGCACGCGGCGGGTCGATCTGCTGCGGGCCGTAGCGGTCGTAGAGCACGTTGCGGTCCAGGTCCACCACGGCGATGCGCCCGTCCAGGTTCACCCCGGCGTTGACGTGGCCTATGTTGTAGATGGCGCCCTGGTCTTCATGCCAGGTGACCACCTGGGCCACCTCCTGCACGCGCGCATCGATGCCGGCGGCGCGCGCCAGCGTGACAAACAGCAGGGTGAAGGACAGGCAGTTGGCACGCCGGTTCTGCCAGGTTTCGGTCAGGGTCTGGGTCGCGTAGGGGTCGTAGGACAGGTGCATGGCGTCTTCATCGAAGATCATGTGCACCAGCCGCTGCACGCGCTGCTCGCGCGAATAGACCGGGGCGATCACCCGCTGTTTCAGCAGTGCCTGCAGCTCCGGCGGTATCGCCAGGATCTGTTCGGGCGTGGGCGGGACGTCGGCGATCGAGGGGGCCGGCGCGGGGACCGGGTCAGCGGCGGTCGCCGGCGGCACTGACAGCGCCAACAGCAGGGCCGGCACGTACAGCATTTTCCAGGCGGACATGTCGCTCACCTCGCAGGGACGGTCGTTGCCGACCCCAGTCTAGGCCTGCGTCGGGCGTTCGGGGTGCCGTCTGTCGGCGCGATCACCATCCACAGCCGGTGTGGACCAGCCATGGGCAAACCTGTGGATAAGCCGGTGCACGCGCCGTGCGGCGGGCCTTGGCGATGGCTGATCAAAAAACCGCCAGCAGCGCCTGCTTGCCAGCCGCTGGCGGGACCGCCACTGTTGGCGGATGCGCTTTGAACCGATGCCCTTGCCGGCGGCCATGCAGGCCGACCTTGAAGCCGCCTACGCCATGCCGGCGCGGGCGTATCACAATTTCTCGCACGTGCAGGCGGTGCTGCAGCACTGCCGCACGGTGGCCGACGGGCCGGGCTGGGAGCACCCGCGCGAAGTGCAGCTGGCCGCGCTGTACCACGACGCGATCTACGACGCCGGGCGCAGTGACAACGAGGCGCGCTCGGCCGTGCTGGCGCGCGAGGCTATCCAGCGCTGGCTGCCCGATGCCGGCATCGACGTGGCCCGGGTGGTGCAGCTGATCGAACTGACCGCCCGCCACGGCGCGTTGGGCGCGGCCGACATCGATGCCGAGGCGGCCCTGTTCCTGGACTGCGACATGGCCATCCTGGGCGCGCCGGCCGCCGTGTTCGACGCCTATGACAAGGGCATCGCCGAGGAGTACGCCGGCCACGTGCCGGGATTCCTGTTCCGGCTCAACCGGCGCCGCTTCCTCAAGCAGCTGCTGCTCAAGCCGCGCATTTTCCTGAGTGCGTTCTTCCATGCGCGGTTGGATGCCGCCGCGCGCGCCAACCTGCGTCGCCGCATCGGATAATGGCGGCGGGCGCCGGTCCGGCGCTCTCGTTCTCCGACCACCACGTCCCGCCTGCCCATGTCCCTGCCTGCCGTTTTCCCCGATCCCGACCCGCGTCCGCAGCCGCCGGAAGAACCCGGCCCCAACGAGTGCTGTGGCAGTGGCTGCCCGCTGTGCGTGCTGGATTTGTACAGCGACGAGCTGCAGCGCTACCGGGCCGCGCTGGCGGCGTGGCGGGCGCGCCACCCCGACGCTAGCGACTGAGCGGGGTCGCCGGGATGACCATGGCACCTGCTGCACACGGTGTATCGCCCCGGCACGGCCATGCCGCGCTGCTGGCGGTGGCGGCGCTGATGGTGTTTGCCGCCACCGCGCTGTGGCTCCAATGGGCACGCCAGGACCTGGACTGGGTGCAGGCCACGCTCAGCCTTTACCTGCACGGCCCGGGCGGGCTGGCGTTGCGCAGCGCGTACTGCGCGCTGGCGGTGGCGATCATGCTGCTGGCTTGGTCGCTGTATGCCGGCAGCCGTTCGCCCCGGCGCAGCAGCGCCGCACCGCTGCTGTTCTGCGTGGCTGGTCTGGGCCTGATGGGCGTGGCGATCGGCGACAGCTGGTTGCCGGCGCTCGCGCCGTTGGTGGCGCCGCTGGTGCACGGGTTGGCGGCCAATACCGCGTTCCTGTGCGTGAGCGCGGCCATGCTGCTGCAGAGCTGGTACCTGCGCGCCGACCCGCAATGGTCGCGCTGGGCGGCCCCGGCCTGGTGGTGGGCCTGGGGGTGTTTCGTGCTGCTGTGGCTGCACGTGTTGTGGCGCGGTCCGCCGCGCGGGGCAGGGCAGAAGCTGGTGATTGCCGCCGTGGTGGTGTGGCTGCTGGGGGTGGCGCTGTGCCAGTGGCGGCACGCGCGCCGCCGGGCCGGTTGAGCGGCGCGAGGTTGCAGCCAGTCTGTGTACATGCCGTTGCCGGGGGACCGGCGTATCGTGGCGTGGACTCTTTTGGGATGCGTAACGATGCGGCGAGCCGGGTGGGGGAAGGTTCTGGGTCTGGTGATCGGGGGCTGGGTGTCGGTGGCGGCTGCCGCGACCCCGCAACAGGTCAGCCATGGGCGGTTCCAGCAGGTGCCGGTGTACCTGCCCGACGGCCACCCGCAGCGGGTGGTGGTGTGGTTCGACGGCGGCCACGAGCGTGAGCGCAGTCGCGGGCGCATCGACGCCCTGCGCGCACAGGGCGCGCTGGTGGCCCAGGTGGACGTGGCCCGGCTGCGCCAGGTACTGGCCAAGGAAGGCAGTGGGACCTGCGCATTCGGCGCCGGTGACGTGGAGAATTTCTCGCGCTGGTTCCAGGCCTACCTGCACGTACCCGGCTACCACCTGCCGCTGATCGGCGGTGATGGCGAAGGGGCCGAGTTGGCCTACGCGGTGGCCGCGCAGGCCGATACGCAGGTGTTCGCCGGTCTGCTGACCACCGGGTTCTGCCCCGACCACGCGCGTGAGCGCAAGGTCTGCGGTGCGGGCAGCAGCCATGGTCGGCTGCAACCGGCCGAGCTGAATTTTCCGTGGTTGAACGCGGCGGGCGAGCGCCATTGCACCGCCGGCAACGCGGCTGCATTCGTGCGCAAGGTGGCGATGGGGCGCGATTTCCAGCGCACCGCCGACGGTGACGACCTGCCGGGACTGTTGGCGGCCGCGCAGGTGGTCGGGGCACAGAAGGGCGTGAGCCTGGCACCGCCGCCGGATGCGCTCAAGGGCCTGCCCGTGGTCGAGGTGCCTGCCAGCACGCCTGGCGACACGTTCGCCATCTTCGTGTCCGGCGACGGTGGCTGGGCGGGGCTGGACAAGGAAGTGGCGGCGGCACTGGGCGAGGCGGGGGTGCCGGTGGTCGGCGTGGATTCGCTGCGCTACTTCTGGACGGCACGCACCCCGGACGGGTTCGCCCGCGATCTGGAGCGCATTGCCAGCCATTACAGCCAGCAATGGCAGCGCAAGCGGGTGGTGCTGGTCGGGTTCTCGCAGGGCGCCGACGTGCTGCCGGCGGCGATCAACCAACTGTCCCCGGCCACACGCGCCAACGTGGCGATGATCGGCTTGATGTCGGTCGGCAAGAACGCCGACTACGAGTTCCACGTCAGCAACTGGCTGGGCGGTGGCGGCGGTGGCATCCCGATTGCGCCGGAGATCGCCAAGCTGCCGGCGGGCAAGACGCTGTGCCTGTATGGCGAAGATGACGACGACGCACTGTGCCCGTCGCTGCCCCCGGGCAACGCGCAGGTGATCAAGCTGCCGGGCGACCACCATTTCAAGGGCGACTACGACCGCCTGGCGCAGACGCTGCTGGACCATCTCCCCGCCCGGTAGAGCCGACCGTTGGTCGGCTGCCGTAACACCGTGCGGGGTAGAGCCGACCGTTGGTCGGCTGCCATAACGCCATGCGGGGTAGAGCCGACCGTTGGTCGGCTGCTGTAACACCGTGTGGGGTAGAGCCGACCGTTGGTCGGCTGCCGTAACACCCTGCGGGTAGAGCCGACCGTTGGTCGGCTGCTGTAACGCCGCGCATCAGAGCAGCCGACCAACGGTCGGCTCTACCGGGCAGGGTCCAGCGCCATCTGCCGGGTGTAGGGCGCCGACGTGCTGCAGGCGGCCATCAACCCGCTGACGCCGACCACGCGCGCCAAGGTGGCGATGATCGGCTTGATGTCGGTCGGCAAGAGCCCGACTACCAATTCCACGCCGCCAGGGGCAGACGCTGCTGGAACATCTCCCCGCGCGGTAGAGCCGACCGTTGGTCGGCTGCTCTACCCGCGCGGCGCTACCGCAGCCGACCAACGGTCGGCTCTACCTGTGCGGTGAAACGGCAGCCGACCAACGGTCGGCTCTACCCTGTGCGGTGAAACGGCAGCCGACCAACGGTCGGCTCTACCGGCGCGGATCCAGCGAGATCAGCCGGGTGGCATCGAGCAGCGCCGCAGGCAGATGCACGCCGCCCGGTGCGGCCAGGTAACGCGCGCGCCATTGCGGGGCGAACTTGGACTTGAAGCGGCGCAGCCCGCTGAACCCGTAGAAGCGTTCCCCGTGGCGGGCCACGATGTTGGCAAAGCGGTTCCAGCGCCCCGCCAGCCGGTGCTGGGCCAGTCCGGACAGCGGCGCCATGCCCAGCGAGAAGCGGTGGAAGCCGTTGTCGCGGCCCCACAGGAACAACTCGATGAACAGAAAATCCATGGTGCCCTTGGGCGCGTCGTCGACGTGCCGCATCAGGTCCACCGACAGTTCATGCCCGGCCGGCGCCTGCCACAGGTTGGCGAACGCCACGATGCGGCCTTCGGCCTCCACCAGCGCGACCGGGAAGCGCACCAGGTAGTCCGGATCGAAGCTGCCCAGCGAGAAGCCCTTTTCGTCGCCGGCCTTGTCGTCCAGCCACTGTTGCGAAATGGCGGCCAGTGCCGGCAGCAGCGCCGGCACCTCGGTCGGTGCGGCCACGCGGAAGCTAAGGCCACCGCGCTTGCCGCGGTTCCAGGCCTGGCGCAGGTCGGCGCGCTCGCGTCCTTCCAGGCCGAAATCCTGCAGCGGCACCATCGCCTCCTCGCCCAGTTTGACCAGGGTCAGTCCCAGGTCGAGGTAGGTCTGCCAGTAGGCTTCGCCGACCTGATAGAACACCGGGCGCAGGCCGAGCCGGTCGGCTTCCTCGCGGAAGCGCCAGATCAGGCCACGCGCCACGTCCGGCGGTCCCACCGGGTCGCCCATGGCAATCAGCGAACCACCATAGCGCTGCATCATCACAAAGCCGCGCTGGTCGGCATCACGCAGCACCGCCTTGTCGGCGGTCAGCACCAGGCAGGCCTGGGTGTCTTCGGCGGCCAGCAGGATCGGCGCAAGCGCATCCAGCGTGGGCGTATCGGCGGGCGGCAGCGGGCTGCGGGTGCTGTGCAGCAGCCGCGCCAGGCCGAAGATGGTCAGCGCGATGGCCACCACCAGCAGCGCACGCAGGGCACGCGGCGCATTGCCCTGCAGGGCGAACTGCCACCACAGCTCGTTCTGGTATTCCACGTGGCTGTAGACGAAGAACAACAGCCAGATCACCGCCACCAGCACCAGGCCCAGGTTGCGGATCCAGGGCCACGACCAGGCTTCGTCCAGCAGCGCGCCCTGGCGGTAGAACTCGCGGCGCGAGGCCCACAGCGCCATCGCCACCAGCAACGCCGAGAGGGCGATCAGCACCTGGCCGCCGCGCAGCCAGATCGGCAGCGGCGCGATCACGCAGATGCCCAGCGCCAGCATCCACGCGGCGTGGCTGCGCCGCTGCAGGCCCTGGCCGATCAGCAACAGCGCGACACCGGCCAGGCTGCCGAGCAGGTGCGAGGTTTCCAGGATCGGCAGCGAGGCGTTGAGCAGGTGCCGGCGCGGCGTGGGCAGCGTGCCGTCGATCACCAGCGCCGCGCCCACGCTGAACACCGCCAGCGCGATGATCTGCGGCAGCCACGGGCGCAACGCGGTCCAGCCGGCGCGGGTTGCCCCGGCGCCGACCCGCAGCGGCTTGCGCAGGGCCGGGCCCAGCGCCAGCAGCGTGGCCAGCAGCAGCGGCAGCACGTAGTAGGTGACCCGGTAGATCAGCGCCGCGGCCAGCACGGCGGCCGGTGCCACCTGCGGCAACAACTTGAGCAGGCTCCACTCGAACACGCCCAGACCGGCCGGCACGCTGGAGATCAGCCCGGCCAGCACCGCCACCAGGTACAGGCCGACAAAACCGGGCAGGCCGGTCGGGGTGTCCATCGGCAGCAGCACGTAGAACGCGGCGCTGGCCAGGACCAGTTCGACCACGCTCAGCGCGGTGACCCAGAGCATGGTGCGGCGGTCGGGCAGCCACAGGGCGTGGCCGCGGATGCTGAAACTGCGGCCATCGCGGCCGACCAGCAGCAGCGTGGCGGCATAGCCGAGCAGGCCGACGATGCCGGCCACACGCACCGCCTGCACCGATACCGGCAACGCCAGCGCCGCCGCGCCGGGCTCCAGCACGAAGGCCAGGGCGAGCAGCAGCCAGGCACCGAACACGAAGCCGAGCGTGCTCATCAGCACCACCTGGCCAATTTCGCCCAGGCTCAGCCCGGCGCCGCCGTAGCCGCGCAGCCGTACCGCACCGCCGGTGAGCGCGGCAAAGCCCAGGGTCTGGCCCAGTGTGTGCGCCAGGAAGGCGGTGATGCCCACGCGTGCCGGATGCAGGCGCTTGCCACTGCGGCGCAGGCCGATGGCATCAAAGCCGATCAGGCAGGCGTAGCTGGCCAGGCCCAGCACCACGGTCAGTGCAATCTGCCCCGCGCCGAGATGGCGGAAGGCCTCGCGGATGGCACGGTAGCCGTGTTCGTCGAATTCGCTGGCCAGCCCGCGCAGGGCCAGCGCCAGGATCGCCAGGCTGAAGATGACGGTGGCGGCACGGCGCCAGGCGAGGCGGGCCGGTGCGGGAGCAGGGGTTGTTTCGGTCATCGGTGAAGCGTGCTCCGGGGCGGGCGATGAAAGAGTCAAGACAGGCGGTGCGGTGGTGCGCGCGCATCGTGCGCCTGATGCGCACGCTTGCCAAGGGTGTGCGCTGTGCCTGCCGTGGCGGCAATGATCCGGGGCAAGGACAGGCTCACACCGCATCGGTGACAATGGCCCATCACCCAGAGGAGCCATCGCCATGTTGGAACGTTTCGACGTCGGTCCGCGCATGTCTGAAATGACCGTGCACAACAAGGTTGCCTATCTGTCCGGGCAGATCCCGGAAGACACCAGTCAGGACATCACCGGCCAGACCCGGCAGGTGCTGGCAGAGATCGACAAGCTGCTGGCCCTGGTGGCCAGCGATAAGCAGCACGTGCTGCGCGCGGAAGTATTCCTGGCCGACATCAACGACTTCGCCGGCATGAACGCCGCGTGGGATGAGTGGGTGGTGGCGGGCATGACGCCGGCGCGCGCGACGGTGGAAGCCAAGCTGGCCGACCCGAGCTGGAAAGTGGAGATCGTGATTACCGCTGCGTTGCCGTAAACAGCAGCATGTAGAGCCGGGCTCTGCCGCGCCACGGGAACCGATGGGCGCCGTGATGCTCGACGCATCGCTATGCGCCCATGCGTCACCGCTCTCGCGGTGCATGTAGAGCCGGGCTCTGCCCGGCTGTTCGCCGGCCATGCAAATTCAACAGCAGCCGGGCAGAGCCCGGCGCTACGGGCGTGTGCCGCGATCAACGTCCGGCGTTACCGGGCGGGTGCTGCGATCAATTCGATGCAATCCACCGGACACGGGGGAATGCACAGCTCGCAACCGGTGCACAGGTCGGGCAGGACGGTGTGCATGTACTTGGCACCGCCCACGATGGCGTCCACCGGGCAGGCCTGGATGCATTTGGTGCAGCCGATGCAGTCGGCTTCGACGATCAGCGCGACCTGCGCGGGTTTGTGTGCGCCGCGGCTGCGGTCGAACGGCAGCGCGGGCACGCCCAGCACATGGGCCAGCGCACGGGCGCCGTCGTCACCGCCCGGTGGGCAGTGGTCGACGCCGGCCTCGCCACGGGCCATGGCCTGCGCATACGGGTAGCAGCCGTCATAGCCGCACTGGCCGCATTGGGTTTGCGGCAACAGGCGGTCGAGGCGTTCGATCAAACTGGCGGTGGTGCTGGGCATGCGTGGCGTCGGCTGCGCGGGGCGTTATTTGAGGGGTTTACCGCGATACCAGCGGTCATGGGCGAGCGCCAGCATCGGCCGGTCTTCGCGGCTGTCGCCGTAGGCGTGGATGCGCTGGAAGCGTGACAGGTCGTAGCGTTGGCGGATGTGTTCAACCTTGCGCGGGCCACAGTCGCCGTCGGCATAGCGCCCGGTCAGGCGGCCGTCGTGGCTTTCCAGCCGGTTGCAGATCAGGCCCAGCCCCAGCGATTCGCACCACGGCCGCAGGTACAGGTCCAGCGAGCCGGACACGATCACCACGGTGTGCCGTTGCTGCAGGTGCCAGCGGATCTGTTCGAGCATCTGCGGGCGCACCACGCCGGGCAGCACGTCGCGGGCATAGCCGGCGGCCTGGGTGGCGATATCCTCGCTGTGGCGGTTGCTGAAGGTCAGCCGGGTAACGCGGGCGCGGATGCGTGCGGCCGAGATCAGCTTGAGCCGGTAGGCCAGCAACCACGGACCCACTTTCCACCAGGCCTGGGCCAGTTGTTCAGGGGTGGCCACGCGGCGCAGGAAACGGCCGTAGGTGTCGCAGGTGGTGACCGTGTGGTCGAAATCGAACAACGCCAGTTCCAAACCGCACCTCCGTCCGTGCAGGCCAGCAAGCGGGGACGGCGGCAGCGCCGCCCCCGGATGCGATCAGCGTACCGGCATGCCGGGCTGGGCGCTGCTGTCGGCGTCGAGCAGGGCCAGGTCGCCGCCGTCGAAGCCGGCCGACAGGATCATGCCTTCGCTCAGGCCGAAGCGCATCTTGCGCGGGGCCAGGTTGGCAATGAAGACCACGCTGCGGCCGACCAGCTTCTCCGGCTCGCCGTAGCTGGCGCGGATGCCGGAGAAGATCTGGCGCTTGCCCAGGTCACCGGCGTCCAGTTCGAAGCGCAGCAGCTTGTCCGAGCCGTCCACGAATTCGCAGACCAGGACCTTGCCGATGCGCAGGTCGAGCTTGGCGAAGTCGTCGATGCCGATGTAGGCCGGGCCGTCGGCAGGTGCGGCGGGCACCGCCGGTGCCGGTGCGGCAGCCGGCTTGGCGGGCTTGGCCGGGGCAGCCGGGGCGGCAGCGGCGAGGGTGTCCTTGGAGGCGTCGGTCATGGCGTCGATCATTTTCGGGTCAATCCGGGTGAACAGCGGGGCATACACGGCAATGGTGTGCGCGGTGAGCGGGCGGGCGATGTCGGTCCAGTCCTGCACGGGGGCGGCCAGGAACGCGTCGGCCTGGGCGGCGGTGGCCGGCAGGATCGGCTTGAGCGCGGTGACCAGCACGCGGAACAGGTTCAGGCCCTGGGTGCAGACGGCCTGCAGCTGCGCCTCGGCGCCCTCCTGCTTGGCGATCACCCACGGCTTCTGGTCGTCGATGTAGCGGTTGGCTTCGTCGGCCAGGGTCATGGTCAGGCGCACGGCGGCGGCCGGGTCGTTGCGCTCGTACGCCTCGCGGATGGGGGCGAGGGCGGCGACGAAGCGGTCGTACTGGGCGGCATCGGGCAGGCTGTCGGCCAGGCGGCCGTCGAAGCGCTTGCTGATGAAGCCGGCGCAGCGGCTGGCCAGGTTGACGAACTTGCCCACCAGGTCGGCGTTGACGCGTGCGGTGAAGTCGCTCAGGTTCAGATCGAGGTCTTCGACGCCGCCGCCGGACTTGGCGGCGAAGTAGTAGCGCAGGGCCTCGGCTTCCAGGCCGACGTCGAGGTAGGTGCGGGCCATGACGAAGGTGCCACGCGACTTGGACATCTTGGCGCCGTCGACCATCAGGTAGCCGTTGACGTGCAGGCGGGTGGGCGCGCGGTGGCCGGTGCCGTGCAGGACGGCCGGCCAGAACAGGCCGTGGAAGTTGACGATGTCCTTGCCGATGAAATGGTGCAGTTCGGTGCTGGTGCCGGCGCGCAGGTGGGCGTCGAAGTCTTCGCCGTTCTTGTCGCACAGGGTCTTGAAGCTGGACAGGTAGCCGATCGGGGCATCCAGCCAGACGTAGAAATACTTGCCGGGTTGGCCGGGGATTTCAAAGCCGAAGTAGGGGGCATCGCGGGAGATGTCCCAGGCGCGCAGGCCGCCGTCGGCATTGAGCCATTCGCCGAGCTTGGCCTTGACGCCGGGCAGGGCGACGTCGCCGGCGAGCCACTCGCGCAGGAAGGCGTCGAAGTGGCCGACTTCGAAGAAGAAGTGTTCGGAGTCGCGCATTTCCGGGGTGGCCCCGGAGATGACCGAGCGCGGGTCTTTCAGTTCGGTGGGGGCGTAGGTGGCGCCGCACACTTCGCAGTTGTCGCCGTACTGGTCCGGGCTGCTGCAGACCGGGCAGATGCCCTTGATGTAGCGGTCGGGCAGGAACATGCCTTTGGCAGGATCGTAGAACTGGGCCACGGAGCGGCGCGCGATGTGGCCTTCGGCCTCAAGCTTGAGGTAGAAGGCTTCGGTGAGCGCTTTGTTGGCGGCGGAGTTGGTGGAATCGTAGTGGTCAAACTGGACGCCGAAGGCGGCAAAGTCGCGCTCGTGGCTGGCCTGGATGTTGGCGATGAAGGCTTCCGGGGTGACGCCGGCCTTTTCGGCGGCGAGCATGATCGGGGTGCCGTGGGTGTCATCGGCGCAGACGAACCAGGTTTTGCCGCCGCTCATTCGACGCGCACGCACCCAGATGTCCGCCTGGATGTAGCCGACCAGGTGGCCCAGGTGCAGGGGGCCGTTGGCGTAGGGCAGTGCGGTGGTGACTAGAGCGGTGCGGGTCATGGTCTGCGTTGTTGCCTTGGGGACCGGGGATTATCGCATGGAGGGGGTGGGCGCCTGCGGCGGGCTTTTTTTTCGAAGCCGGAGCCAGGGCCAGAGCCAGAGCCAGGGCCACAGCCAGAGCCACAGCAACAGCAACAGCAACAGCCGAAGCCTATTGACCGGTCTGCTGGGGGAGGTCTGGGGTGGGTGAGGCCGCGGGGCACGCTGCAAGTACGTCCGTGTAAGCTCCGCCACCGCATCCATGCGGTGGAGGGCCCCGCAACCTCACCCACCCCAGCCCTTCCACAGTTGGCTGGTGTGCAGGGGAAAGGCGGGTGGGGCGGGAGGCGAAGCGGACCGGACCAGGCCAGACCGAGCCATGACGGACCGAATCGAAATGGGCTGCGCTTCTGCTTGCCGAAGCCCGAGCCAGAGCGGTTTGGTTCGGGGTGTGGGGGAGAGTAGAAATGCAAAAGGCCGAAGCGGCGCAGCCGCTTCGGCCTTCTTCCTCTTCCCAACCGGCGATGCACATGCCTGGAGGGCGAGGCGGGTTAACCCCCACCGGGACCGTCCACGGCATGGATGCCGTGGACGAGCCCCCAGGGGTGAGGGCGGATTGCTTGCGAGGCATTGCCTCGCATTCGCCCGAACGCCCAGCCGCCAGCGGCTGGGCCGGCCCGCGGAGCGGGGTTCACGGCGTGTCCCGGTGGGGGTTAACCCGCCTCGACCACACCATTGAAATGACTAGACAAACAGCGCCAAATTACTCACGAACCCATGTCTGGGAGCGGCAGATGAAGGCGATGCAGCCGGAGACGTCGAGCTTGGCGCCGCCGGTCTGCAGCTTGACCTTGGACTTGTAGGTCTTGCCGTTGGCCGGGTCCAGGATGGTGCCGCCGGACCAGGCGTTGGCGCCGTCGGCCTTCAGGTTCCACAGGATGGTCATGCCCTTGACCGGCTTGTTCTTGTTGGCGCCTTCGCAGCCGTCGCAGACCGGGTTGGGGCCCTTGTCCGAATGCAGGATGTCCACGACCTTGCCGGTCAGCGCGCCGTTGGCGGCCTGGGTGATCTCCACGATCGACTTCACCTTGCCGGTCTTGTCGTCGATGGTCTTCCAGCGGCCAACCGCACCGTCGGCGGCGCTGGCCGACATCGCGGCCAGCATCAGCGGCAGCGCCAGCAACAGGGTCTTGAAAGTCTTGCGCATGTTCCCCTCCCAGGGATGTCGGTGAAAGCCGGCGCAGTGCCGGTACAGGCCGACTGTATACCCATTCGCCGGGGTATGGGCAACGGGCTCAGCCGATTTCGTACAGCTCCAGCGGCAGCTCGTCCGGATCGGCGAAGAAGGTGAAGCGGCGGCCGGTGTACTCGTCGGTGCGGATCGGTTCGCACACCACGCCGGCGGCCGCCAGGCGCGCGATCATCGGTTCCAGGGCCGCTACCCGGAAGGCCAGGTGGCGCAGGCCCTGGGCCTCGGGGCGGCTGGGCCGGGGCGGGGCGCCGGGGAAGGAGAACAGTTCCAGCTGGCTGCCGTCGGGCAGGGCCAGGTCCAGCTTCCAGGAATCGCGTTCGGCGCGGTAGTTCTCGTCCAGTATCCGCAAGCCCAGTACCTGGGTGTAGAAGGCCTTGGAACGGGCGTAGTCGGCGCCGATCACGGCCACGTGGTGGATGCCGAGCAGCGGGGTGTCGGTGGGAGGCGTCAATGCAGGGTGTCCAGCCAGCGCTGGGCGATCTGCAGCGCCAGCGGATAGGGTTCGGGGCCGTCGCGGTTGGTCAGGATGATCACCGTCAGATGCTGGCGGGGATAGCGCAGGATCACGTTGCGGAAGCCGATGCTCTCCCCGCTGTGCCATTGCGCGTCTCCGTTGAGCCGCCAGCCGAAGCCGTAGAACGGAACGTCCGGCTCGTTTGTGCGCGTGGCCGGGGCGAAGGCCTGGCGCAGGGAGGCGGTCGTGAGCAGGCGCTGGTCGTACAGCGCCGCGTCCCACCGGGCCAGGTCGTCGAGCGAGGAATAGATGCCGCCGTCGCCCAGCACCGCGCTGGTCGGGCTCTGGTCGGTGCGCTGCCAGCGCCCGTCGAGCGGGCTGTAGCCATACGCGCGCCGGGCCACGTCGTCCACGCCGTCCTGGTGGGCCACGGTGTCGCGCATGCCCAGCGGCTGGAAGATCCGTGTGCGCAGGAACGTGGCGAAATCCTGGCCCGATGCCTTGGCCACCACCAGCGCCAGCAGCGCATAGCCGCTGTTGCTGTACCGGTACTGGCTGCCCGGGGCGAACAGGGTGCGGTCCTGGGCCTCCAGCAGGTGCAGCACGTCGATGTCGTGCACCTGCGCGGTGGCCGTGGCGGGCATCAGGTCCTCGTAGTCGAGCAGGCCACCGGTATGGCTGAGCAGGTGGCGCAGGGTGATCCCGTCGGCGGCGGCCGGCAGCGAGGGCAGCCAGCGTTTGAGCGGGTCGTCCAGGCGCAGCGCGCCGTCTTCGGCCAGCAGCAGGATCGCCGCGGCGGTGAACTGCTTGCTGACCGAGGCCAGGCGGAAGTTGGTCCGGGCGGTCACGGCCGTGTGGTCTTCGACCACCGCCAGCCCGTAGCCGCGCTGGAACACCGGCTGGCCATCGTGCAGGACCAGCACCGCCGCGCCCGGCACCTGGCCGTCGTAGCGCTGCAGCAGCGCGTCGATACCGGGGTCGGGCGGCGACAGCGCCGGCGCTGCCGTCGCGCCGCCTGCCGCCAGAAGGCCCAGCCAGACCAGGCTGCCGGCCATCAGCCTGCTGCGGTAACGCCGGCGATCAGGCGGTTGCATGGCCGGCTCCGTGCATGGGTCAGGGGGTCGCCGCGGGCGCCGGGGTGCCGGCCGTCTCGGCCGCGATCCAGCGGGTCATCTTGGCGTCCAGGATATCCAGCGGCATCGAGCCGTCGCGCAGGATTTCCTCGTGGAAACGGCGCAGGTCGAAGCGCGGGCCCAGTGCGGCCTTGGCGCGCTCGCGCAGCTCCACCATCTTCAATTCGCCCAGGCCATTGGGCAGGGTCTGCCCGGGCAGGGCCATGAAGCGCTCGACTTCCGCGGTGGCATCTTCGGTGGGCATGTCGGCGGTCTTGACCAGGTAGTCCACCGCCTGGCGCTTGCTCCAGCCCTGCGCATGCACGCCGGTGTCGGCGGCCATGCGGGCGGCGCGGGTCAGCGCGGCCTGCAGGTAGCCGATGCGCTCATACGGGTCCTGGTACACGCCCAGCTGCTCGCCCAGCGATTCGGCATACAGGCCCCAGCCCTCGATGAAGGCGATATCACCGCCGAGGCGACGGAAGCGCGGCAGCTTGTCCAGCTCCTGTTGCAGGCCCAGCTGCACGTGGTGGCCAGGAATGCCTTCGTGCAGGAACTGCATCGGTGCCGACCAGCGGCGGCGGGTGGGCAGGTTGGCGGTGTTGACGTACAGGATGCCCGGGCGCATGCCATCGGGCAGGGGCGGCTGGTAGGCCACCGCCGACGCGCTGGCCGCACGTTCGGGTTCCACCGCACGCACCTCCAGCGGCGCCTTCGGCAGGGTGCCCAACAGGGCCGGCAGGCGGCTGCCCACCTGGGCCTGCAACTGCTTGTAGCGGGTCAGCAAGGCCTCGCTGTTGGCGTACTGGAAGCTGCGGTCGGTGCGCATGTTGCGCAGCACTTTCTGCTGCGACCCGCGGATCTTGTTGTCCTTGAGAGTCGCGGTGATCTGCGCCTGCAGGCTGGCCACGCGCTGTTCGGCCACGGCGTGGATCTGTTTGGCGTCCAGGGTGGCGGCGGTGCTCTGCACGATGTTCTGGGTGTACCAGGCCTGGCCGTTGGGCAGCGCGCCCAGGCCATCGCTGGTGCGCGTGGCGGGCAGGTATTCGGTGGCGATGAAGCCGCGCAGGGCGCGGTAGGCCGGCATGATGCGGTACTCGATCATGCGCTTGTATTCGGCGGTGATGCGCGCCTTGTCCGCCTCGGGGAAATCCTCGGGCATGTTGCGTACCGGGGCCCAGAAGATGCTCTCCTCGGCGGTCGGCTTGATCACGGCATCCAGCTGCGGCAGCACCTTTTCCATCAGGTCGCGCGGCTGCACCACGCCGGCCTTCATGCCGTCGCGCATGTTGGCCACGGCCTGGTCGAACAGCGGCGCGATGCCCAGCGAGCGCTTGGACCAGCTGTCATAGTCGGCCACGGTATTGAAGGGCTGCGCGCCCGAGCCGGAGCCTAGGATGGCCATGATGCTGCCCAGGTTGTAGTACTGGCTGACCGGCAGCATCCAATTGGGGTACTTCTCGGCGGCCAGCGACATGCGCGCATCGCGCACGAAGATTTCGTAGCTGAGCAGGTCCTGCCCGGTCAGGCCATCGGTGCCGATCTTTTCGACTTTGCCCAGCCATTCCACGGTGAAATCATGCGACTGCTGGCGGTAGGCCGCCGACAGGATGTTGGGCAGCTGGTCGTTGTGGCGGGCATCGCCCTGGAAGGTGGCCTGCAGCGGGTTGAGCCGCATCGAGGCATCCCAGTATTCATCGTAGATGCGGTTGAGCTGGGCGGCCTTGCTCTGCTGGCGGACCAGCGGCTGGCGCGTGGGCGCGGCGGCCGGACGTGCGCGCGGCTTGGCCTTGGGCTTGGCGGCAGAGCGGGTCTGCGCGGCAGCCGGCCGGTTGGCCTTCTTCTTGGCAGCTTCAGCCGGTGCGGCGCTGCCGAACAGCAGCAGGGCGGCGATGGCGAGCGCCAGGGCGCGGGCGGGATGGGGCATCGGCGGTATCCGTAAAACACACAGACCCGGGAGCTTGCCCGATCCGTGCGCATACGGCCAGCGCCGGCCCCTGGTCAGTTTCGTGCGGTACGGGCCTCAGTCAGCTGCGGCATCGGCCCGCAGCTGCGCGGCGCGCTCGGCGCCCAGGTAGCGGGTGATGGCGCGCCGCATCAGGTACAGCAAGGGAATCAGGGCGATGGCAAAGCCCATCTTGTAGACATAGTTGACACTGCTGACCGCCAGGAACAGCGCGGTGGGCCACTGCTGCGGGCCCAGCACGAACGCGATCCAGATCACCACGAAGCTGTCCACCAGCTGCGACACCGCCGTGGAGCCGGTGGCGCGCAACCAGACGTGGCGTTCGCCGGTGGCCCGGCGGATGCGATGGAAGATGGACACATCGATCAGCTGCCCGACCAGGAACGCCACCAGCGACCCGGCGATGGTCCACATGCCCTGGCCGAATACCGCCGCGAACGCGGCCTGGTAGTCGGGCACGCCATGGGCGCTCATCGAGGTGACCCACCAACTGGCCGGCACCAGCGAAATCGCGGCGAAGGCGAACAGGAAGCCGTAGCTGATCAACACCGCCGCCAGCCACGAGATGAACTTCACCCCGCGGCGGCCAAAGAATTCGTTGATGGTGTCGGTCATGATGAACACCACCGGCCACAGCAACGTGCCGGCGGTGAAACTGAGCGAGCCGGTCTGGCCGAACAGGTTCCAGTTGAACGGTGCCACCCCGAGGGTGTCTTCGAGCGCGAAGATCTTCACCCCGATCAATTCGGCCAGCACCGCGTTGGCGCAGAAGAACGCCGACAGCGCGATGAACAACAGCACCGCGCGGTCCTGCAGCGGCCGCGCGCTCACCTCAGCGGTCGCCGGCGCGGGTGAATGGCACGCTTTCCGGCGCGACAGCACCGCCGGAGATGATGAAGCTCATCGCCTGGTCAACGGTCCAGTCGGTAGGGGTCAGCAGTTCCACCGGCACGATTTCCAGGTAGCCGGAGGTGGGGTTGGGCGTGGTCGGCACGTACACCGCGGCCAGCTCGCGGTCGGTGCCCTGTTCGCGGATCACCCGCGTGACCAGGCCCACCGACTTCATGTCACGGTGCGGGAAGTCGATCAGCACCACGCGCTGGGTGCTGCCCGGTTCGGTCTGCAGCATGTCCAGCAGCTTCTTGGCGCTGTCGTAGATGATGCTGGCCAGCGGGATGCGCTTGATCACCGCGCCGAACCAGCGCAGCAGGCGCTGGCCGATCACCCGGCGGCTGAGCACGCCCACGCTGAGGATCACCAGCAGGGTGGCGGCCAGGCCGAACACGTTCTGCATCCATTCCACTTTGACCCAGCCCAGGTAGTGCGGGAACGAGGCGGCGATCTGCTCGGACAGGGGCACCACCACCGGGCTGGAAATGCCCGACAACAGCACGAACACGAATTTGACCACCACCCAGGTCAGCCAGATCGGCAGCAGGGTCAGCAGGCCGGTCAGGAACAGGCGCTGCAGGGAGGGACGCGGAACGAGTTGGGGGGCTTCGGGCGACATGACGCATTGTAGCGGTGCGGCCGCCCGGATTACCCTGCCTGCCGCTGCAGGGAGCGGCGCATGGAGGGAATGCTGTGTTGAAGGGATTGAAGTGGGTGGGTGTGACCGTGGTGGGTGTGGGTGGGCTGCTCGGCCTGGTGCTGCTGGTGTCGTGGTTGCTGCCGGTGCCGGCCGAGGAACGCCGGGCGCTGCAGGCCATGGAGGCGGGGTTGCCCGCGATGGCACCCGAGCGCAATGCGTTCCCGGCGATCTGGCTGCTGGACCATGACGGCATGACGCCGGCGCAGGTGCAGGCACAGACCGCTGAGGATGCGCGCCGTTGGGCGCCGGGCCCGGCCCGCGGCGCAGCGCCGGCCGACGATGCCGTGGCGGTCGAAACGCATGTTGCGAAGGTCACGCCGGCCACCGGCTGGTGCAGGCGCGATGTCAGCGCCTGTCTGGCCGCGGTACGTGCCGACGCCGATGCGGTCGCGCAGGCCCATGCCGGGCATGACGGGCTGCACGCACGGATTGCGGCGCTGGGCGAGGACGATCACTACCGTTCGCTGTTCGTACCCGACACGGCGATGCCGTTCCCGGCGTTCCAGGTGCTGATGGAGCGCACCTCGTGGCATGCGCTCGCGCACGTGCGCGGCAACAGCACCCAGGCGCTGCAGGGCACCTGCGAGGACATCCGCACCGGGCGCATGCTGATGGCCCGTAGCGACAGCCTGCTGGTGGCGATGGTGGGGTCGGCGATGGCCGAGCGCAACGCGGGCCTGTTCACCGAGATCCTGGCCGAGCTGCCTGCGGGGGCCGCCGTCCCGGCGCCGTGCCGACAGGCGCTTGTCGCCCCCACGGTGGCCGAGCTGGACCTGTGCCTGCCGATGCGCGGCGAGTTTGCGTTCGTGCGGGCGGCGATGGCCAACCAGCCGGCGCTGGAGCAGGCGCAAGGCTGGTTGCACGACGAAGGCAAGACCCAGGCCCGCAATGCCTGGCAGATGTCGCGTACCTGCAGCACTGAGGTGCAGGCGCAGATCCGCGACGATCGCCCCGTGCAGCTGCCCGCGCCGCCGTCGGTCTGGTCATTGGCCTGCGTGGCCAACGCGGCCGGCTGCGTGGTGATGAACATCAGTGCGCCGGTCTACGCCGGCTACCCGCCTCGCATGCAGGATGCCGGCGCCCAGCTGCGGCTGGCGGGGGCGATGCTGTGGCTGCATGGGCAGCCGCGTGGGCAGACCGACGCGCTGACCCATTTGGCCGCGATGCCGCAGGCGCTGCGCAGCACGCAGCGCCCGCCGCAGCTGAGCGCCGATGGGCAGCGGGTGCAGGTGCCGCGGTACGGCCGCGCGGGCGATGGCGGGCCGCCGTGGGTCAGCGCAGCGCTGCCGCAGGCGTGGCGCGCGCACTGAGCGGCGTGGTCATGGCAGTGGGTTGAACGCCGCGCCGTCGCCGATGCTGTCCAGCGTCCAGCGCTGCGTCGAGGCCAGTTTCTCCCAGCCCACCTGCTCGCCATCCGTCTCGATGCTGCCGCTTGCGCGGCGTATTTTCGCGGTGGAGTAGTTGATGCTCACCGATTCGGTCTGGCCCGAATTGCGCATCATCGTGTCACTGTCGTAGCCAATCAACGCGAACGCGTCGTGCTGCCAGCGGAAGGTGAAGCGGGTGGACCCGGTGGCCCAGCTGCCGGCGTTGGAGAAGGCGTACAGGCCCACCTGCAGCGTGCCGCGCACGATCGACACGCCGCCGGCACCGTCTTCGAACACGTCCGACAGGTTCGGGTACTCGTGGCGCGGAATCAGCTGGTGGTTCTGCGCGGCCAGCGCATAGCTGCCATCCGGCCGTGCCCAGGCGATGGCGAGCAGGCGCGGGTTGCTGTCCAGCGGGCTGATGCCCATGCCGTCGTGTTCAAGCACGTTGCGGGGATCCTGCTGGCGCAGCACCAGCACCAGGTCGGCACGCCGGTCGGTGTTGAGGTCGCCGTCCAGCCGCTGTTCAATGCGCCAGCCGCGCGGCACGAAGCCGTTCGCATCGGCGGCGGTGGCCGGTAGCGTCGGATAATCCACCGGCGGTATGTCCAGTGCGTGCGCAAGCGCCGGCAGGCACAGCAGGGGCAGGGCGATAAGCAGGGTGCGCATGATGCAGGGGCCGACGTTGGGGGCGCCGAGCATAGCAAGCACGCCGCGTGCTCAGCCCTTGCGGGCGCCGCCGTTGCGCGCGTCCGGCTTCAGCCGCAGGTACACCTGCTTGCGTACCCGCGCGACCACCTCGCCCTGTGCGTTGAGAATGTCGTTGCTGAACCAGTGCAGGTATTTTTCGCCACCGGCCGTGGCGGCACGCAGCTGGTCCAGCAGCGCGTCGTCCAGATGGAATTCCGCACGCACCGTGCCGCGGCCCGGTTTGAGGAACTCGATCTCGCCGGCCCGGTCCCACACGTAGTAGTCGCGGCCCAGGTTGTGCATCACGGTGAGCATCCAGAACGGATCGGTCATCGCAAACAGGCTGCCGCCGAAGTGGGTGCCCACGTAGTTGCGGTTCCAGGGGCGCATGCGCAGCTCGACGCGCACGTGGCGGTAGTCGGGGCTGACCTCGGTGACGTGGATACCGGTGAACAGGAACGGCGGCCACAGGTTCATGCCGTGGCGGAACACGCTGGCTTTCATCGGGTCGACCCAGGTTGCGAACGAGGGGCGCAGCTTACCATTCGCAAGCGTATGGTGGCGTGGTCAGTCGCCGTCGTCGGCGATGTAGCCGTCGCGCCCGGCGGCCTTGGCCTTGTACAGCGCCGCGTCGGCGCCTTCGAAGAAGTGCCGCGGTTCGCTGCGGGCGGCAGGCACCCGCGTGTACACGCCCACGGTCAGGGTGATGTGGACGCGTTGCCCGTGTGCACCCGGCACCTCCAGCAGGCGTACCCGTGCCAGCAGGTCTTCGATCACCTGCACCGCACCGTCGGACGCGGTATCGGGCAGGATCAGCGCGAACTCGTCGCCGCCGAAACGCGCGGCCATGTCGCGCGGTCGCCGCGCGTGCGCGCCGATCTCGGTGGCGATCAGGCGCAGGACGTTGTCGCCGGCCTGGTGGCCATGCATATCGTTGTGGTGCTTGAAGTGGTCCACGTCGATCAGCACCAGGCTCAGCGGGCGGCCACTGCGACGCCCGGCGTCGTGCTCCTGCTGCAGGGTCTGCTCGAAACGCAGGCGGTTGCCCAGCCCGGTCAGTGCATCGCTGTTGGCCTGGCGGCGCCACGCGCTGATCCGCCACAACACCCACGCGCAGATGACGGCCAGCATGCCGGTCAGCGCCGCAGCGGGGGCAAACCAGAGGTTGCCGGCGCGCAGCAATACGAAGCTGAGCAGAAGGGTGGACGGCAAGGCCAGCAGCGCGCTGGCCGATGCCCGGGGCAGCGACAGGCCCAGGCAGCACAGCGCCACCAACAGGCCGCTGAGCAGGTCCCGCCACAGCGTGGGTGGCAGGGTGATGACCTTGTCGGTGAGCAGCATGGAGGCGACGTTGGCCTGGTACTCGCTGCCACTCATCCAGCGCTCGCGCGTGGTCGGGGTGAGCAGGCGCGGGGCGATGCCGCTGGCGGTCATGCCCACCAGCACCAGCCGCCCGCGCAGCAGCGCCGGGTCGACGTCGCCGTTGAGCAGGTCCACGTAGGACACCTGCGGAAACCGTTCGGGTGGGCCGGCGTAGCGCACCCGCACGTAGTGATCGCGTCGCCACTGATACGGCGAGGACTGTCCCGGGTCCGGATCGCGCAGGCCGGGCAGCGGGCCGCGCGCGTCGGCCAGCGCCAGCCCGAGGGCGGGCCAGTGCGGTGAGCCGATCCCGGCGGTGAGATACAGGCCGCGTGCCACCCCGTCGGCGTCCACTTCGACATCGCTGTGCCCGAGCGTGGCCGCGTTGGCGGCGATCAGCGGGATGGGCAGCAGTTCCTCGGCCATGTTCGGGCCACTGGCCGGTGCGGCCAGCACCGGCAGCACCACGCGGCCGTTGCGGCGGATCGCCGCCGCCAGGTCCGCATCCTGCGCCGCATCCTGGCGGTCCGGTTCGGACAGCATCAGGTCCAGCACGACCCGCGCGCTGCCGGCCTCGGTGAGGCGGTCAAGCAGGCGTGCGTGGGTCGAGCGCGGCCAGGGCCACTGCCCGATCTGCTGCAGGCTGTTGTCGTCGATCGCCACGATCAGCAGGCGCGGGTCGGGCGGGTAGTCCCACGCCCCGACATACGCATCGTAAACCGCCTCGTCCTGCTGCCAGAACCACTGCCAGTGGCTGGCGACGGCGGCCAGGCCGCCCACCAGCGCCGACAGCGCCAGCCGCTGCGGCCACGACAGTGCCAGTGGTTTCACAGCAGCAGCCACAGCAGCAGGGCGCCGCCGCCAGCGCCGTAGCAGGTGCGGCAGGGCAGCGTGACCTGCTGTGCCGGCGAGAACGGGCCGGCATAGCCGTCGTCGTCGATGTACTGCACGCGCACATGCAGGGTGCCGTGCCAGGGACGCTTGAGCGACACCTCGGGCTGGTCGACCTCGCGGTCCAGTAGTGGGGTGGCGAAATCGCCTTTGCGGTCGATCTGCACGCGGTAGCGTTGACCGGCTTCACCGGCCTGCCAGCGCAGCGTCAATTGGCCCTTGGCAGCCTGCGGGGGCTGCAGGGCGGGATCGACCGGGGCATCGGTGAGGGTGAGCGCCACCGGGTGGCCGAAGCGCCCGCGGTGGCCATTGCCATCGCGCGAGGCAACCCGCCAGAAGTACGCGCCCGGGGCCAGGTCGGTGGACGCGCGCGCATGCGGGCTGGTGCTCTGCTGCTCCAACACGGGGTCAAGGAACTGGGCATCACGCGCGATCTGCAGCACGCTGGCCGCGGCGCCGTCGACCTGGCTCCACTGGAAGCGCGGCCGCGCGCTGTTGACGGTTTCCTGGTTGACCGGGCGCACCGTCAACGGCGGCGGCGGTTGATCGCGCACCTCGAAATCTTGTTCGGCGTCGAGACCTTCCACATCGTCGGCGCTGACCGCGCGGACCAGTACGCGCAGCGTGCCGGGCGCAAGGTCGGGCACGGTCAGGGTGGTGGCCGTGGTGTCCTGCGCGAACAGCAGGATCTCGGGTTGGTCGGCACGTACCACCTCCACCCGGTAATGCGCGGCACCGTCCACCGCCGTCCACGCCACGGGCGCGGGCAACGGGTCCAGGCGCAGCTGCGCCGGATCCAGCCGCGGCGCCGGCAGCAACGGCTCCAGTGCGCCCGGTCGGGTGTCCTGCGATGTGCTGCGGGTGGCCTGGCCGCGGGTGACCAGGCGTTGGCCGCGTGGGTTGCCGACCTGCACCTTGCCCTGCAGCACTTCGGTGGCCGCGCTGCGCCCGTCACCGCCGGCGCTGACCCGGAACACGGTGCCGCGCACGCTGCTGGTCGCCGTGGGCGCATCGATGATGTAGCGCGACGCCGGACCGGTGGCCGGGGTCACCCGGTTGCTGGTGCGGCCCTGTTGCAGGCGCACGCGGGTGTCGACCATGCCGGTGTGGCCGTAGCGGCTGAGCTGGTCCAGGCGCAGCCGCGAGTTCTCGCGCAGCTGCAGCCGCGAATCATCGGCAAAGACGAGGGTGACACTGGCATCGGCGCCGGTGACCAGATGCTGGCCGATCGTGAGCAGCTCGCCTTCGATTACATCGCGCAGGCCACCGCGCGCCGCGTCGCCAACCTGCACCGGCCCACGCAGGGCCAGCACCCGGGCCGGGACAGGCTGCACCGCCAGCCACGCCACCGGGAAACGCAGCTGGCTGCCCGGCGGCAACCGGTAGGGATCGCTTACGCGGTTGTGGGATTGCAGGTGTTGCCACGGTACCGACGGTTTCAGGTAGCGCGAGCCCAGATCCCACAGGGTGTCGCCGGGGCGGACCCGATAGGTCCAGTCCTGGGCCAGCAGGGGAAATGCGGAAAACAGCAGGGCTGCCACCATCAACAGGCGTGCGGGCAGCGAACAAGGGTGAAGCAAGCGGGTCGAACTCACGGTCATCTGGGCCCTGCTGGGCGGGCTCAGCCGTGCGGCCCCCATGGCCCAGACCTCATCCCCCCGAATGGATCGCGGCGTCGTGGACGCAGCGGTCGCATTATTGCCCGGGACCCGTGCAGAGTTTCTGAACGTGACTTCCGTCACATTCCATGTGGGCGAGGCGCATCCGTCCGTAGTAACTGAACACGTGGTGCCTCCTGCGCCGGATCAGAACAGCAGCGATGCCATCCGGCGGCGATAGCGGCCCACCAGGTCCTCGTCGGCAATGACCTTGAAGGCATCGATCAGCAGCTTGCGGGGCAGCCCTTCGGCGAAGGTGCGGTCGCTGCGCAGCATGGCCAGGAACTGCTCCAGCGCGGCCTCATCCTCGCCGCCCAGCAGCAACTGCACGCCGCGCAGGTGGCGGGCCTGCAGGTCATCGCCATTGGCCGCGATGCGGGCGTCCAGCGTTTCGGCCGCCGGTGCGTCCTGCAGTGCGTTGGCGAAATCCAGGCGCGCACGGGCGCGCACCGCACGGTCGTCGGTGGCGAGGTTGGCCGGCAGCGCATCGATCAACGTGCTGGCCTCGGCGGTGCCGCCGGTCTGCAGCAGGGCCAGTGCCAGGTCCAGCTTCAGCTCGTCCTTGTCCGGCTCGGCGGCGATCGCCGCGCGCAGCACGTCGACCTGGGCCTGCGGGTCCAGCGGTTCGGGCTCGGCCACCGCGTCGGCGGCCGGTTCGGCCGGGGTGACGCCGTGCTGGGCCAGGAACTCGCGCAGCTGGCCTTCCGGGATCGCACCGGGGAAGCCGTCCACCAGCTGGCCACCCTTGACCAGGAACACGGTGGGCACCGAGCGGATCTGGAACGCCGCCGCGATCTGCTGTTCGGCATCCACGTCGACCTTGGCCAGCTCGAAGGCGCCGTGGTACTCAGCGGCCAGCTTTTCCAGCATGGGCCCCAGGGTTTTGCAGGGCTCGCACCAGCTGGCCCAGAAATCGACCAGCACCGGCGTCTGCAGGGACTTCTGCAGGACCTCGGTTTCAAAGGTGGCGGTGGTGGCGTCGAAGACGTGCGGCAATTCGCTCATGGTCGGCAATCAACGATTAAAGATGTACGCAGTGTATGGGTGCGCAGGTTGCGGGACGCAACCCCGGCTCCCGGGATCGGCGCAAACCAGTGACAATGCGCGGCGTTCCCTTTGGCCCAGGCAGACCTTCATGCACATTTCGCCCCGTATCGATCGCGGCATCGGCGCGCTTGCCGCGCTTGTATTCGTCGTGGCGGTTGTCGGCTTCGGTGCGGCGCTGCCCGGGTACCGCGCGCTGTCGCACCCGGTGGCGCTGCTGGGCGCCACCGGCGTGCCGCATGCACAGGCGTTCAGTTGGCTGGGGCTGGTGCTGCCGGGTGTCCTGGCCTGCGCGGTGGCGCTGCGCCTGCTGGTGCGGGTGCCGCGCACGGCGCCCTGGACGCTGCGCGTGGGCGTGCAGCTGCTGGTGCTGGCGGGAGCCGGGTTCGCCGCGATGGGGCTGCTGCCGCTGGACGCCAGCGATATTGAAAGCCCGGCCAGCCAGTTCCATGCCAGTGCATGGATGGTGTGGGTGCTGGCATTCGTGCCGGGCACGCTGCTGTACGGACTGGGCGCGCTGCGCGTGCCGGGCTGGCGCCCACAGGCGCTGCTGCACCTGGGCTGCGCGGTGGGCATGGTGCTGGCCGCGTTCGTGCTGCAGGCCTGGATGCCGGCGCCGCTGGCGCAGCGGCTGGCCTTTGCCGTCTGGGCGGTGTGGCTGGTCGCGGCGCTGCCATTGGCGCATCGCCTGCGCTGAGCGGAATCGGTCGCCCGGGGAAAACCCTTGGCGATTCAACGGGATGAGGGCTTTGCGGGACAGGGTAGCTGCGCTCGATTGGAGCCCCATGCCGCACTGCGGTACCCTGTCCCGCTTTGCCGCCGCACTAGCGTTTCCATGACCAGCGTCGAACCCAACGTTTACGATCCGCAGCAGGTTGAATCCGCCGCCCAGAAGTTCTGGGATGCCACCCGTGCCTTCGAGGTGAGCGAGACTTCGGACAAGCCGAAGTACTACTGCCTCTCGATGCTGCCGTACCCGTCCGGGGCGCTGCACATGGGCCACGTGCGCAACTACACGATCGGTGACGTGATCAGCCGCTACAAGCGGATGACCGGGCACAACGTGTTGCAGCCGATGGGCTGGGATGCCTTCGGCCTGCCGGCCGAGAATGCGGCGATCAAGAACAAGACCGCGCCGGCCAAGTGGACCTACGCCAACATCGAGCACATGCGGGGCCAGTTCAAGGCCATGGGCTACGCGGTGGACTGGTCGCGCGAGTTCGCCACCTGCACGCCGGAGTACTACGTGCACGAGCAGCGCATGTTCACCCGGCTGATGCGCAAGGGCCTGGCCTACCGCCGCAACGCGGTGGTGAACTGGGACCCGATCGACCAGACCGTGCTGGCCAACGAGCAGGTCATCGATGGCCGCGGCTGGCGATCCGGCGCGCTGGTGGAAAAGCGCGAGATCCCGCAGTGGTTCCTGCGCATCACCGATTACGCCCAGGAACTGCTGGACGGCCTGGATGAACTGCCGGGCTGGCCCGATTCGGTCAAGACCATGCAGCGCAACTGGATCGGCCGCTCCGAAGGGCTGGAAATCCAGTTCGACGTGCGCGACGCTGACGGCAGCGCGCTGGATTCGCTGCGCGTGTTCACCACCCGTCCGGACACCGTGATGGGCGTGACCTTCGTGTCGATCGCCGGCGAACACCCGCTGGCCCAGCACGCGGCCAAGTCCAACCCGGCCCTGGCCGCGCTGCTGGCCGAGATGAAGCAGGGCGGCGTGTCTGAAGCCGAACTGGAAACCCAGGAAAAGCGCGGCATGGATACCGGCCTGCGCGCCGTGCATCCGGTCACCGGCGCCCAGGTGCCGGTGTGGGTGGCCAACTTCGTGCTGATGGGCTACGGCACCGGCGCGGTGATGGCCGTGCCGGGCCACGACCAGCGCGACTTCGAGTTCGCCACCAAGTACGGCCTGCCGATCCGCCAGGTCATCGCGCTGAAGGCGTTGCGCAAGGAAGAAAGCGCCTACGACGCCACCCGTTGGCAGGACTGGTACGGCGACAAGACTCGTGACACCGAACTGGTCAACTCCGACGAGTTCGACGGCCTGGACTTCCAGGGCGCTTTCGAGGCGCTGGCCGAACGCTTCGAGCGCAAGGCCCAGGGCCAGCGCCGCGTGAACTACCGCCTGCGCGACTGGGGCGTGAGCCGCCAGCGCTATTGGGGCTGCCCGATCCCGGTGATTTACTGCCCCAAGTGCGGCGCGTTGCCGGTGCCGGAAGAACAGCTGCCGGTGGTACTGCCCGAGAACGTCAACTTCGTCGGCACCGGGTCGCCGATCAAGGCCGACCCGGAATGGCGCAAGACCACCTGCCCGGACTGCGGCGGCGCGGCCGAGCGCGAAACCGACACCTTCGATACCTTCATGGAATCGAGCTGGTACTACGCGCGTTACACCTCGCCGGGTGCCCGTGATGCGGTCGACAAGCGCGGCAACTACTGGCTGCCGGTGGATCAGTACATCGGCGGTATCGAGCACGCGATCCTGCACCTGATGTACTTCCGTTTCTTCCACAAGCTGCTGCGTGATGCGCGCATGGTGGACAGCAACGAGCCGGCGCAGAACCTGCTGTGCCAGGGCATGGTGATCGCCGAGACCTACTACCGCCCGAATCCGGACGGCTCCAAGGACTGGATCAATCCGGCCGACGTGGACGTGCAGCGCGACGAGCGCGGCCGCATCACCGGCGCCACCCTGATCGCCGACGGCCAGCCGGTGGTGATCGGCGGCACCGAGAAGATGTCCAAGTCCAAGAACAATGGCGTGGACCCGCAGGTGATGGTGAGCAAGTACGGCGCCGACACGGTGCGCCTGTTCTCGATGTTCGCCGCCCCGCCGGAGCAGTCGCTGGAGTGGAACGAGGCCGGCGTCGATGGCATGGCGCGGTTCCTGCGCCGCTTGTGGACGCAGGTGCAGAAGCACGCCGACGAAGGCCCGGCACCGGCGCTGGACGTGGCCGCGCTGAGCGCCGAGCAGAAGGTGCTGCGCCGCAAGACCCACGAAACCATCGGCAAGGTCGGCGACGACTATGGCCGCCGCCACAGCTTCAACACCGCCATTGCCGCGGTGATGGAACTGATGAACGCGCTGGCCAAGTTCGACGATGCGAGCGGGCAGGGCCGTGCGGTCCGCCAGGAAGCGTTGCAGGCCACCGTGCTGCTGCTCAACCCGATCACCCCGCATGCCAGCCATGCGCTGTGGCAGCTGCTGGGCCACGGCGAGACGCTGCTGGAAGACCAGGCGTTCCCGCAGGTCGACAGCAGTGCGCTGGTGCGCGATGCGGTCACCCTGGCGGTGCAGGTCAACGGCAAGCTGCGGGGCACCATCGAGGTGGCCGCCGATGCACCGCGCGACCAGATCGAAGCACTGGGCCTGGCCGAACCGAACGCGGCCAAGTTCCTGGACGGGCTGACGGTGCGCAAGATCATCATCGTGCCCGGCAAGATCGTGAACATCGTGGCTGCCTGATCCGTAGAGCCGGGTTCTACCCGGCTGCCGTAAAGCCGGGTTCCACCCGGCTGCAGCACCCCCGTAGAGCCGGGTTCTACCCGGCGCCCCCCGGAGCGGGGCAGAGCCCCGCTCTACGTTCACGCGGCATCGGGCATCTTCAGTGCCTGTTGCCGCGCCCGCCCGGCTCCCCCAGACTGTGCCCATGACCCGATTCCTGCTTGCCCTTGTCCTGACCGCGTCCCTTGCCGGCTGCGGCTTCCACCTGCGCAACAAGTTGATGCTGCCGGCCGATACCGCCGCGGTGAAGGTGGTGTCCACCGCGCCGTACAGCGAGCTGGCCAAGCTGCTGCGCCGCGGGCTGCAGTCGTCGGGTGCGCAGATCGCCGAGTCGGACGACACCGCCAAGGCGGCCCAGCTGCAGGTGCTGTCCGAGCGCTGGGGTGATCTGCCGATTGCCATCGATGCCCAGGGCCGCGCCCAGGAATACAGCCTGCGCTACGCGGTGATCTTCAAGTTCCTGCGTGAGGATGGCAGCGAGCTGGTGCCGCAGCAGGTGATCGAGCTGTCGCGCGACTACGTGTCCCCGCCGACCGACGCCACCGGTACCACCACCGAGCGCGAGATCCTCGCCGACGAACTGCGTCGTGAGATGTCGGCCTCGATCATGCGCCGCATCGACAGCGTGGTGCGCGCCGAGATGGAAGGCCGCATTCCCGCCAAGCCGGCCACCCCGGACAGCCTGCCGGTTGAACCGGCGGTGCAGCCGCCGGCAGCCCCTGCTACGCCCATCCCGGGGCACTGACCGGTCCCTCCGGACCGGCGCCAGGATGGAACTGCGACCCGAACAATTCGCCAGCCAGCCGGCCGGCCAGGCATTGGCCCCGGTCTATCTGATCGCCGGCCCGGAAACCCTTCGCGTGCTGGAAGCGGCCGACGTGGTGCGCGGCCGCGCCCGCGCCGACGGCATCGACGAGCGTGAGGTCTTCGACGCCGACGGCCGTGATTTCGATTGGCATCAGGTCGAGGCCAGCTTCAACGCGCCCAGCCTGTTCAGTCCGCGGCGGTTGATGGAACTGCGCCTGCCCAGCGGCAAGCCGGGCAAGGAAGGCGCCGAGGTGATCAGCCAGTTCTGCGCGAATCCTGCGCCGGACGTGATCCTGCTGATCACCTGCAACGAATGGAGCAAGGCCCACCAGGGCAAGTGGGCCGAGGCGGTCAACCGCGTCGGCGTGCTGTCGGTGGCCTGGGCGATCAAACCGCACGAGTTGCCGGACTGGATCGAACGCCGCCTGCGCAGCAAGGGCCTGCGCGCCGAACCGGCCGCCGTGCAGCGTCTGGCCGAGCGCGTGGAAGGCAACCTGCTGGCCGCCGCGCAGGAGATCGACAAGCTGGCCCTGCTGGCCGCCGGGCAGACCCTGGACGTGGACACCATGGAGTCGCTGGTGGCCGACGCCGCCCGCTATGACGTGTTCCGCCTGCTCGAGGCGACGTTCTCGGGGCAGCCGGTGGCCGTGCTGCGCATGCTGGCCGGGCTGCGGGGCGAGGGCGAAGCGGTGGCGGCGCTGACCCCGATGGTCATCCGCGAGCTGCTGTCCACCGCCGGGCTGGCCCGCGTGCAGGCCCGGGGCGGCAACCTGGCCGCCGAGATGAAGAGCCGGGGAATCTGGGAATCGCGGCAGGCGCCGTTCAAGCGCGCCCTGCAGCGGCATCCCGAACCCAAGCGCTGGGAGCGTTTCGTGGCCGAGGCCGGGCTGGTCGACCGCATGGCCAAGGGCCGTGCCGACGGCGACCCGTGGCTCGGGCTGGAACGCCTGCTGCTGGCCGTGGCCGAGGCCCGCGCCGTGCGCCTGCTGGCCCGCGCCTGAGCGGCATGGGTCTGCGCATTCATTACGGCGGTACCTTCGATCCTGTGCACCTGGGCCACCTGGCCATCGCGCGCGCGGCGCGCGACCAGTTGCAGGTGGCCGTGCGCCTGTTGCCCGCGGCCGACCCGCCGCACCGGGCCGCGCCGGGCGCCGATGCCGGGCAGCGGGCACACATGCTGGCGTTGGCGATCGGCGACGAGCCGGGCCTGCTGCTCGACCTGCGCGAGCTGGAACGGTCGACGCGCCAGCCCGGGGTGCCGTCCTACACGGTCGACACTCTGCGCGAGCTGCGCACCGAGCTAGGGCCGCATCAGCCGCTGGCGTGGCTGGTGGGCGCCGACAGCCTGCTGGGCCTGACCGGCTGGCATGACTGGGAGGCCCTGTTCGGGCTGGCGCACTTCATCGTGGCCGACCGCCCGGGGAGCCCGTTGGAGCAGGCCCTGCCACCGGCGCTGGAGGCCGCCCTGGCCGGGCGCTGGGCCGACCACGAGCGCGCGCTGCTGGGCGCCCCGGCCGGGCGCGTGCTGCGCCTCCAGACCCCCCTGCGCGAGGAATCGGCCAGTGCCGTCCGCGCCCGGATCGCCGCCGGCGAAGACTGGCGCAGCCTGCTGCCACCGGCCGTGGCCGACTACATCGCCGACCGTGGCCTGTACGGCGCCCGGCGGGTGTGAATACGCGCGGGGCCTCGGGCCCGTATAATCGGCCCCACATTTATCGAGTTCACCCGCTTTGAGCAACCAAGCCCAGCCCCAGACCATCAAGGTCCAGATGCCGAACCCGGCACCCTCCAACGCGCAGCTGCTGGAGTGCGTGCGCAAGGCCACCGAAGAACTCAAGGCCAAGGATCTTGTCGAAATCGATGTGATCGGCAAGTCCAGCGTCGCCGATTACATGGTGATCGCCTCGGGCACCTCCAGCCGCCACGTGAAGTCGATTGCCAATGAGGTGGTCAAGTTCGCCAAGGCCCTGGGCGTGATGCCGCTGGGTGTGGAAGGCGAGCAAGAAGCCGAGTGGGTGCTGGTCGACCTGGGCGACGTGGTGGTGCACGTGATGCTGCCGCGCGTGCGCGAGTTCTACGCGCTGGAGCGCCTGTGGACCGTCGGCGACCAGCCGCCGAGCCTGCTGGACGACGACGCCGATGAAGGCGACGAGTACGGCCACGGCGCACGCTGAAGCGTTGCGTCGCGGACACGATGACGGCGCCGATGGCGCCGTTGTCATTTCAACGGTATCGCCGCAGATGCCGGGAGACTGCAGATGAAAGCCAGGCTGATCGCCACCGGCGAACGTGCGCCCGCCTGGGTGGCGCAGGGCTTTGCCGAGTACCAGAAGCGTCTGTCGCACTGGTTGCCCTTCGAACTGGTGGAGATCGAACCGGGCCTGCGTGGCAAGGGCCGCGACGCGCGCCGGGCCACCGACGATGAAGGCAAGCGGGTGATTGCCGCGCTGCCGAAGAATGCCTACGTGGTCGCGCTGGATGTGCCGGGCCGCCAGCTCAGTTCGGAACAGCTGGCCCAGCGGCTGGAGCATTGGCGCGGGCAGGGCCGGGACATGGCCTTCCTGATCGGTGGTCCTGAAGGACATTCGGCCGAAGTGTCCGCGTTGGCCGATGAAAAATGGTCGATCGGTCCGCTGACGTTGCCGCACATGCTGGTGCGCCTGGTGGTGGCCGAGCAGCTGTATCGCGCGGCGGCGATGCTGGCCAACCACCCGTACCATCGCGCCTGACAACGGGCTTGAAGAAAACCTGCGAAAACGGGTTACATCCTGTGAAAAACGGGCTACAATGCGCACCCCGCCCGAATAGCTCAGCCGGTTAGAGCACTTGACTGTTAATCAGGGGGTCGTTGGTTCGAGTCCAACTTCGGGCGCCAAGTTTTGAGAAGCCTCGCAGCGATGCGAGGTTTTTTTTTGCCCGCCATCCGGGGTGGCATCGCGCGCAATGCGGCAATGATCCAAACCAACGCCAACCGGCAACAACCACATGGCGCAAGGCGGGGTAGAGCCGACCGTTGGTCGGCTGGCCGCGCGAAGCGCGGCAATGATCGAAACCAACGCCAGGTGGTACCGACCACATAGCGCAAAGGGGCCGAGCC
The DNA here is from genome assembly GCF_056395005.1 of Stenotrophomonas sp. 10N36. Taxonomy (NCBI): domain Bacteria; kingdom Pseudomonadati; phylum Pseudomonadota; class Gammaproteobacteria; order Lysobacterales; family Lysobacteraceae; genus Stenotrophomonas; species Stenotrophomonas sp. 10N36. The sequence goes on along the minus strand of NZ_JBFTIS010000011.1, from coordinate 123,459 downwards.
GACCGTTGGTCGGCTGGCCGCGCGAAGCACGGCAATGATCAAAACCGCCCCCCAAACGGGTAGAGCCGACCGTTGGTCGGCTGATCGAAACCAACGCCAATACCGCCCCAAACAAAAAGCCCGGGCAATGCCCGGGCTTTTCGTTCCCCACATACGGTTACATCAGTTGAAGGTGTACTTGGCCCCCACGGTGAAGTAACGGCCGATGGCACCGCTGAAGTGCAGCGGGTTGTAGTTCACGCTGCCGTAGGTGGTCGGATCCAGCGGCGCGATACGATCGAACACGTTCTGCACCGAGGCGTTCAGCTCGAACATGTCGGTCACGTTCCAACGACCGGACAGATCGAACGTGGTGAACGAGGAGATCTTCGTCACCGGCGTACCGTCGGCGTAGAAGGCCTGGTAGTCACCACCGCGCTTGTCGGTGTTGTCCATCTTGGCGATGTAGTTGGCGACGCCGCTGACACTCCAGGCGCCCTGCTTCCAGGTGGTGCCGAAGTTGACGCGGTCCTTCGGGGTGCCGATGCAGTTGGTCACGTCGCAGTTGCCGTGGGTGCCGGCGTAGTCGACGGTTTCGTCGCCTTCGGTGCGCTCGAACTTGAGCACGTGGCTCCACTGCAGGTCCATCTCCAGCTGACCCGGGCCGATGTCGAACGTCTGGCGGATATCGGTATCGATACCGCGCACACGCGACGAGTTGGCATTCACATACGCGGTGTTGACGGCCAGGATCGTGCCGCTGTTGGCCACGCCACCGATGTTGTTGGCATCACGCAGGACGTTGCCGGCCGCGATCGCCGCGGCGGTGCTGCCCTGGGCGATTTCGTTGGTGCGCTTGATCTGCCACGCATCGACGGTCAACGAGGTCGACGAGGTCGGCTGCATCACGATGCCGACCGAGTAGCTCTTGGACTCTTCCGGCTTCAGGTCCTTGTTGGGACGGGTGATGATGGCCACCGAACGCGCGGTGCACTCGTTGGCCGGATCGATCGCGCAACGCACCGGGTCGCGTGCATTGGAGAACGCAGCCAGGCCGCCGTCACCGTTTTCGGCCGGGTTCGGCGCGCGGAAACCTTCGGCATAGCTGGCACGCAGCGCCAGCCAATCGGTCGGGGTCCACTTCACGCCCAGCTTCGGCGTGGCCTTGCCTTCACCGCTTTCGTACTTGTCGTAACGCACCGCGCCGCTCAGTTCCAACTGTTCCAGCACCGGCGCGGACAACTCGGCGTAGCCGGCGTACACGTTCTGGGTACCGTCATAGGCCGAGTAGCCCAGGCCGATGATGTCACCCTGGTCGGTGTAGGTCTGCGGGGTCAGGCTGTTGCTGGTCTTGCGCCATTCGGTACCCATGGCCAGACCGAGCGGGCCGCCCTTGAGGTCCATCAGGCTGCGCGAAACGGTGAAGTTGAACATGTCCAGGCTGGACTTGGCGCTGGCACTGATGGTCGGCGAGATGTAGTCATACAGCGCCTGCGAGTTCGCCCCGGCATTGTCGCCGATGCGCCACACGCCGCCCGGGCAGGCCGGATTGCCCAGCGCACAGCGCACCGCGCTGTAGCGCAGGAAGCCGGTGCGCTTGTTGGTCAGGTCGGTACCCGAATGCAGGTAGGCGGTGTCGTAGCTCCACTCGCCCCAGTTGCCCTTTACGCCGACCAGGATGCGGTTGAACTCATTGGTGTTGTTGGTCACGCGACCGCCCACGTCCCATGCCGAGTAGCGCAGGCGCGAGGCCTGGCCCGGAATCGGATTGTCGGGGTGGGTCGGCCCCAGCACGGTGGCGCCAGCGCCGCTGTTGGCGTTGACCGGGCCGCCCGGGTAACCCCAGCCGCCGGACACGCCGGACGGGGTGTTGGAGAAGGTGGTTTCCTTCTTGGAGTAGCCGATTTCGGTGTACACCTCACCACCTTCACCGAAGGCGAAGCTGGCGCGGCCGAACACGTTGACGTACTTCTCTTCCGGGCTCAGGTCACGGAACTGCTGTGCCGGGTCCCAGAGGCAACCCTGGGCCTGCGCGGTGGCATCGGACTGACCGGGAATGGTGGTCAGGCCGGCGCAGCCGGGCAGGGCGACCAGCTGGCCGGCGCTGTTGAACACCGAACCGTTCGGGCCGGTGCCGCCGGCGGTGCCGCCGGACAGGTACGCGCCACCCAGGAACTGCGCATCGGCCGCATCGTAGCCCCACTGGCGGATATCGCCGGTGCCGATCCACTTGCGGTTCTTGCGGTCGCTGATCTTGATCGCGTCGGTCTTGCCCACGTCCAGGCTGAAGAACGCATTCCAGCCGTCGCTGTTGAGGTCGCCGGTACCGGCGGTCAGCGTGGCCTTCTTGGCATTGCCGTCGCCGTCGCCGGAGGTGCCGTAGGAGGCGCGCAGCACGGCGCCCTGGAAGTCGTTGCGCAGGATGATGTTGACCACGCCGGCGATCGCGTCGGACCCGTAGATGGCCGAGGCGCCGTCCTTGAGGATATCGATGCGCTCAACCGCATCCAGCGGAATGGTGCTCAGGTCGGTGAAGACCTTCTGGCCGTCATCGGCCAGGCCATAGGTGGCCATGCGGCGGCCGTTCAACAGCACCAGCGTCGAGCCGGCGCCCAGGCCGCGCAGCGAGATGCCGGCGCCGCCGCCGGCAAAGCCGTTGCCGAAGGTCTTGGGAATGGAGCCGGCGCCGTCGGCGGTCAGGGTCTGCAGGTATTCGGCGACCGTGGTCTTGCCGGTACGGTCGATCTCCTGGCGGGTGACCACCTGGACGGGCGAGGGGGTTTCGGTGTTCGTACGCGGGATGTTGGACCCGGTGACGGTGATCCGGTCAAGGTTGGTGGCCTGTTCCTGCGCGAACGCAGAAGAGGATGCCAGCGCTCCGACCAGCAACAGGGTGCTGCTGGCGAGTACGGTGGAAATGGATTGGGCGAGGCTATTGCGGCTGCTGTTGAGCCGTTGGACCGGGTGTTTCACAGCTTCTCTCCTGACTGGGAAAACCAACAATGACGATGGATCGGCACTGAAAATGAGTGACGACGGCGACAATCTAGGTTTCCGGAGGGTGACGAAGCTGTGAAAAATTGCTTAATTCGGGTCGCCGTCCGTCGGCGACGAAGGGTACGGGGGAACCGTGGCCGGTCCCCCGTGCCCATTACGTCCCTACCGTCTTAGTCCGGCAGGCTGAAGCTCACCGGCACCAGGCCATCGGCCGGCACCTGCTGGCCGTCCACCATGGCCGGCACGAACCGCCACTGGCGGAGCACCTGCTGGCGGGCGGCGTTGTCCAGCGCCCGCGAGCCACTGCTGCGCTCGATCACCACGCTGGAGGCCCGGCCATCGGCCTCCACCCGCACCCGCAGCAGCACCGTGCCCTGTTCATGATTACGGATGGCGGCGATCGGGTAGGCCGGCGGCGGCGCGCTGCGGTACTGCAGCTGCGCCCCGGCGCCACCGGCGGCCGGGCCCGGCACGCTGGGGGCCAGGACGGGGGGCTGCGGTTCGCTGGCCGGCAGGGGCGCCACCGCCAAGGCATCGTCGGCGCTGGCGGTCGGCGGCGGCAGCGGGACCACCTTCGGCGTGGGCACGGTGCGCGGCTGCACCAGGGTGGGGACCTCGGGCTCGGTGGGCACCGGCACCGGCGGGGTGGGCTCGGGCGGCACCAGCATCCGTATCTGCATGCGTTCACGTGGCAGGGGCGCGGCCACATACGCTGCCGGGATCAGCAGCAGCATCAGCGCCAGCACGTGCAGGGCCAGGGCGGTGCTCCAGCCGAGCACGCGGGAAACGTCGATCTGCAGCGGCACTACGCGGGGTTGGGTACGGACCATGCTCCACTCTCCTTGCCAGATGTGCGGGAACATCAAACGTGCGGGCGCGGCCTATGGGGTTGCAGAAAGCAGAAGGCGGGGCCGCGCAATGACAGCAATACCGGAGCGGGGCGCGGCCCGGAAGTCAGGGGGCGTGTGGGTGTTTGGCTGGCGCTCAGGAACCGGGCCCGGAACGCATGACGGCGCCCGCAGGCGCCGTCATGTCATGGACCGCTGGCCGTTACCGGCCCAGGTCGAACACCACGTCCAGGTTCACCGACACCGACGACTCGCCCGGCGACACCGGGGTGGACACATCGGCGGCCATCGGTGCGGCGGCAGCGCGCATCATCACCGGGCGGAAGTTGCCGCCGCCGTTCTCGGAGATGCTCACGATACGGCGCACGCGCAGGCCCAGCGACTTGGCATAGGTCTCGGCGCGGGCCTGGGCCTTCTTCAGCGCGGCCAGGCGGGCTTCGTCATACACCGGTTCGGGCTGGTCGATCTCGAACTGCGGGCCATTGATCTGGTTGGCGCCCTGCGCGGCCAGCGCGTCCAGCACCTTGCCCAGCTTGGCGATGTCACGCACCTTCAGGCTGACCGTGTTGCTGGCCTGGTAGCCGGTGATCTTCGGCGCCTCGTTGTCCGCATAGCGGTACTGCGGGCTGAGGTTGACCCCGCTGGTCTGCACGTCACGCTCGGCAATCCCGGCGGCCTTGATCGCGGCCAGCACCTTGACCATCTGCTCGGCGTTCTGGCGCATCGCGGTGTTGCCATCGACGGCCTGGGTGACCACGCCGGCCGACAGCGTGGCCACGTCCGGCACGCGCTTGGCTTCAGCATTGGCCGAGATGTTCAGCAGGGTGCTGTCGGCGGCGACGGCAACGGCGGGCGAGGTCTGGGCGTGGGCGGTCATCGAGGTTCCCAGGGCAAGGGACAGGGCGAGCAGCAGCGGGGACAGGGAAGGGCGGCGCATGTACATCTCCTTGTGAAGGCGTTGAGGTTGGTGTCGGGGCGATGAACGCTCCGTGAGCTTTTCCGGGGTTGAAGGGCGATTGGGTGCGGTTGCTTTCGATTCAGACACGGGCCGCAGGTTATGCTTCCGCGATGCTTTATCTTGCCTCCCGTTCCCCCCGACGTACCCAACTGTTGACGCGCCTGGACCGACCGTTCCGGGCGCTGGACCTTGAGGTGCCTGAAGTCCGTGCCGCCGACGAGTCGGCGCTTGGCTATGTGCAGCGCGTGGCCGCCGACAAGGCGCAGGCCGGGCTTGCCCTGGTGGCCGCCGATGCCGAGGCGGTGGTGATCGGATCGGACACCGAAGTGGTGCTGGACGGACGGGTGTTCGGCAAGCCGGTCGATGCGCAGGACGCCGCGGCCATGCTGCGCGCCCTGTCCGGGCGCACCCACCAGGTGATGACCGCGGTGGCGGTGGTGGCCCACGGGCGCCAGGACAGCGTGCTGGTGGTGTCGGAGGTGAGTTTCATCGAGATCGACGAGGCCGCCATCGCGGCCTACGTGGCCAGCGGCGAGCCCATGGGCAAGGCCGGGGCGTACGCCATCCAGGGCGGCGCCGAACGTTACATCCGCCATCTGGCGGGAAGCTATTCGGGTGTGATGGGATTGCCCCTGCAACAGACCGAGCAGTTGCTGCAGGCGTTTGGCGTTTCGCCCGCTGCTTTCACCACGCCAACGGAGGGTGTCGCCCATGTCTGAAGAAATCCTGGTCAATGTCACCCCGCGCGAAACCCGCGTGGCCGTCATCGAGAACGGCATGCTGCAGGAACTGCACATCGAACGTGGCTGGCGCCGCGGGGTGGTGGGCAACATCTACAAGGGCAAGGTGCAGCGGGTGATGCCGGGCATGCAGGCGGCCTTCGTCGAAGTGGGCCTGGAGCGCGCCGCGTTCCTGCACGCCAACGATGTGATCCGCCCGGCCCCGGTGGCCAGCCCGGATACCGAGGGCACCACGTTGCCGCCGCCGTCGTCGGTACCGATCGTGGAACTGCTGCGCGACGGCCAGGACATCGTGGTGCAGGTGGTCAAGGACCCGATCGGGACCAAGGGCGCGCGCCTGACCACCCAGATCAGCATTCCCTCGCGCTACATGGTGCTGCTGCCGCAGTCCAAGGTGGTCGGGGTCTCGGCCCGGATCGAGGACGAGACCGAGCGTGCGCGCCTGAAGTCGCTGGTCACCGAACTGTCGGCCCAGCACGGGGGCTACGGCTACATCGTGCGCACCAACGCCGAGGGCCAGCCGGCCGAAGCCATCGCCGAGGACGTGGCCTACCTGTCGCGGGTCTGGAACGTGGTGGAGCGGCGTGGCCGCGATGCCGCCCCGCTCAGCGTGATCTACGAAGACCTCAGCCTGCCGCTGCGCTCGGTGCGCGACCTGATCCGCAAGGACGTGGACAAGGTGAAGGTGGACTCCAAGGAAACCTTCACCCAGCTGCAGGCGTTCGTGGCCAAGTACATGCCGGTGCTGGCCGAGAAGATCGAGCCGTACAGCGGCGACCGCCCCATCTTCGACATGTTCGGGGTGGAGGATGAGATCGGCCGCGCGCTGGACAAGCAGGTGCCGCTCAAGTCCGGTGGCTACCTGGTGATCGACCAGACCGAGGCGATGACCACCATCGACGTCAACACCGGATCGTTCCTGGGCCAGCGCAACCTGGAAGAGACCGTGTTCCGCACGAATCTGGAAGCGGCGCAGGCGGTGGCCCGCCAGCTGCGGCTGCGCAACCTGGGCGGCATCATCATCATCGACTTCATCGACATGGATGACGCCGAGCATCGCCGCCAGGTGCTACGCACCCTGGAAAAGGCCCTGGCGCGCGACCACGCCAAGACCACCGTCTACGATTTCTCGCCGCTGGGCCTGGTCGAAATGACCCGCAAGCGCACCGTGGAAAGCCTGGAGCGGCAGCTGTCCGAGCCGTGCCCGGAGTGCAGCGGGCGCGGGTCGATCAAGACCGCCGAAACAGTCACCTACGAGATCTTCCGCGAAATCACCCGTGCGGTGCGTCAGTTCGATGCGGCCCGCCTGCTGGTGATCGCCTCGTCCAAGGTGGTAGCGCGCATCACCGATGAGGAATCCACCGCCGTGGCCGAGCTGGAGGAGTTCCTTGGCAAGTCGATCCGCTTCCAGGCCGACGAGCAGTACCTGCAGGAGCAGTTCGATGTTGTGTTGCTCTGATTCCCGCCCACTGGCGCGCGTGCGCGCCGGTGCCTTCGCGTTGCGATGAGCACGCCGCTCCGACTGCGACTGCGAAGGATTCGCCGCCATGCCGTGTATGCATTGGCGATCGTGTTGGTGTGCGTGGCGGTGCTGGTGGGCACCGTCAGTCAAGTGTTGCCGTTCGCCGAGCGCCACCCCGACAAGGTGGCCGCCTGGCTGAGCGCGCGTGCCGGGCAGCCGGTGCGCTTCGATCATCTCAATACGACCTGGACCCGGCGCGGGCCGCTGCTGGAACTGAAGGGCCTGCGCATCGGCGAAGGGCAGGGCATCGCCATCGGCGAGGCCGAGGTGCTGGTGTCGATGTACGCCGGGCTGCTGCCGGGCCACTCGCTGACCGAGCTGCGCCTGCGCGGCCTGGCCCTGGTGCTGCAGCGGGCCGACGATGGCCGCTGGTCGGTGCGCGGGCTGCCGCAGGCCGGCAGCGGCGACCCGCTCGATGCGCTGCGTCGCCTTGGCGAGCTGCAGGTGATCGGCGGCCGGCTGCGGGTGGACGCGCCCTCGTTGAACCTGCAGGCCGAGCTGCCGCGCATCGACCTGCGCCTGCGCGTGAATGGCCAGCGCCTGCGCGTGGGCGCGCGCGCCTGGGCCGACCTGGACGGTCAGCCGCTCACGGCGGTCGTGGATTTCGAGCGCACCAAGGGCGATGGCCAGGCTTGGTTGTCGGCTGACCCGGCCGATTTCCGCGCGTGGTCGCATCTGCTGCAGTTCGCCGGGGTGCAGCTGCAGCAAGGCACCGGGGAGCTCAATGCCTGGGTCGACCTGCGCGACCACCGCCCGGTGATGGTCACCGCCGATGCCGACCTGCAGGACCTGCAGCTGCGCGGCGCGCCGCTGGCCGACGGCAAACGCCCGCAGCTAACGCTGGACACCCTGCAGCTGCGTGCGCGCTGGCGCTGGGTGGCCGGCGGCTGGCGCGTCGACGCACCGCAACTGCGCATCGGCCTGGCCGGCAGCAGCGAGGTGCAGCGCCTGGACGGCCTGCTGCTGGCCGGCGGCCAGCACATGGCCCTGGCCGGCGACAACATCGATGCCACCGCGCTGCTGCGCGGGCTGGCGCTCAGTGATCGCATCGAACCGGGTCTGCGTGAGTGGCTGCAGCACGCCGCGCCGCATGCGCGCATGACCCAGGTACGGGTCGCCGCCGAACGCGGCGGCCCCGTGTCGATCCAGGGCGAACTGGCCGACGTCGGCTTCGCACCGTCCGGACACGCGCCCGGGCTGAGTGGCGTGGGCGGGCGCTTCAGCGCCGACGCCGACGGTTTCCAGCTGGACCTGCAACCGAACCGGGTGATGCACTTCGACTGGCCCACCGGCTTCGGCCAGCGCCACGACGTGCGCCTGGCCGGGCAGCTGGTTGGCTGGCGCGACGAGGCCGGCGGCTGGCGGTTCGGCACCCCGGCGCTGCGCGTGCAGGGCACCGACTACGCCGCCGACGTGCGCGGCAGTGTCTGGTTCCAGGGCGACGGCACCCGGCCGTGGCTGCAGCTGGCCGCGCGCATCGACGACGTGCCGATGACCGTGGCCAAGCGCTTCTGGATCCACTCCAGGATGAGCAAGGGCGCCACCGACTGGCTGGATGCCGCGCTGGTGGCCGGGCAGGTCCGCAACGGCGTGGGCCTGGTCAGCGGCGACCTCGACGATTGGCCGTTCGACCGCAACAACGGTCGCTTCGAGGCTACCGGGCATATCAGCAACGGCACCATCCGCTTCCAGCATGACTGGCCGGCCATGGGCAAGGTGGACGCCGATATCGCCTTCATCGGGCCCGGCTTTGAACTGCACGGCGGCGGCGACCTGGCCGGCGTGGCGGTGAACCGCTTCGATGCGGGCATCGTGGATTTCGGCGAAACCCCGCTGTACGTCAAGGCCACCACCCAGACCGACACCGGTGCCCTGCTGGCGATGCTCAAACAGAGCCCGCTGCACGCCACCTATGCCGAGACCCTGGACAATCTCACCGCCAAGGGCCCGGCCAAGGTCAGCTATGACCTGCTGCAGCCGCTGCATCCCGACCAGGGCCCGGGCCACATGCTGGGCACGGTCGACCTGCAGGGCGTGGCACTGACCGAAAAACGCTTCGCGCTGGCCTTCGACGGCATGCGGGGCCAGGCCCGCTACAGCCGCGACGGTTTCGGTGCCGAAGGGCTCAACGTGCGCCACCTGGGCCAGGACGGGCTGCTCAGCCTGCGCGCCGGGGGCTTCGTGCGCGACTCGCAGCAGGCCTTCGAATCCGAACTCACCGCGTCACTGGATGCCGGTGCCTTGCTGGACCGCGCGCCCGAGTTGAACTGGCTCAAGCCCTACATCGCCGGCAACGCGCGCTGGACGATCGGGGTCACCCTGCCGAAGGTGGCCGCCGGTGCGAAGACCGAGCCGCCGACTTTGCTGACATTGCGCTCGGACCTGGTCGGCACCCGCCTGGACCTGCCAGCGCCGTTGGACAAGGCCCCGGGCGTGCCGCTGGCAACCACGGTCAACGCCCAGTTGCCGATGGGCAGCGGTCGCGTCGACGTGGCGTTCGGCCAGCGCCTGGCCCTGGCCGCCCGCACCCACAACAACCAGACCGGCGTGCAGGTGACGCTGGGCAGTGACCGGGTCGACCGCGATCCGCCGGCCAGTGGGTTGGCGGTCAATGGTCGCAGCGGGTCGCTGGATGCCTTGGAATGGATCGGTCTGGCACGCACGCCCGATGGCGGTGACGGCAAGGACGCCATGCCGTTGCGCCAGGTGGATGTGCAGGTCGGGCAGCTGCTGCTGGCCGGGGGCGTGTTCGCGCAGACCCGCCTGCAGCTGCGGCCCACGCCGTCCACGGTGGAAGTGCGCCTGGACGGCCCCTCGCTGGCGGGCACCCTGAGCGTGCCCAATGCCGACGGCGGCACCATCGTCGGCAAGCTCAGCCGCGTGCATTGGCAGTCGCTGCCGACGCCGGCGAAGGTGCCGTCCGATGGCGCGCCGATCCTGCTGCCGCCCGATGCCACCCTGCCGGCCCGGGTCCAGGCCAGTGCCAACGACACCAACCCGGCCAAGATTCCCCCGCTGGCGCTGGACATCGACGACCTGCAGTTCGGCAAGGCCAAACTGGGCCAGGCGGTGCTGCGCACGCGCCCGTTCGGCAACGGCCTGAGCGTGGACCAGCTGCAGTTCCGCGCGCCCAAGCAGGCCATCGACATCCAGGGCCGCTGGCTGGGCATGGGCGCCGCTGCGCGCACCCAGGTCAATGTCGATGTGAAAAGCGAGGACCTGGGCGGCCTGATGCAGAACCTGGACTACGGCGGCCAGTTGCGCGGCGGCCAGGGCCAGCTCAGCCTGGACGCCGGCTGGCAGGGCGGTCCGTCGGACTTCCAGCTGGGCGCGCTGCAGGGGCAGATGCAGGTGCATGCGCGCAACGGCCAGTTGCTTGAGCTGGAGCCCGGCGCCGGGCGTGTGCTGGGCCTGCTCAGCGTGACCCAGCTGCCGCGCCGGTTGATGTTCGACTTCCGTGATTTCTTCTCCAAGGGCTTTGCCTTCAACCAGGTCGAGGGCGCGCTGGAGTTCGCCAACGGCATGGCCACCACCGACAAGGTGCTGATCGAAGGCCCGGCGGCCAACATCAGCATCCGCGGCCAGACCGACCTGCGCCGCCAGCAGTTCGACCAGACCATCGACGTCAACCCGCGTGCCGGCAACCTGCTGACCGTGGTCGGCGCGGTCGCTGGCGGACCGGTGGGCGCCGCCGTGGGTGCGGCGGCCAATGCGGTGCTGGGCAAGCCGCTGGGGGCGATCGGGGCCAAGACCTACCGGGTGACCGGCCCCTGGGCCGAACCCAAGGTCGAGGTGATCGACCGTGACGATGCCCCGCCGCCACGGGCGGCTCCCGCTGCGTTGCCGCCCCCGGTACGCTGACCTCCTTTCCCGCGCCCGGGTTGCGAACGTGGCCCGCGCCCTCAGATAGATGACATGACCGATAACGCACTTACCCTTGCCAACGACCGCCTGCTGCTGCCCGCCGGGCTCGATGCCGGTGGACTGGAACGTACCTTCGGCACCCTGCTGGGCCCGGGCATCGATTTTGGCGATCTGTATTTCCAGCACGCCCGGCGTGAAAGCTGGAGCGTGGAAGATGGCATCGTCAAGGACGGCGCCCATTCGATCGAGCAGGGCGTCGGCGTGCGCGCCATCGCCGGCGAAAAGACCGGCTTTGCCTACTCCGACGACATCCACCGCGACGCGCTGCTGGCGGCGGCGCAGTCGGCCCGTGCGATCTCACGCGAGGGCGGGGCGCAGCAGGCGCGCTCGCTGGTGCGTGGCAACGGCCGCGCGCTGTACCCGGCCCTGGACCCGATCGACGGCATGGGCAACGAAGCCAAGGTCGAGGTGCTCAAGCGCCTGGACCGGTACCTGCGCGCCGCCGACCCGCGCGTGCAGCAGGTGATGGTGAGCCTGTCCGGCGGCGTGGACACGGTGCTGATCGCGCGCAGCGACGGCGTGCTGGCGGCCGACATCCGGCCACTGGTGCGGCTGAACGTGCAGGTGATCGTCGAGCAGCACGGGCGCCGCGAGTCCGGCTATTCCGGCGGCGGTGGCCGTTACAGCTATGCCGAACTGTTTGCCGACGACCGCCCCGAGCGGTTCGCCCGCGAAGCGCTTCGCCAGGCGCTGGTGAACCTGGAGGCGATCCCGGCCCCGGCCGGGGTGATGACCGTGGTGCTCGGCCCGGGCTGGCCCGGCGTGCTGCTGCACGAGGCGGTGGGCCATGGCCTGGAAGGCGACTTCAACCGCAAGGGCACCAGCGTCTATGCCGGCCGCGTGGGCGAGCGCGTGGCGGCCCCGGGCGTGACCATCGTCGATGACGGCACCCTGGACGGGCGTCGCGGTTCGCTCAACATCGACGACGAGGGCCATCCCACCCAGTGCACCACGCTGATCGAGGACGGCATCCTGGTCGGCTACATGCAGGATTCGCTCAACGCGCGCCTGATGGGCGTGGCCCCGACCGGCAACGGCCGCCGGGAATCGTTCGCGCACATGACCATGCCGCGCATGACCAACACCTACATGCGCGCCGGCCAGCACGATCCGGAAGAAATGATCCGCTCGGTGAAGAAGGGCCTGTATGCGGTCAACTTCGGCGGCGGGCAGGTCGACATCACCAGCGGCAAGTACGTGTTCTCGGCCACCGAGGCCTACCTGATCGAGGACGGCAAGGTGACCGCGCCGGTGAAGGGCGCCACGCTGATCGGCAACGGGCCGGAAACCATGCAGAAGGTCCGCATGATCGGCAACGACCTGGCCCTGGACGAGGGCGTGGGGATCTGCGGCAAGGATGGCCAGAGCGTGCCGGTGGGCGTGGGCCAGCCGTCGCTGCTGATCGATGGCATCACCGTGGGCGGCACCCAGGCCTGAGCCAGGCCATGCGCCCGTGCTGCCGGTTCGAGCGCCCCGCGGGGGCCAGCCCTGGGCTGGCACCGCCGCGTGGGCAGCCGGGCTCAGTCTTCGGCGCTGTCGTCGCCGTCCTGGTCGTGCCGGTCGTCCTGGTCATCCAGGTCGTCGGCCGCGGTCAGGTTGGCCGCGTCCAGGCCCAGCGCGGCCGGCAGCAGCAGCGTCCGCAGCAGCTGGTAGATCTCGCGGTAGGCGCGCGGCGGCTTGTTCTTGGCCTTCTCGGCCTGGGCGTTGCGCACCAGCGTGCGCAGCTGCTGGCGGTCGGCATGCGGGTATTCGTCCAGCAGCGCGCCCAGCGCCTTGTCGCCGTCCTTCAGCAGGCGCTCGCGCCAGTCTTCCACGCGGTGCATGGTGGCCACTTCACGGCGCGAGGTTTCGCTGTTGGCATCCAGCGCATCGCGGATGGCATCCAGTGCGGCATCGTCTTCGCGGCGCATGTGCTTGGCCAGGAACGCCAGCTGGCGCTTGTGGGCGATATGCGCGGTGATGCGCTTGGCCTCGGCGATGTGCGGCAGCAGGTCTTCGGGCACCGGCACCCGGGCCAGCTGGGCCGGGGTCAGCGCGACCAGCTTCTCGCCGAGCGCCAGCACGTCCAGGGCGTCCCGGCGGTTCTGGCTACGGCTGATGTCTAGGAATTCACCGGTATCTTCGTCGCGTCCGCGCATCGTCTTATTTCCACATCCGTAAACTGTGCCCCGCGTTGCGCCAGGCACTCACCCGTACAGGATAAAGCATTGAACGTGATCTCCCCTGAAGTCTCCCCGGCCGACGACAGCCTGCAGCGCCTGGAGCAGCTGGCCGACATCTCTCAACGCCTGCTGGAACGGGCCAAAGCCATGGGCGCCAGCCAGGCCGAGGTCAGCTGCAGCGACGAGCGCGGCCTGGACGTGAATGTGCGCCTGGGCGAGGTGGAAACGGTGGAATCCACCCGCGACCGCGGCATTGCGGTGACCGTCTACTTCGGCCAGCGCAAGGGCAGCGCCAGTACCGCCGACCTGCAGGACGCCAGCCTGGAATCGACCGTGGCCCAGGCCTGCGCCATTGCCCGGCACACCGAGGACGACGCCGCGGCCGGGCTGGCCGAGGCCGCCCTGATGGCACGCGAGTTCCCCGATCTGGACGGCTGGCACCCCTGGGACCTGGGCGCCGACGAGGCGCTGGACCTGGCCCTGGCCTGTGAAGCGGCCGGGCGTGAGGCCGATGGCCGCATCAGCAATTCCGATGGCGCCTCGGCCGCCACCTCGCAGAGCCTGTCGGTGTATGCCAATTCGCATGGTTTCATGGGCCGCGAGCGCAGCAGCCACCACTCGGTGGGCTGTGCGTTGATCGCCGGGCAGGGCGACGGCATGCAGCGCGATGGCTGGTACAGCAGCGCGCTGGCCCGTGAAGACCTGGAATCGGCCGCCGCGATCGGCCGCCGTGCCGCCGAACGCACCGTGGCCCGGCTGCAGCCGCGCTCGATGGCCACCGCGCAAATGCCGGTGCTGTACTCGCCGGAGGTGGCGCGGTCGTTGATCGGCAGCCTGCTTGGCGCGGTGTCCGGCGGCGCGCTGTACCGGCGGGCCAGCTTCCTGCTCGACAGCGTCGGCACCCGCCTGTTCCCGGACTGGTTCCAGGTGGACGAGCTGCCGTTGCTGCGCCGCGGGCTGCGTTCGTCGGCATTCGACGGTGATGGCGTGGCCACCCGCAACGCGGCGTTGATCACCGACGGCGTGCTGCAGCGCTACATCCTGGGCAGTTACTCGGCGCGCAAGCTGGGCCTGGCCACCACCGGCAATGCCGGCGGGGTGCACAACCTGAAGGTGGCGGCCAATGCCGGCGACCTGGCCTCCATCGCCCGGCAGATGGGCGAGGGCCTGCTGGTGACCGAACTGATGGGCCAGGGGGTGAACGGGGTGACCGGCGACTACTCGCGCGGTGCCGGTGGCTTCCGCGTGGAGAACGGCGAAATCAGCTATCCGGTCGATGGCGTCACCATTGCCGGCAACCTCAAGGACATGTTCGCCAGCATCGAGGCGGTGGGCAGTGACGTGGACCGTCGCTCGCACGTGCAGGTCGGTTCGATCCTGGTCGGGCGGATGACCGTTGCAGGCAACGATTGACGTATCCTATCCCGGCTGCTCTGGCAGGCGGGGAGCCTGTCGCGCAATACCTACACACACCGAACAAGGAGTTTCACCGTGAGCGAATTCGACAACGTCACCGCCCCGCCGCCGGCCCCGACCGGTACCGCGCCGGCCGATCAGCGCACCATGGCGCTGGTGGCCCACATCCTGGGCATCTTCACCTGGTTCATCGGCCCGCTGATCATCTGGATGATCAACAAGGATGACAGCAGCAAGTCGTTCGTGACCGACCAGGCCAAGGAAGCGCTGAACTTCCAGATCACCATCACCATTGCGATGCTGATTTCGTTCGTGCTGATGATCGTGATCATCGGCGGCCTGCTGGCCCCGCTGGTCGGCATCCTGAACCTGGTCTTCTGCATCATCGCCGCGGTGAAGGCGAACAACGGCGAAGCGTACCGCTACCCGTTCACCCTGCGCCTGATCAAGTAATCAGACCCGCAGTGTGGAAACAAAAAACGCCCGGCACTGCCGGGCGTTTTTTTGTGTGTTTCCCCTGCGCGGAAGCGGTCTGGCGCGCAGCCTGGTCAACACGCGAAGGTACTGGGGGATCGGGGCTTTCGCTGCAGGCGAGGGCGTGTGTCTTCGGTCTGGCATCGCGCGCGCGTCCGGGCCCCTTGGCGGCCGGCAGGCCCTTGTGCAAATGTCCCCCGGCGCCGGCCTGCGGCCGTCACCTCCTCCTTTATTTTGCCAAGGACCTGTCGGCGGCCAAGGGGCTGGGCTTGCGGGATGTGAGTGCGGGCTTCCACGCTTGGTGATGCTGCCGCGAGTTCTCTGCACACGATGCGCAGGTGGGTACGTCGCCACCGTCGGGGGCGACGCTGTTTTGCAGGAATGCCTGCGTCCAGCAGAGCCTCGCCGTGCGTGGAGGCCGCTGTTCACCCGCCACACGCCGAGCCGTTTGGCGGCCGGCAGGTCCTTGGCAAAATAAAGGAGGAGGGCGACGCGCAGGCGTCGGCCGGGGGACATTTGCGCAAGGGCCTGCCGACCGTCAAGCGGCCCCGAACGCGCGCGCAACGGCTGAGCGAAGACACCGCACCCCGCCAAAACGCCGCCAGGCGCGTCAGTGATCGCGTTCGACCGCCAGCCGCCCCAGCGCACGCAAGGCATCGGCGCGTTCGTCGTAGCCGGCCAGGCTGTCGTGCATGCGTTGGCTGAGTGCGGCCAGTTCGGCCTTGGCGCCGTCCATGCCGAGCAGGGCGGGGAAGGTCGACTTGGCCTGCGCCTCATCCTTGCCGGCGGTCTTGCCCAGCTGTTCGGAACTGGCTTCGACGTCCAGGATGTCATCGCGCACCTGGAACGCCAGTCCCAGTGCACTGGCGAAATCATCCAGCTGCAGCAGGTCGGTCTGCGGCGCATCGCCACACAACGCGCCCATGCGCACCGCCGCGCGGATCAGCGCGCCGGTCTTCAGCGCATGCATGCGCTGCAGGGACGCCAGCGGCTGCGCATGGCCGGTGGCATCGATGTCCAGCGCCTGACCACCGCACATGCCGGCGGCGCCGGAAGCGTGGGTCAGCGCCTGCAGGCAGTGCACGCGCAACAGCGCCGGCAGCGCGGCATCGGCCAGCAGGCCGAACGCACGCGTCTGCAGTGCATCACCGGCGAGGATCGCGGTGGCTTCGTCGAAGGCGATGTGCGTGGTGGGACGGCCGCGACGCAGCGCGTCGTCGTCCATCGCCGGCAGGTCGTCGTGCACCAGCGAATAGGCGTGGATCAGCTCCACCGCCATCGCCGGTGCATCCAGTGCGTGCTCGTCGGCACCGAACACCTGGCCGCTGGCATACACCAGCAGCGGCCGCATGCGCTTGCCACCGCCGAGCACCGCGTAGCGCATCGCCTGATGCAGGCGCTGCGGTGCGTGTTCGGGAGAAGGCAGGCTGGCGTCGAGCTGGCTTTCGATGCGGTCGCGCCAACGCGCGAACGTAGACTCAACCATCATGGCCGGGCGGATCGAAGCGTTCGGCGGTGTCGGGGCGGGCCGGGTCGCTGAGCAGGCGCACGCGCAGTTCGGCCTGCTCCAGCGCCTGCTGGCACTGGCGGTACAGGCCGACGCCGCGCTCGTAGGCGCTGAGCGATTGTTCCAGGCTCAGATCACCGGCTTCCATCTTCTCCACCAGCTGTTCCAGTTCTTCCAGCGACTGCTCGAAGTGGACGACCGGGGAGGTTTCATTGGGGGACTTCTTGGGCATGGGACAAGTGTGATGCGCCAACCCAGCGGGGTCAATTCACGCCGCGCCCGGGGTCCAGCGCAGCTGTGCGTGGTGTTCATCCAGCCAGTGCTGCAGCGGTGCGGCGATGACCCGGTCGCCGGCCGCCATCAGCACCGCGCCGTCGAACAACAGCGGCAGCTGGCGTCGCTGCCACGGCGGCAGCCCTCGTTGTTGCAGCAGGTCCTTGAGCGCATGGGAGTGTGTGCGCCCGGGCAACTGGATACGCTCGCCGCCGCGGCGCGCGCTCACCTGCAGGGGCGTGGCCAGCTGCTTGGCGCCCAACAGCTCCAGCTGGCCGCCGTCGGGCAGCGCCAATGGCGCACGGCCATCCCAGTGCACGCTCCAGTGCGGGGGCAACGCCAGCGTGGCCGACAGCAGGTGCAGTTCGCTGCGCCACCGGCGGATCCGCGCGCCCTGCCAAGCGAACTGGGCGTCGGCGTCGTGCGCGGCCGGCAGCAGGTCACGCTCGATGGCGTCCACCCCGGCGGCAGGCAGCGGCGGCAGCCCGCAGTTGCGCACCCACTGGCGCAGCAGGCGGGCGCGGCGTTCGCGCGGCAGCCGCAGCAGGCGCGTGCCATCCAGCACCCCGGGGGCCAGGCTGCAGCGGCGCAGGGCGTCCTGGTCGGACACGTCCAGCAACTGCTGCGCCTGCGCGCAGAGTGCGGCGCTGCGTGCG
This sequence comes from Stenotrophomonas sp. 10N36, assembly GCF_056395005.1. NCBI lineage: Bacteria > Pseudomonadati > Pseudomonadota > Gammaproteobacteria > Lysobacterales > Lysobacteraceae > Stenotrophomonas > Stenotrophomonas sp. 10N36. The sequence continues at coordinate 106,003 of NZ_JBFTIS010000011.1, read as the reverse complement.
AAGGCGGCATCGGCCTGCGGCCAGCGTTGCTGCAGCAGGGGCAACACATGCAGGCGCAGGAAATTGCGGTCGGCCTCGTCGCTGGCATTGCTGGGGTCGTCGACCCAGTGCAGCGCCTGCGACTGCGCATAGGCCAGCAACGCGGCGCGCGGCACCTGCAGCAGCGGGCGCCACACGGTACCGGTGGCAAACGGTGCCTCGCTGCGGATCGCGGCCAGCCCATCCACCCCGGACCCGCGCAGGGCGCGCAGCAGGAACGTCTCGGCCTGATCATCGCGATGATGGGCCAGGGCCAGCTGTTCACCCGGGCGCAGGGCGCTGGTGAACGCATCGCGGCGGGCGTGGCGCGCGGCGGCCTCCAGGCCGTGGCCGCTGTCGCGGGCCACGTCGACGCCGATCACCTGCAGGTCGATGTTCCAGGCCGTGCAGATCGCCTGGCAATGCTGCGCCCACGCGTCGGCAGCCGGTTGCAGGCCATGGTGCACGTGCACCGCACGCACGCCGGCATCGCGCTGTGCAGCCGACTGCGCCAGCCAATGCAGCAGGACGGTGGAATCGAGTCCACCACTGAAGCCCACCAGCACTGGGCGGGGGGCATCAGACAGGTTGGGTAAGGGCGAGGACATCGGTTCGGTCAGGCTCAGGCAGGGAGGCAGTATCGACGCTGCGGGCCAGGCTCGCCACGCACAGCGGTCAGGGAGTGGGCGGTTCGGGCACGCGGATGCCCTGGCGATTGATATGGAACCAGTGGCCGCCTTCCACCGGCGTGTGGCCTTCGCCGTCGGGTGTGCCGGGGCGGCAGCCATTGCAGACCTGGGCGATGCCGTCGGCGAAGGGCCAGGCGAAATCGAAGGTGGCCGGGAACGCCTGCTCCAGCGCGGCGGTGAAGTAGCCCACGCGTGGGCCGATACGGCCGCGCAGCAGGCCCTCTTCAACATAGTCCGGCCCGCTGTCCCAGGTCAGCACGGCCTGGCTGCGGCCGGTACGGGTCACGTAGTGGAAGCTGCCGGCGGCATACACCGCCGCCAGCCCATCGGCATCGTAGGGGAGATCGGGCAGGACGCTGGCGGCGATGCGTGGCGAGCCATCGACCACCTCGCAGCCGGGCAACGCCCACAGGCCGTGTTCGTCGGTGAGCACCTGGCAGGCCGGTGCCTGGGCCAGCGCGGTGCCCGCCCAGGCCAGCCCGGCCGCCAGCAACAGCGGCCGCGCGTGGCGGCCCCTGCGGCGTGCGGCCGGCGTGCGTGCCGGCATCAGTTGGCGTCGGCCTTGCGCTCGAACGCCTTCGGCGTGGGCAGGTCCACCGGCACGCCCTGGGCGTCGCAGGTGCCGGCCTCGCACAGGCGCTGGCGCAGGCGCGGGGTGGCCTGCACGATCATGTGGTAGATCGTGTTCTGCTCCATGGTGCCGCGGATGGCCTTGCTGCCCGGGCCGCGTGCCCAGATGCCGACGTCTTCGCCACCATGGGTTTCACTCTTGGTCGGCACCAGCGCTTCCTGCATGTAATCGGGGTGCTCGGTGTCCACGTGGCTCAGGTCCGGGCGACCGGCGGCCGGGTCGAAGCTGCTCGGGTTGTGCGGATACACCTTCGGGCCGGCCGGCTGCTGGTTGGTGGCGCCGGTGTAACCGGGGCCGTTGGCGTAGCTGAGCGTGGTGTAGGGCAGGCCGAGGCCGTCGCGGGCCACGTCCAGGCCGCCCACGCCGTCTTCGCCGCCCTTGTCCTTGACCTTGCCCAGGATCGGGTTGCCGCGGGCCGGGTAGCCGACGAAGTTCAGGGTGTGCGAATGGTCGGCGGTGACGATGATCAGGGTGTCCTGGTCGGAGGTCGCCTCGACGGCCGCGCGCACGGCATCGGACAGGGCCACGGTATCGCTGAGGGCGCGGTACGCGTTGCCGCTGTGGTTGGCATGGTCGATGCGCGCGCCCTCGACCATCAGCACGTAGCCTTCCTTGTGCCCGGACAGGGTGCTGATGGCGGCCTTGGTGAGCTCGGCCAGGCTGGGTTCGCCGGACGGGTCGTCCTTGCGCTCGATCTCGTAGCGCATGTGGTCCGGCTCGAACAGGCCCAGCAGCGCCGGGGCATTGCGCGCGGCCTGCAGCTGCTTGGCGTTCCAGACATAGGCGCCCTGCGGGTGGGCCTGCTGCCATTCGGTGACCAGGCTGCGGCCGTCCAGGCGCTGGCCGACCTTGTCGTCATACTCGGGATCGCGCTCTTCCACGGTGGTGAATTCACCGCGGCCGCCGCCGAGGGCAACCAGCGGGCCACGGCCATAGCGCGCGGTGGACAGCAGCTGCTGGGCGATGTCGGTGCAGCCGGCGGCCTTGGCGGCGTCGGGCACGTCGGTGTCGTTTTCCCAGTTGCGCTCGGGCGAGTGCGCGTAGGTGGCCGCCGGGGTGGCGTGGGTCAGGCGCGCGGTGGACACGATGCCGGTGGCCATGTGCGCGCTGTCGGCCAGCTGCAGCCAGGTCAGCAGGCCCTTGTTGAGGCTGTCGGCGCAGTCGTTGCGAGTGCCTGCGCTGACGCCGATGGCGCCCATGTGGGTCTTCACGCCGGTGGTGATGGCGGTCATGGTGCCGGCCGAATCGGGGGTCTGCGAGTCGGTGTTGTAGGTCTTGCTGAATGCGGTGGCCGGGAAGCGCTCCCAGGACAGCAGGTTCTCTTCACCCGGATTGCCGTTGCGCTGGCCTTCGAAAATGCGCGCGGCGGCGACCGTGGTGAGGCTCATGCCGTCACCCAGGAACAGGATGACGTTCTTGGCCTTGCCGTCCATGGCGCCGCTGCCGGCGGCACGGGCGGCCCCGCTGCGGTACCACCACTGGGGGGTTTCACCGGCCGGGTGGGCGACGGCTGGAACATCGACGGCAACTGCGCCGGGGGCCGTGGCGGCGGGGGTACCGGTGGCGCAGGCGCCGAGCAGCAGGGTGGTGGCGATGGCCGCCACCAGGGACGTGGAACGGGACATGGACGGGCATATCTCACAGGTGAATCGGGCGTTCATTATGCAGAACGGCGCAAGGCACGCCGATGACACGCTGATTTTCCGTGTGCGCCTCGTTCCGCGGGCGCGGTTGGGCTAAGGTGCCTAGCTGTCGAATTCTCTCTGGAAAGCTCATGACGCTGGTTTCTGCGTGGTTGCGGATTCCGTTCTGGCAACGCGTGCTGGGCGGCTTCGTGCTGGGTGCGCTGGCCGGGTGGTTGCTGGGTCCGGCGGCTGAGGTCTGGTTCGGCCCGTTGGGCGACCTGTACGTGACGCTGATCAAGATGATCGCGGTGCCGCTGGTGTTCTTCGCGGTGATCAACGCGATCTCTTCGCTGCACGGGCAGAAGTCGGTGGCGGCGTTGGGCGGGCGCACGTTCCTGTGGTTCATCATCACCGCGGCGCTGGCGGTCTGCGTGGGGCTGGCGGTGGGCACGATCCTGCAGCCGGGCACGGGCAACCTGAGCCTGAGCATGGACCACGGCTACACGCCGCGCGAAGTGCCCAGCGTGGTGAAGGTGCTGATGGATGTGGTGCCGTCGAATGTGTTCTACGCGCTGACGGGCATTGGCACGCGGGTGAACGCGGCCGGTGAGACGGTGCTGGCGGCGGGGCGCGGGTCGATCCTGCCGGTGATCTTCTTCGCGGGGCTGCTGGGCTTTGCGATGGTGAAGCTGGGCGACAAGGTGGCCGAGGCGCGCAAGCTGACCGGGCAGATGAGCGACATCATGATCCAGGTGACGCGCTTCGTGCTGGAGATGACGCCGCTGGGAACCTTCGGGTTGATCGCCGGGCTGGTGGGCAGTTATGGGTTCGAGAAGCTGCTGCCGCTGGGCAACTTCGTGCTGGCGCTGTACGTGGCCTGCGCGTTCCATATCGTGGTGGTGTACGGCGGGCTGCTGCTGTCGCATGGGTTGAATCCGCTGAAGTTCTTCCGCGGCGCGGCGCCGGGGATGCAGGTGGCGTTCGTGAGTTCGTCGAGCTTTGCGGCGATGCCGGCGGCGATGCGGTCGATCACGCACAATCTGGGCGTGAACAAGGATTACGCGTCGTTCGCGGTGCCGTTGGGTGCGAGCATCAAGATGGACGGCTGTGGTGCGATCTACCCGGCGTTGTGCGCGGTGTTCATCGCGCAGTACACGGGGGTACCGTTGACGCCGGAGCAGTACATCGTGGTGTTGATCGCGTCGGTGCTGGGCAGTTTCGGTACGGCGGGCGTGCCGGGCACGGCGGTGGTGATGGCGACGGTGGTGTTGAGCGCTGCGAACCTGCCGTTGGAGACGATCGGGTATCTGTATGCGATCGACCGGATCCTGGACATGATGCGCACGATGACCAATGTAACGGGGCAGATGCTGGTGCCGGTGCTGGTGGCCAAGGAGACCGGGTTGCTGGACAAGGCGGTGTACGACAACCCCTCCACCAATCTGGGCGTGGACGAGCTGGAGAAACGCGCGTCCTGAGTGTCGCGTTCGATGATGATGAGGATGAGGATGAGGATGGGCCCGCGAAAGCGGGCCTGTTTTTTTTTGGAAGCTGAAAGCAACTTCAACTTCAACTTCAACTTCAACTGCTCAAAGCCGGTGTCCGAGTGCTGCTGGGGTGGGGCGGCATGGGTGGGTATCCGGGACACGCCGCAAGTACGTCCTTGTAGGCTCCGTCGCGCCATCCATGGCGCTCAGGGTCCCGGCTACCCACCCACGCCGCCCCCTCACACTGGGTCGGTGTCCAGGCGAGAGCAAGAGCCGCAGTGCACAGGCAGATGCATGCACTGCCGCTCGCCTGTTAGCTGAAGCTCGAAATCTGATATGGAATGGAGTCAGAGGATTGCCGTGCTGTTGCCTGTTGCTCTGCCCAGGCCACCAGCCAACTGTCGAGGGATGGGGTGGGTGGGTTCACGGGACCCTGAGGCGCAGGGATGCGCCGACGGAGCCTACATGGTGAGGACGCATTGCTTGCGAGGCATTGCCTCGCATGCGTCCGAACGCACAGCCGCCAGCGGCTGGGCCGGGCCACGGAGCGGGACTTGCGGCGTGTCCCGTGAACCCACCCAGCCCATCCCAGGTTGGGGCACAGGGTAAACGACGCTTTTCGCGGCACCGCTTGCAACCACGCAACTGCAGAGACAGCACGCGCACTGCGGTAAAACAAAACGCGTGCGACCAACCTGACTACGCGCTGTAAACGGTGTATCAGCCGGTGTAACACACGTGATACACCCACGAAGAATCCAGCAGTGGCGGGCTTGTCGGTCGTGTGATGCGCTTGTTCAGCAGATGTTATCTCCAACGAATCTGTAACAACGCTGTTGCGCTGTTACACCGTAGCGGCGGCGAAGGCCCGTGTTTGCTCGCGTGCGGAGTTGGCACGATTGCTGCGTTACCCCTCCGCATGTTTCGAGGAGGGCGCCATGGACAGCGTTGTTGCACACCGCACCACCACCACCGCACTCTGGCTGCTCGCCACCGCGCTGGCCCTGCCGATGGCCGCCCAGGCCTCCGGCGCACGCCAGGGCGTCAAAGCGCAGCCCGGTGAAATCGTCCTCCTGCGCGACGTCTCCGCCCGGCCGGCCTACCGGCCCGCGCCCCCCGGCATGGCCCTCATCGCCGACCCCTCGCCCAAGCGCGAAGTGAACCAGGCCCTGGGCACCTCCACCGGCATGGACGAACTCAGCGACGACGACTACGCATCCTTGGGCTCCAACACCGGTGCCGGCGCCACCCACGCCCCCACCGCCATCGAACGCGTCACCGGCGCCAACGTCACCTCCACCCTGGGCAAAGTCACCGACAGCGGCGTCCTCTCCGGCGGCCAGCTCAGCAGCGCCATCGGCGGCCCCATGGGCGCCGTCACCGGCGCCACCCGCGGCATCGGCGACCAGGTGCGCGGCGCGCTCGCCCAGTTCCCGCTTGGCCAACCTGCGGGCGGGCCCGGCAAATGAACCGCCTGCACCGCACCCTCCTGCTGGCCACCGTCATCGCCTCGCCCCTGCCGCTCCACGCGCAGCAGCCCGATGACTACGCCACCATGCTCACCTACCTCAACACCAGCCGCATCGACGGCCGCGCGCTGTCCGGTGCCGACGGTGCCATCACCGTCAACATGACCGCCGGCGACCTCAACCAGCAGGCCAACCTGCTCGGCATCGCCAGCGGCACCAACGCACACATTGCCATCAACGCCCGCCAGCACCACAGCGCCAACCAGGTGCTCGGCGACGGCCCGATGGAGGCCAGCGCCAGCATCGGCGGACAGGCACTGAGCGGCGCCCGCGGCGTCGCCATGATCAACCAGGCCAGCGGGGCCGGCAACGCGACGCTCAACGTCGTCACCGCCACGCTGGCGCAACAGGGCATACGCGAGTCGAACGACGAGGCCCTGGCCTCATCGGGGGCGCTCGTGTCAGCAGGGGGGCAGGCGGCCGTTACTCGCGGCCGGCCGGCCGGAACCCGCAGCGTGGCGGTGGAAGCCACCGCGCTGCAGGGCTTCGACGGCGTCCTGCAACTCAATCAGATCGCGGGATCCGGCAACGCCACCGCCAATCAACTGAGCATCTCGGTGCAGTCCACCCCGTGAGTAGTCACATCCACCCGATTGTCTGTGATGAGAGAGAGGGCACCATGAACACCAACATGAAACGGACCGTACTTGCGCTGGCCATTGCCGCCGCGTCTGCTTCCGCCGGCGCCAACGGCTGGGGCAACGATCGCGACAACCAGAACCAGAATGCGAACATCAACCACCTGCACAACGTGGTCGAAACGCGCACCAACACCAACACCGATACCAACACCGAAACCAATACGCTTACCGATTCGCGTACCTGGAACCGGACCCGCAACACCACCACCAACAGCAATTCGACCAGCAACAGCACCGTCAACAGCGACGTGACCCGCAACCGCACCGTCACCGTCAACGAGAACAGCAACATCCAGGCTGACGAGCGCAAGGAAAAGAACAACCACGGCGTCGATGTAAACCTGGAAAAGGACCTGCGCCTGAGCTCGGACATCAACTTCTCGGGTGATCCGGAAATCACCGGCGAGCTGGAAGTGAACTCGGCGGCCATCGCCGTCATCGACAACCGCCAGTCGATCACCAGCAACGAAGCGTCCAACACGCTGCTCGACAACAACGCGTCCATCAGTGAAAACGTCGGCCAGGATGCCTCCGGCAACCTCGGCTTCAACGTCGCCGCCGGTGACAACAACGCCCAGGACAACGCCGCGTCGCTGTCGGCGGCCGATGCCTCCTTCACCTTCGGCATGTCCGATGCGGAAGTGTTCGTGAACCAGTATGGCGCGGGCAACACCACGATGAACGAAGGCGTGGTCAACAACTCCAGCCTCAGCGGAAACGCCTTCCGCGACGCCAGCGGCAACATCGGCGTGAACAGCGCAGCGGGCAACAACAACGAGCAGAAGAACGCGCTCGCCGCCTCGGTGTCCACCGCACGCATGGCCCAGTCGAGCATCAGCTCCAACCAGGTCTCCACCGGCAACAGCGTGAGCAACGAAGGCTACACGCGCGCCATGTCCGACACCACCGAAGTGACCATGCGCGGTCGCGTCGCCGGCGGTACGTTGGCCATCGGTGGGGGTGTCTATGAAGGCCGCGGCAACGCGTACCAGAAGGACAACTACTACCTGGATTCCTGGAGCGGTGACCTGCCGCATCCGGGTGGCAACGCCACCGGCCATCTCGACATGGACAGCGAGATCCAGAACGCGACCGCCAACCCCTATGCCGATGGCGTGGGTGGCATCGCCTTCGACACCGACGAAGAAGGCCGCCTGGGCTTCATCGAAGTCGGCGCAGCGGATCTGTATGCCAGCCTCAGCGGCACCGTGCGTACCACCCGTTGGGTGAACGTCAATGCCGAAAACAACGCGTCGCTGTCCGGTGATGCGTTCCGCGGTGCCACCGGCAACATCGGTGTGAACGTGGCCTCCGGCTCGGGCAACCTGCAGGCCAACAGCCTGGCCCTGGCCGTTGCACAGCCGGCGACCGGCGGCGGCGGTGGCGGCACCGGCGAGTAAGTCTGTCCGTTTTCGCAAGCAGTACGCGTTGAGCGCAACAAACCCGGCCATCCGCCAATGGCCGGGCCCCCGGGGGCCCCTGTCCCATTCTCCCCCTTTGGGGCAGGGGCTCCTTCCTTATCCGGAGCCACGCCAATGTTCAAGCACGCGCTGTACGGGTCGTTGTTGGTGCTGATGCTGCCGTTCGGCGCCGCGCGCGCCGGCGATGTCGGTTTCAGCGGCGTGCTGCCCAACGGTGCGGTGCTGACCCAGCGTGTGGAAAGCATGCAGGAACGGCGCTTCCGCAACGTGGTGCGGCAACACACCGATTACAGCTGCGGCGCGGCGGCCCTGGCCACGATCCTGCGGTACGCCTACCACCTGGAGGCGGACGAAGGAACGGTGATCGAAGGCATGATGGGGGTCTCGGACCCGCAACTGGTCCACCAGCGGGGGTTCTCGCTGCTGGACATCAAACGTTACGTTGAATCGATGGGCATGCGCGGACGCGGCTACCGCGTCAACGAAGAGCGCCTGCGCTCACTGCGCGTGCCCGGTCTGGTGTTGATGGATGTGCGGGGCTTCCGCCATTTCGTGGTCCTCAAGCAGGTCCGCAACGATGTGGTGGACGTGGCCGACCCGATCCTGGGCAACCGCAGCATTCCCGTCAGCGAATTTCTGCAGGCGTGGCCGTCGCGCGCCGTGTTCATCGTGATCGGAACTGACTTCGATCGCAACACGGTGCTGCTGCAGCCCGGCGAACGGCCCAGTGCGCGCTCGCTGTATGCCCGGCAGGGGCCGATCACCGACGCGGAGTTGGTGGATTTCGGCTTCACCCATGCCGACTTGTTCTAGGAGGCTCCATGAACATCGCACGCTGGACGCACGGTGTACTGCTGATGGCCCTGCTGGGGGCCCTGCCGGCACATGCCGAGGAAGGACGGCCCGGCAAGGGCCTCAGTGAAATTCCCGATCCCGAGCTGAACCTGATGCGCGGCCGCTACACGGTCAACGGCAGCAGCGTGGCCTGGTTCGGGGTGACCATGATCAGCCAGTGGACCAGCGGCGGGCAGGCGGCTACCAGCGCGCTCACCGTGGGCATGGACTTCCGTGCCGGCGGTGCGCCGAAGGTGAGCTTCACCCCGTCGGTGACGGTCACCGCCGCCGATGCGCCGTTGCCGGTGTTCACCGGGCGCAGCATCGATGCCAGCGGCCTGCAGAACGTGGCCGGGCTGACCCAGAGCATCCAGGTTGCCGGTGACGGCAACGTGGCCGGCAACACGACCCACCTCACTGTGCGCGACGGCGATGCACCCGCACCGGCGGCGCAGGGCCAGCACCTGGCCAGCGTGCAGCAGGGCGGCGTGAGCGCGGTGGCGCAACTGGACGGCAACAACGCCCGGGTGCAGCTGCAGATTGAAGGCGTGGGCGCGGTACAGCAGTGGATCCGCAGCGGCAGCGTCGGGCAGAGCATCGCCCTGGGCAGCGACGGCCAGACCGTGAGCAACCGCATGCAGATCGATCTTGTCCGGCAATCGCTCGCCAGCAATGTCCCGCTCAGCCAGAACGTGGCCCAGGCGATGACGCTGGTGCGCGGTGTCGGCATGGGTCCCGGCCAGTAATTCCCGTGGCCGGGCAGGGGGAGTGACACCACAACGTGGACCAAGGCAATGCACACCTCGACACGCGTAACACCGCTGGCGCTGGCGGCGCTGGCACTGATGGCCGCGGCCGGCGCGCATGCGCAGGCCGCGCCGGCCGATGAGGCCGACGTCAAGGCGCTGATCGCGCAGCTGGAAACCCTCAAGGCCAACTACGCGCAGGAAGTGCGCCGGTTGCGCGAACTGGACATGCAGGTGCAGGCGATGCAGGCCCGGCTCACGGGCAAGACCGCGCCGGTGGCCGGTGCCGCCCCATCGCCGCCGCCACTTCCCGCCGGGACCCCGGCCGCCCCCGTCAGCGCGGACGGCTACGCCAGCAGCGCCGAAGAGGCGCAGCAGGCCAAGCAGGCCTCGCGGCGCAGCGTGGATGACGTGAAGCAGCAGCAGGCGGCGTTGTTCAGTCGCCGCTTCACCGTCGAAAACAGCCTCACCTACTCACGCTATGACCGCAAACAGGTGACGCTCAACGGCTTCCTGGCCCTGGATGCGATTTTCCTGGGCAACATCGCCATCGAGAACGTCGAGTCGGACACGATGACCTACAACGTGGCCGCGCGCTGGGGCGTCAGCCCCCGCCTGACCTTGAACCTGGACGTGCCTTACCTGGCGCGCAAGACCGTGTTCCAGAAGGGCGGGGCCGGCGGTTCGGCCGCGGCGATCGCCCAGGAAGAAACCACCGGCAACGGCCTCGGCGACGTCGCGCTGAGCGCCAACTACCGGTTGTTCGCCGAGCACGGTCGCTGGCCGGAAACGGTGCTCACGGTAGGTGCGACGGCGCCTACCGGGCGGGCGCCTTATGGCCTGGACTGGAAGGTGCTGGAGCGCGACGACGATGACTTCATCCGTTTCGCGGTGCCCGAACAGCAGCCCACCGGCAACGGGGTGTGGCAGGCCAACGTGGGCCTGTCGGCAGTGAAGACCGCCGACCCGGCGATCCTGTTCGCCAACATCGGCTACATCCATTCCTTCCCGCGCAGCTTCGATGACCTGGATGCCAACCCGGATACGGTCAACCCGGGCGAGGTGAAGCTGGGCGGGTCGTATTACTTCGGTGCCGGCGTGGCATTCGCGTTCAACGAGCGCACCAGCCTGAGCATTTCCTTCAGCGACAAGCTGAGCAGCCGGGCCTCCACCCGCTACCGCAACGGGCAGTGGTTCAAGGTGATCGGCAGCGATGCCAATGCCGGCACGTTGAACCTGGGCATCACCTACGCGCTCAACCGCAACACCACGCTGGTGAGCCTGCTGGGCATCGGCCTGACCCCGGACGCGCCCGATTTCACCCTCGCCTTCAAAGTGCCGTACATGCTGTGAGTGGGGGGCGGCTCCGTTCGGGCGTGCCGTCAGCGTCGGGGCCCCTCGGCGGCCGGCAGGCCCTTGTGCACATGTCCCCCGGCCGACGCCTGCGCGTCGGCCTCCTCCTTTATTTTGCCAAGGACCTGCCGGCCGCCAAGGGGCTCGGCTTGCGGGATGCAACGGCGCGCTCTGCTGCCGGCTGCGAAGGTCGGTGTCGTTCGGCGCGCGACAGCTGCCGGTAGATCTGCTCAGCGCAACTCGGGGAGGGCCAGCTGGTGCTTGCGGCAGAGTCGGTAGACCGTTACCCGTGAGACCTGCATGTCGCGGGCGCAGGCGGTGATGTTGAATTCGTTCTGGCGCAGCGCGTGCAGCAGCGCGTCGCGTTCGGCCGATCTGCGTGCGTCATGCAGCAGCCGCTGCGGCATCTCCAGCTGGGCCGGGACCAGCTCCAGGTCGGCGGCACTGATCAGTTCGGCGTCGGTGACGATCGCCGCGCGCTGGATGCGGTTGAGCAGCTCGCGCACATTGCCGGGCCAGTGGAAGCGTTCCAGGGCGCGCCTGGCATCGGCGCTGAAGCCGCGCGCGCGGGTGACGTGGCGGTCGCGGAAGCTGGCCAGGAAGTGCTGGGCCAGCAGCAGGATGTCGCTGCCGCGGTCGCGCAATGGCGGTAGCGGCAGGCGCAGGACATTCAAGCGGTAGAACAGGTCGCGGCGGAACTGGCCGCGCTCCACCGCCTGTTCCAGATCGACGTGGGTGGCGGCCAGCACGCGTACATCCACCGCCAGCGGCTTGTTGCTGCCGACGCGTTCGACGGTGCCTTCCTGCAGTACGCGCAGCAGGTTGGTCTGTGCATCCAGCGGCAGGTCGCCGATTTCATCGAGGAACACGGTGCCGCCGCTGGCCGTCTCGAACAGGCCCAGCCGGCGGTTGGCGGCGCCGGTGAAGGCGCCACGTTCGTGGCCGAACAGTTCGGACTGGACCAGCGCGGCGGGGATGGCGCCACAGTTGACGGCGAGAAACGGCCGGGCATGGCGCGGCGACAATGCGTGCAGGGCCTGGGCGGCCAGTTCCTTGCCGGTGCCGGTTTCGCCGGTGATCAGTACCGGGAGGTCGACCGGGGCGAATTTGCGGATGGCGCTGCGCGCGATCTGCAGCACGGCGCTGTCGCCGATGAGCTGCTGCGGTCCGTGCGTGGGCGGCTGCTTGGCGTCGCCGGCCAGTTGCTGGAGGCGCTGGACGATGCGGGCCAGGTCCAGGGGCGCGGCAAAGGTTTCCACGCAGACGGCCAGCAGTGCCTGCAGGGCGGGCGAGGGCGGCGGTGCGCCGGCGGGCAGGATGGCCAGCAGGGTCATGTGCCGGTGTTCGTCGAGCAGGGCCTGTAGCCGGGCCAGGTTGGCCGGCAAGGCGGTGCGCAGGTCGAGCAGGCCGACCACGTGGTCGCTGCCGCGCATGCCGATGGCCACGCAGTCGTCGGTGGCCACGCCACGGACCTGCCAGCCTGCGGCCGCCAGGGCGGTGCGTTCTGCCGCGAGTGGGGACCCGAACCAGATTACACACCGGGCCGGAAATTCAGGGACTGCCGCCATGCGTCACCTTGTAGACGAGTGTCACGGGCGGAATCTGATGCTGGTCCGGTGGCCTTGGACGTGCCGCCCCACGTCCGGGTCCGCGGCCTGGACCGACGAGGCGGGCAGGCACTTGGTTTACTGGCTGTTGCGTGTTCGACAAGAAGGACAACGCGGGTTGGGGGCGGCAGCGGCCAACGAAGGTGTGTCTCCCATCTAGGGAAGCGTCCTGTTGCAAGGGCCGCCGCAGAGTGAGCACGACGCTACGCGGGAGGCGCTTGTGCAGGCGTAGATTGGATCAGCTGGCGTCTCCGATCGGGCCGGTCGCGCGCGTGAGGGCCCCGTAGCAGCCGGTAGGCCCCTGGCGCAAATGTCCCCCGGCCGCGGGGCGGCCTCCTCCTTTATTTTGCCCAGGAGCCTACCGGCTGCTACGGGGCTCGGCTAGCGGTAAGCAGCGGAAGCCTGGCTTTTCTGGCGCCGTCGGTGGGTCGGGAAGCGTCAAGGCACGTTTCTGCTTGCCCCTCAAATGGGAGAAGACCCAAAAAAAACCGCTGCAGGGCAGCGGTTCTTTTCAACAGGCGGGCGGCGGCAACTCAGAGGTCGACGCGGCGGGCCTGCATGAACTTGGCGCTCCAGTAGCCGGTCATCAGGCTGTCCACGCGGACGTCCTTGCCGGTGCTGGGGGCGTGCAGGAAGCGGCCTTCACCGACGTAGATGCCCACGTGGTCAACCCGGCCCTTGCGGCCGAAGAACACCAGGTCGCCGGCAGCCAGCGCGTTGCGGTCGTTGATCAGCTCGGCTTCGCCGTCATGGGCCATCTCGCGCGACACGCGCGGCAGTTCGATGCCCAGGGCGGTGCGGAACACGTAGCCGACCAGACCGCTGCAGTCGAAACCGCTGTCCGGCGAGGTGCCGCCCCAGCGGTACGGCGTGCCCAGCAGGGTCATCGCGCGGCGCAGCAGCGACTGCACCTTGCCGTTGTCGGCCGCGCCGCCGACCACGGCGCCGTTGGCACCACTGCTGGCGTCGTAGTTGGCGAGCAGGCGGCTCAGGTCGCCGGCGAACATCGCCGAGCGGTCCATCAGGGGAATGGTGTCGTTCGCGGCCAGATGGGGAAGCAGGGCGGCGAGGGTGGCACTGGCAGCGGCGTCGGCCTTGCTGCGGGCGGGGGCGTCAGCCTTGGGCTTTGCCACCGCGGGGGATTCGGGGGTGCTGGCGCCGGCCGAAGCGGCATCGACAGCAGTGGCCGGTGCGGTCTGGGCCCAGGCCGGAAGGCTGGCCAGGCAGAGCGCGAGGGCGAGAAAAACGGAGCGGGTGCAGCGCTGGGGGGCGGCGGTCTGGCCTTGGCTTGGCAGGTCGGCTGTCGTCACGCGGCGGTCACTTAATAAAAACGATGGGTGATGATGCCGTGTAAGCGCAGTGATTAGGTACAAATTTCGTTAATTTTTCGTTTACAAACACGTGATGCGCATCACAAATTTGACCCTTACCCCTGTTCAGCTTAGTGCAGAACGCGTTTTGCGCCGGTGTAGTGGTCCTTCCAGTAGGCCCCCCCGAGGGAGTCCAGCCGGACCGTGCCGCCGGTGCTGGGGGCGTGCACGAAACGTCCTTCGCCGACGTAAATGCCCACATGTGACACGTTGCCGCGGCTGCCAAAGAACACCAGGTCACCCGGTGCCAGGCGCTTGGGCTCGATCTTCGGGCCCTGCACGGCGGCCAGGTCGCGCGAGGTCCGGGGCAGCTTGAGGTCGAGCATCTCGCGGTACACGTAGGTCACCAGGCCGCTGCAGTCGAAGCCCGACTCGGGCGTGTTGCCGCCGTACCGGTAGGGCGTGCCGACCAGGCCGATGGCGCGCATCAGCACCGCGTTGGCCGCCTGCGGGTCGTTGGGCGCCACGCTGGGCCAGACCTGGGTGGAGGCGGGCGGGGCGGCGGGACGGGTGGTCTTGCCGCCACCACAGGCGCTCAACAGGGCCGTGAGGGCCAGCAGGGCCAGTCGGGTCGTGCGCGGAACTGGCGTCATGTGCAGGTTGTCCGGATAATGCGCGGCCTCAGAAGGCCGTCATGATGGCGGCGTATCCGGCGGGGAACAACCCGCCCCACCCGTCTGCCATCGGCAGCGACCAGCCAGAGTTGCGCATGAAGATCGAAAAAGACCGCGTCGTCCGTTTCCACTACACCGTTGCCGAGCAGGGCCAGGAGCCGATCGAGAGCTCCAAGGACCGTGATCCGCTGGCGATCCTGATCGGCCACGGCAACATCATCCCGGGCCTGGAAAACGCCATGATGGACAAGGAAGCCGGCGCCACCTTCGAGGTGGACGTCAAGGCCGCCGATGCCTACGGCGAACGCCGCGAGGGTCTGACCCAGCGCGTGCCGAAGAAGCATTTCGGCACCAGCAAGCTGGTCCCGGGCCAGCAGGTCGTGCTGCAGACCAACTTCGGCCCGCGTGCGGTCACCGTTGAAAAGGTCGGCATGAGCGTGGTCGACGTCGACCTGAACCACCCGATGGCCGGCAAGGACCTGCACTTCTCGGTCGAGATCGTCGATGTGCGTGAAGCGGCCGCCGAGGAACTCGAGCACGGCCACGTGCACGGCGACGGTGGCCACCAGCACTGAGTGCTGGCCAACCCGCCTGATCCAACGGCCCGCTTCGGCGGGCCGTTGCCGTTGTGCGCCCCGCTCGTTGCGTTCGTGGGCGCCCACGCCGCCGCATAATGACCGCCTTGCCGGACGGAGTGCCTGTGAACGCTGCTTCCCCCCTTCTGCAGCCGGTTGCCGCCGGCGACCGCATCGCGGTGCTGGACATCCTGCGCGGGTTCGCCCTGTTGGGCATCCTGTTGATGAACATGGAGGCCTTCAGCGGTCCGCTGGACCTGGCCTTCACCGGCATCGACCCGCACTGGCACGGCCTGGACTACGCCGCTGACGCGGCCATCTACGTGCTGGTGCAAGGCAAGTTCTTCACCCTGTTCTCGCTGCTGTTCGGTGCCGGCTTTGCGATCATGGCCCAGCGCGCGGACGCGGCCCGGCGTGCGTTCACCCCGTTCTACCTGCGGCGTAGCGCGGCCCTGCTGCTGATCGGCCTGTGCCACGCGCTGCTGGTCTGGTCCGGCGACATCCTGGTGGTGTACGCGCTGGTGTCGTTGCCTCTGCTGGCCTGTCGCGAAGCCCCCACGCGCTGGTTGCCCGCGATGGGCGTGCTGACCTATCTGTGCGCGGCAGCGCTGATGCTGCTGCTGGGCCTGTTGATGGGCCTGTCGGCGCACCTGGAACCGTCGGGCACGCAGGTGCGTGATGCCGTGGCCCAGGCCGGGCACACCATCGACATGCAGCGCCAGGCGTATGGCCATGGCACTTACCTGCAGGCGGTGGTGCAGCGCCTGAGTGACTTCTTCGCCCAGCTCAGCGCCGTCATCGTGGTGGGCCCGGAAGTGCTGGGCATGTTCCTGATCGGCAGCTGGTTCGCCCGCAGCGGTGCCTTGGCCACGCCGGACAATTTCGCGCGGCTGTACCGGCGGCTGCGCTGGGGCGCACTGCCCATCGGGCTGGCCATGATGGTGGCCAGCGCGATCTGGCAGCCCTACCTGGCGCCGGGCACCTTCACCGCCGCCAGTGGCGCGGCGTTCGCGCTGAATTCGGTGGCATCGCTGCTGATGTGCCTGGGCTACCTGGCCTGGATCGTGCGGGCACGCGCGCGGCTTGCATGGCTGGCACCGGTGGGGCGGACGGCGCTGACCCAGTACATCGCACAGTCGCTGGTGTGTACGTGGGTGTTCTACGGTTACGGCCTGGGCGCCTTTGAACAGATGCCGCGTGCCGGCCAGGTGCCGTTTGCGATGGCGCTGTTCGCGCTGCAGGTGGTGGCCAGCACGGTGTGGCTGCGCTATTTCCGCTTCGGTCCGCTGGAGTGGGTGTGGCGTGCGATGACCTACCTGCACTGGCCACCGTTGCGACGCGCGCCCACCCCACGTTGAGCGCCGTCCTCACGGCTGGATCGCAGCCGGACATGGCATGCTCATGGCCTGCATGCGCGGTGGCGACAAAAACAGCATTTCACCGTGTGGCGCACCTTACCGAGTCGAGCACTATCCATGAGCAATCACTACGACTATGACCTGATCGTGCTGGGCGGCGGCTCCGGCGGCCTGGCGGCGGCGTTCCGCGCTGCGCAACATGGGCAGCGCGTGGCGATGCTGGAGCCCGGCGAACTGGGCGGCACCTGCGTCAACGTGGGCTGCGTGCCGAAGAAGGCGATGTGGCTGGCGGCCGACCTGTCGGCAAAAATCGGCATGGCCGCGGCGATGGGCTTCGACGTGCCGGTGCGGCCGGCGTTGGACTGGAAGGAACTGGTGGTGCATCGCCAGGCCTACATCGCCAACATCCATGCCAGCTATCTCAAGCGCCTGAACGAGAACAACGTGGTGCGGGTGCCGCGCAAGGGCCGGCTGGTCGATGCGCATACGGTGGAATGCAGCGATGGGGTGCGCATCAGCGCCACGCACATCCTGATTGCCACCGGCGCCCATCCGCAGCGACCGGACATTCCCGGCGCGGAACTGGGCGCGGTATCGGATGATTTCTTCAACCTGTGCAGCGCGCCGGCGCGCGTGGCCATCGTCGGCGGCGGCTATATCGCCGTTGAACTGGCCGGGCTGCTGCAGGCGCTGGGCAGCAAGGTCACGTTGCTGGTGCGGGGCGAGCGCTTGCTGGAACGCTTCGACGCCGAACTCACCGCGCAGCTGGCCGAGAACCTGCGTCACCAGGGCGTGCAGGTGCATTTCAACTATCGCCTGCGCGAACTGCGTCGTGAGGGCGAGACGGTGGTGGCGTACGGCCACGATGGCCCGCACGAGGCGGTGTTCGACCAGCTGTTCTTCGCCACCGGCCGCCGCGGCAACAGCGCCGGCCTGGGGCTGGAAGCGCTGGGAATCGTGGTGGGCGACAAGGGCGAGGTCGAGGTCGACGAGTGGCAGACCACCGCCGTGCCCAGCGTGCACGCGGTGGGCGACATTGCCGGCAAGGTCGGGCTGACGCCGGTGGCGATCGCGGCCGCGCGCAAGCTGATGGACCGCCTGTTCGGGGGCAACCCGCAGGCAAAGATGGACTATGCCAACGTCGCCAGCGTGGTGTTTTCGCACCCGGCGCTGGGCGCGGTGGGGCTGAGCGAGGAAGAGGCGCGCGAACAGCATGGCGACGTGCGCGTGTACCGCAGCAACTTCCGCCCGATGCTGGAAGCGCTGTCCGACGGCACCCAGCGCAGCCTGTTCAAGCTGGTCTGCGTGGGCGAAGAGGAACGCGTGGTGGGCGTGCACCTGCTGGGTGAAGCTGCCGACGAGATCCTGCAGGGCTTCGCGCTGGCGGTGAAGATGGGCGCGACCAAGGCCCAGTTCGATGACACCGTGGCGATCCACCCGACCTCGGCCGAAGAGATCGTTTTGATGCGGTAGGCGCGCGCATTCGCGCGTTCCCCCACCGTGCGACAATTCACTCTCCACCCATCCTCCGGCCGCCCCGTGCGGCCGTCTGCCGTCCCGATGCCGTCACCTGTGTCCGCGCTGCCCACCTCTTCCGCCCGCATTGCTGCCGGCGGCATCGCGCTGGCCGCGGTGGGTGCCATCGCCGCCTCGGGCAAGGCGGTGATCGTCAAGCTGGCCTACCGGCATGGCGTGGATGCCACCACGCTGCTGGCACTGCGCATGCTGATGGCCTTCCCGCTGTTCGCGCTGCTGGCGGTGTGGTCGGCGCGGCGGGCAACGGCGTTGTCATGGGGCGATCGCGGCCGGGTGCTGTGGCTGGGTTTCACCGGCTACTACCTGTCCAGCCTGCTCGATTTCCAGGGCCTGCAGTACATCAGCGTGACCCTGGAACGGCTGATCCTGTATCTGAATCCCACCCTGGTGCTGCTGATCAGCCTGGTACTGCTGAAAAAGCGTCCCGGGCGCTGGCAGCTGGTCGCGCTGGGGCTGAGCTACCTGGGCGTGCTGCTGGCCTTCGGCCATGACCTGCAGCTGGAGGGAGGGCGCATCCTGCTCGGCAGTGCGCTGGTGTTCGCCAGTGCCCTGAGCTACGCGCTGTACCTGTTCGGCAGCGGCCAGGTGGTGGCGCGGATCGGCGCGATCCGGCTCACCGCCTACGCCAGCTGCGTGGCCTGTGTGCTGTGCGTGCTGCACTTCGCGGTGCTGCATCCGCTGGCCGCGCTGGGGCAGGCACCGACCCCGGTGTACTGGCTGTCGCTGATCAACGCGACACTGTGCACGGTGCTGCCGGTGTTGGCCATCATGCTGGCGGTGAAGCGGATCGGCTCGTCGTTGGCGGCCCAGGTGGGTATGCTCGGCCCGGTATCCACCATCGTGATGAGTCTATGGCTGCTCGACGAACCCATGGGCCCCTGGCAGATCCTGGGAACCGCCCTGGTGCTGCTCGGGGTGCTGCTGGTCAGCCGCGTACGCGCGTGAAGCCGGCCGAGGCCGCGTCGGCGGCCGATGCGGCCGCGCAGACGCGCGAGCGCATCCTGGCGGTGATCCGCGCGATCCCTCGCGGGCAGGTCATGGGCTACGGCCAGGTGGCGGCCAAGGCCGGGTTGCCGGGCAGGGCGCGGCTCACCGCGCGCGTGCTGGGCATGAACGAGGACCCGGACCTGCCCTGGCATCGGGTGCTGCGCTCGGACGGTCGCATCGCCATGCCCGAGGGGTCGCACGGGTGGCGTGAGCAGAGCCAGCGGCTGCGCGCCGAAGGCGTGGCCATCGAGCGCGGGCGGGTCACGCAGATGCCGCGCAGCACCGGTGACGACCTGGACGCGTCCCTGTGGGGGCCGGGCTGACATCGCCACGGTGTGCGGTGGTTGAATGCGACGACGCAGGAGGCGGCCAGGGCGGGGCGCTGCGGCTATGATGGGCACGGTTCCAAAGGATGCCCTCATGTTTCCGCGATTGCCCACCGTCACCAAGGCACTGTTGATTGCCAACATCGTGCTGTTCCTGCTGCAGCAACCGTTCCTGCTGGGCAACGGCACCTTCGAGCCGTTCATGCTGCAGCCGCTGCGCGATGGCTTCGATCCGTTCTCGCCGGGCGGCAACTTCCAGCCCTGGCAGCTGCTGACCTACGGGTTCCTGCATGGGGGCTTCGGCCATCTGTTCTTCAACATGCTGGCGCTCTTCATGTTCGGCGCGCCGCTGGAACAGACCTGGGGCGAGAAACGCTTCCTGACCTATTACCTTGTCTGCATCGTCGGCGCCGGGCTGTGCCAGCTGCTGGTGGGCATGATGATGGCCGACCCGGCCACCGTGCTGGGTGCCTCCGGCGGCGTGTTCGGGCTGCTGCTGGCCTACGGCATGCTGTTCCCGAACCAGCGGGTGATGCTGCTGTTCCCGCCGATTCCGATGAAGGCACGCACCTTCGTGATCGTGTTCGGCGCAATGGAACTGATGCTCGGCGCCACCGGCTGGCAGCCCGGCGTGGCCCACTTCGCGCACCTGGGCGGCATGTTGTTTGGCTGGCTGCTGATCCGGTACTGGCGCGGCCAACCGCCGTTCAACAAGCGCCCGCCGGGCGGCGGTCCGCGCAAGAACCACCTCCGCAGCGTCCGCTAGCAGCGAACGTGCAGGCGGCACACCACGCGAAGGGCACCCATGGTGCCCTTCGTCGTATCCAGGCAACGGGTTGAACGGAAGCAAGGACGTTTCGCGCATGAAAATACTGATCCTGGGGGGGTATGGCGTGTTCGGCGGGCGCCTGGCGCGACTGCTGGGCGACCGGGCCGACCTCGAACTGCTGATCTGCGGCCGCAACCTCGCTGCGGCGACCGCGTTCTGCGACAGCTACACGGGCACGCCGGTGCTGCGCCCGCTCCGGGCCGACCGGCAGCACATCGCGCCGCTGCTGCACGCCGAGCGGCCGGACCTGCTGGTGGATGCCTCCGGTCCGTTCCAGGATTACGGCGAGCACCCGTACAGCGTGATCGAGGCCTGCATTGGCGCGCGTATTCCCTACCTGGACTTCGCCGATGCAGCCGATTTCGTGTTCGGCGTGGCGCAGTTCGACGCACAGGCCAGGGCGGCCGGGATCTTCGTGCTGTCCGGGGTCAGCAGCTTTCCGGTGCTGACCGCCGCGGTGCTGCGCGAGATGGCCGGGCGCATGGATATCGTGGCGGTGGAAGGCGGCATCGCACCGTCGCCGTACGCCGGGATCGGGCTCAACGTGATGCGCGCGGTGGTGGGGTATGCGGGCGCACCGGTGAAGCTGCAGCGCAACGGCGCGCCTTCGCACGGGCTCGAGCTGGCCGAGAGCCGCCGCTTCACCATCGCCGTGCCGGGCAAGGTACCGCTGCGCAACCTGCATTTTTCGCTGGTGGACGTGCCGGACCTGCAGGTGATTCCACCCGAGCACCCGACCCTGACCGATATCTGGATGGGCGCCGGCCCGGTGCCGGAAGTGCTGCACCGGGTGCTCAACCTGCTGGCCAGGGCGCGCGCCCGGTTCGGCCTGCCATCGCTGGTGCCGCTTTCACCGCTGTTCTACACGGTGCTCAACCGGATGAAGTTCGGCGAGCATCGCGGCGGCATGTACGTGCACGCCGCCGGCATGCGCGGTGGCCAGGCGGTGGAGGAAAGCTGGCACCTGCTCGCCGAGGGCGAGGACGGCCCGTACATTCCGTCGATGGCGATCGAGGCGGTGGTGCGCAAGCTGCTGGCGGGCGAGACGCCGGCCGAGGGCGCGCGGCCCGCCACGCACGCGTTGGCGTTGTCGGACTACGACCGGTTGTTCGAGGGCCGTGCAATCTTCACCGGCTTCCGCAGCGAGGACCCGCACGCGCCCCTGTACCAGCAGGTGCTGGGCAGTGCCTTCGCGCAGTTGCCGGCGCAGGTGCAGGCACTGCATGCCGACGCGGGCGAACGGCGCTGGCGCGGCACCGCCGAGGTGCGGCGCGGGCGCGGCTTGCTGGCTCGGATGGTGGCGGCGCTGATCGGGTTTCCACCGGCGGCCAGCGCGGTGCCGGTCAGCGTGGGCTTTACGCCCGAGCGTGGCGGCGAGCGCTGGACCCGCGATTTCGGCGGTCGCCGGTTTTCCTCGTGGCAGCGTCGCGGGCAGGGCAGGAACACGCACCTGCTGGTGGAGCGCTTCGGCATCGTCGATGTGGCGCTGGCACTGGTGGTCGATGCCGACTGCCTGCGGCTGGTGGCGCGCCGCTGGTCGTGCCTGGGCATTCCGCTGCCGAAGGCGCTGCTGCCGGGCGGAAACACGTTCGAGACAGAGCGCGACGGGCGCTTCGTGTTCGACGTGGAGATCGCCGCGCCGTGGATCGGCCTGATCGTGGGCTACCGCGGCAGCCTGGTGGCGGACCCACGGTAGCGCCACGCCATGCGTGGCCTGGCTCTACCGCCCGGGGTGGGATGCCGGTGCCGCGGCGAACGTCGGCGCGCAACGAAAAAGGGCGCCCGAAGGCGCCCTTTTCCTGACCGTGCCTGCGGCTGGACTCAGCGCCAGACCTTGATCTGGTCGTTGTCCACGCGCTGCATCGGCTGGCCCGGCTTGCAGCTGAAGGTCGCACCGAATGCCGGCAGGTTGGACAGGGCACCGTTGGTGCGCCAGCGGCCCGGGGCCAGCACGTCGCTGGTGAGCCGCTGGGCGGCCTCGTTCGGCGACAGCTGCTGTGCCCACAGTGCGGCCCATGCGCGGAAGAAGCCCTGCTGGGCAGCCGGCTTGGCCGACGGTTCCACCGCCTTGTAGGCTTCCCACGCCAGTTCCAGGCCCGCCACGTCGGCCAGGTTTTCCTCACGGGTCAGTTCGCCGTTCACCTTGGCACCCTTGATGCCCGGGAAGTCGTACGCGCTGTACTGGGCGGCCACGCGGCTGCCGAGCAGGGTCCAGGCGGTCTTGTCGGCCGGGGTCCACCAGCTGCGCAGTTCGCCCTTGGCATCCACCAGCGCGCCCTTGGCGTCGACGGCGCGGGTCAGTTCGTGGGCGACCAGGGCACCGAAGCTGCCGAACTTGTCGGCGGCATCGGCCTTGGCGTTGAACACCGGGCCCTGCAGCACGGCGGCGGTGACGATCAGGCGGTTCTGCGCGATGTCATAGGCCAGCGCGGGCTGCTGCGGCAGCACGTCCCAGCGGCGGTCGGCGTTGCCCTTGCCGATGCGCTTCATTTCTTCGCGGTGGCGCCAGGTGGAGGCGATCAGCATGTTGCCGCCGAAGCTGCCACGGCCCATCGGCTGCACGCTGTAGTCGAGGTCGCGCAGCGGGGTGCCGATTTCGATCTTCAGCGCGGCCAGCTTGGCCTGCGCTTCGGTCTTGGCATCGTTGCTGAGCCAAGTGCTGCGCTTGACCGCATCGATCTGCACTTCGCGGATCTTGTCGACGATGACTGCCGCCTGGCGACGATCATCGGCGGACAGGTACTTGCTGGCATATTCGCGGCCGAGCATCGGGCCGGCGGCGACGTTGATCGCATCCAGGGTCTGTTCCCAACGCGCCGGGGCGATGGTTTCGCCACGGATCACGCGGCCGCGGAATTCGAACTCGGCATCGCGGTAGGCCTTGGACAGGTACGGGGCCATGGCATCGCCCACGCGCCAGCGCAGGTAGGCCTTCCACTGGTCCGGCTTGATGCGGGTGACCATGCCGTCCAGCTGCTTGAACAGCGCGGGGTCGGCCAGCGAGACGAGGTCGTCGTTGACGCCCTGGACCTTGAGGAACGCATCCAGCTGCAGGTTGCGGTAGCGGCTGTTGAGGTCCTTGGTGGAGATGGGGGCATAGTTGTTGAACGGGTTGTTGATGCCCGCCAGCGACTGTGCGTTGCGCGCCAGTTCGGTTTCCAGCGCGATGACGGCCTGCGCTTCGGCGTCGAGCTTGGCCGCCGGGGTGCCGGTGAGGGCCAGGATCTGCTTGACGTAGGCGCGGTAGCGGGCCATCAGCGCGACGGTGTCGGCGTCGGTGCGGGTGTAGAAGGCCGGGTCGGGCAGGCCCATGCCACCCTGCATGAAGTAGCCGATGTGGCGGTCGAGCGCCTTGAGGTCCACGTCTGGGGCAAAGTTGAAGGCCACCGGGATGCCGACCTGGTGCAGCGCGGCGATCGAGGCGGGGACGTCCTTGGCCTTCTTGATGGCGTTGATGCGGGTCAGCAGGGGGGCGATCGGGTTGGAGCCGTCGGCTTCAACGGCGGCTTCGTCCAGGCCGCTGGCCCAGAAGTCGCCGAGCAGCTTCTGCACGGTGCCCTGCGGGGTCTTCATGGATGCATCCAGCAGCTCGCGCTGCTGCAGGCGGGTACGCTCGGCCAGCTGCCCAAGGGCGGTGGTGGCGCCGGTCTGCGGCACGGGATTGGCTTTCAGCCACGCGCCATTGCTGGCTTCATAGAAGTCGCTGCACTGGGCGCTGACCGCCGGCGCACGCGCGGCCTTCTTCTTCGGCGCAGCGTGCGCATCGTGTGCGATGACCAGGGAGGCCGCCGTAAATCCATCCCTGGAGGCTCGTGAGCGCCATCCATGGCGCCCAACGGTCCCGCGAAACCCCACACCCCCGCCTTCGACAGTGGGTCGGCATCCAAAGAAAAGCGAAAGCACGCAGGGCAGGTTTGCTTTTCCGTGCGTGCCGGGAGTTGTCCAAGGGCTGGTGGGGGTGGGTTTGCGGGACCCTGAGCCGCATGGATGCGGCGACGGAGCTTACATGGACGTACTTGCAGCGTGTCCCGCAAACCCACCCCCACCGGCCCAATGCAGTCCAGTCGCACGCCGGCGGCTTTTGCTCTGCTTGCTGTGTTCAATTGACCAATCGCGATACCTGCAAAGGAAAAAACAAAGGCCCGGGAAATCCCGGGCCTTTGATTGCAGCGGTTCACGCGGTGGCGCGATGGTTTACCAGATCA
The DNA here is from genome assembly GCF_056395005.1 of Stenotrophomonas sp. 10N36. Lineage (NCBI taxonomy): Bacteria > Pseudomonadati > Pseudomonadota > Gammaproteobacteria > Lysobacterales > Lysobacteraceae > Stenotrophomonas > Stenotrophomonas sp. 10N36. The sequence continues at coordinate 81,622 of NZ_JBFTIS010000011.1, read as the reverse complement.
CGACCTGCTGGTCGCCGGCGCGGACCATCGGCGAGCCGGCCTTGCACTGGAACGCAGCGGCGAAGGTCGGCAGGTTCGATGGCGCGCCCATGGCGCGGAACTGCGCCGGGGCGTGCGGATCGGTGGCCAGGCGGACCTTGGCGTTCTCCGGGGTGTACTTGGTGCGCCACACGGTGGCCCAGTTGAAGTAGAAGCGCTGATCGCGGGTGAAGCCGTCGATCTTCGGATCTTCCTTGCCGGCCGAGGCCTTCTGCAGCGCGTCGTAGGCGGTTGCCACGCCGCCCAGATCGGCGATGTTCTCGCCCAGGGTCAGCTTGCCGTTGACCGCCTGGCCGTCCACCTTGTACCCGTCGAACTGCTTGACCAGCTTGCCCGTCAGGCCGCTGAAGTTCTTGGTGTCCGCCGCGTTCCACCAGTTCTCGAAGTTGCCGGTCGGCCCGAAGCGGCTGCCCTGGTCGTCGTAACCGTGGGTCATTTCGTGGCCGATCACCGCACCGATGCCGCCGTAGTTGAGCGCATCATCGGCCTTCGGGTCGAAGAACGGCGGCTGCAGGATCGCGGCCGGGAACACGATCTCGTTCTGCAGCGGGTTGTAGTAGGCGTTGACCGTCTGCGGGGTCATGCCCCACTCGGTCTTGTCCACCGGCTTGCCGATCTTGGACAGGCTCCACTTGTAGTTGAACGCGTTGGCCGCGCGCACGTTGCCCAGGTAGCTGTCGCGACCGGTGGTCAGGCCGTTCCAGTCACGCCACTTGTCCGGGTAGCCGATCTTCGGGGTGAAGGTTTCCCACTTGGCAATGGCCTTGGCCTTGGTCTCGTCGCTCATCCAGGTCAGACCCTGGATACGCTCCTTCAGCGCGGCGGCGAGGTTCTTGACCAGTTCTTCCATCTTGGCCTTGGCTTCCGGCGAGAAGGCGACCTTCACGTACAGCTGGCCAAACGCATCGCCGGCGTCGTTCTCGATGGTGCCCAGCACGCGCTTCCAGCGCGGCTTCTGTTCCTTCTGACCGTTCAGGGTCTTGCCGTAGAACGCGTAGTTCTCATCCACGAACGCATCGGCCAGGTACGGCGAGGCGCCGTCCACGGTGTGGAAGCGCAGGTAGGCGCGCCACACCGACGGATCGGTGTCACCCAGCGCCTTGCTCACTTCCTGGTGGAAGGACGGAATGGCCAGCGAGAACTTCTCCGGCGCGGCCACGCCCTGGGCCTCGAAGAACTTGGTCCAGCTGAAGTTCGGGGTCAGCTTGTCGGCATCGGCCAGGGTGACCGGGTTGTAGTACAGCGACACATCGCGCGACAGCTCGACGCTGGACTTGGAGGCCTTGGCCAGACGGGTTTCGAACTTCACCACATCGTCGGCCTGCTTGGCCGCATCGGCGGCGGCAACGCCGGACAGTTCCAGCACCTTGGCCACGTGTGCCTGGTAGGCCTTCAGCTTGTCGGCGTTCTTGGCGTCGGTGTAGTAGGTGGTGTCCGGCAGGCCCAGGCCACCCTGGCTGGCGTACGCCATGTTCATGCTGGAGTTCTTGAAGTCCGCTTCCGGACCGAAGCCGAACAGCACGTTCTCGCCCTTGGCCGCGCTGCTGCGCAGGAAGTCGGCGACGGCGTCCTTGCTCTGCAGGGCGTCGATGGCGGCCAGGTCGGCCTTGATCGGCTCGATGCCCTGCGCGTTGATCTTGGCTTCGTCCATGCCGGTGGCCCAGAAGTCACCGACGATCTTCTCGATCCCGCTGGGGTTCTTCACCGCCGCGACCTGCTCGGCGAGCTGGTGCTGCACGGCAACCGAACGTTCGTCCAGGATGGTGAAGGCGCCCCAGCTGGTGCGGTCGGCCGGAATCTCATTGGCGGCCAGCCACTTGCTGTTGACGTAGTCGCCGAATGCGTTGCAGGCGTCCAGGCTGGTGTCCAGGTCGGACGGGTGGAAGGCGTTGTAGGCGGGCAGCTTGCTGTCGTCGAGCTTGTACTCGGTGGCAGCAGCGGCAGGGGTGGCCGGTGCGGCGGTGGAGGCCGCGCTGTCCGTAGCCGGGGTTTCGTTCTTGCCGCAGCCGACCAGCGCGGCCGAAACGGCCAGGGTCAGCAGAACAATCTTGGGAGTGCGAGCGATCACTGTGAATGGCCTCCAGGCCGATGGGTCATGCGTGGGCTGGCCCCTGCGGGGCCGTGGGCCAGACGATACGCCGCTGGCCCGGCCTGCAAGGGTGTCGAAGGTCATGGCCGATGGCAAGCCGCCCCTGCGTGGGGCCGGTCACCGCCTTCGGCACGGCCGGACGACCGCAGCGGCAAAGTCGTGGCCTGTGGGGCGACACGCCCTGCCGTGGCGGTGTATACAACGGCCATGGCAAACCCTTCTGCGCAGGCGTGGGACGCGGTCATCATCGGCGCCGGACACAACGGTCTGGTCTGCGCGGCGTACCTGGCGCGCGCAGGCAAGCGCGTGCTGGTGCTGGAGCGCCGTGGGGTGGTCGGGGGTGCGGCGGTCACCGAGGAATTCCATCCCGGCTTCCGCAATTCGGTGGCGTCCTACACGGTGTCCCTGCTGCAGCCCAAGGTGATCGCCGACCTGGACCTGCCTGCGCACGGGCTGACGGTAGTGCCGCGCCGCATCAACAATTTCCTGCCACTGCCCGACGGCGGCTACCTGCTGGCCGGAGCCGGTCTTACCCAGGCCGAGGTGCGCCGCTTCTCCGTGCGCGACGCGCAGCAACTGCCGGCCTACGAACAACGGCTGGAGGTGTTCGCCGACGTGCTGCGCGCGGTCGCGTTGCAGGCGCCGCCCAACGTGGGCAGCGGGCACTGGCTGCAGGCCCTGCCTGAACTGTGGCGGGCGGGGCAGCTCGGGCGGCGGTTGCACGCGCTGTCGCCCGGGCTGCGCCAGGAACTGCTGGACCTGTTCACCATTTCCGCCGCCGAGTACCTCGACCGCTGGTTCGAGAGTGCGCCGATCAAAGCGCTGTTCGGTTTCGACGGCGTGGTGGGCAATTACGCGAGCCCGTATGCACCGGGCACTGCCTACGTGCTGCTGCACCACGCGTTCGGCCAGAGCAACGGGGTCAAGGGCGCCTGGGGCCACGCCATCGGCGGCATGGGCGCGATCACCCAGGCGATGGCACGTGCGGCCGTCCAGGCCGGCGCGCAGATCCGCACCGATGCCGGCGTGCGTCGCGTGCGGGTCGAGGCGGGCAGGGCGGTGGGCGTGGAGACTTTGGATGGCGAGCGCATCGACGCCCGCGCGGTGGTGGCCAACGTCAACCCGAAACTGCTCTACGAACAGCTGCTGACCGCCGACGAGGTACCGGCGCCCACGCGCGAACGCATGGCCAACTGGCGCTGCGGCTCGGGCACCTTCCGCATGAACGTGGCGCTGTCGCAGTTGCCCGACTTCCGCTGCCTGCCCGGTGCGGGCGACCACCTGACCGCCGGCATCATCATCGCCCCGTCGCTGGATTACATGGACCGCGCCTACACCGATGCGCGCCAGCAGGGCTGGTCGCGCGAGCCGATCGTGGAGATGCTCATTCCCAGCACGCTGGATGATTCGCTGGCGCCGCCCGGGCAGCACGTGGCCAGCCTGTTCTGCCAGCACGTGGCGCCGGAGCTGCCGCACGGGCGCAGTTGGGACGATCATCGCGATGAAGTGGCCGACCTGATGATCGCCACGGTGGAACAGCATGCGCCGGGATTTGCCGCCTCGGTGCTGGGCCGACAGGTATTGAGTCCGCTGGACCTGGAGCGGACCTTCGGCTTGATCGGGGGCGACATCTTCCATGGCGCGCTGAGCCTCAACCAGCTGTTCAGTGCACGCCCGATGCTGGGCCAGGCCGATTACCGCGGCGCGTTGCCGGGGTTGTATCTGTGCGGGTCCGGCACGCATCCCGGCGGCGGTGTCACCGGTGCGCCGGGGCATAACGCCGCGCAGGTGATCCTGCGCGGCTGACTGCAACCGCCCACACCGCATCGACCGCCCAAGCGGACGATGCGGGCCCTGTTCAGGGCTTGGTGTCGGTCGGTTCGAGCTGCGGCATTTCGCTGCCGGCATCCGGTTCGGGCAGGTCCTGAACCGGGCTCACCACCGGAATACGCGAGCTCGCATCGCCGGCCTTGACCTGCTCCACGCCGCCCACATCGACCGTGCCGATACGCGGCTTGGTCCAGACCGCGTCATGCCAGGCCTGGTACTTGGCCGGGTCCCAGAAGCGCTCGTCGTAGAACTTGGAGCCATCGATCTCGCGCGAGCCGCTCGGACCGGGAACCACGATGCGCAGATTGCCGGCAAAACCGGTACGGCTGCCGGTGACCGCCTTGCGCTCGCGACGCAGCACCGCGGCGATGCGAGGCTTGGCCGCGGCATCACCGTAACGGGCGTAGATCGCTTCGCCTTCGGCAAGCGCACGTGCGCGCTCGGCTTCGGTGAGCTGGCTCCAGTAACGCTCACGCAGGCCCACGAAACCTTCATAGCCGCGTTCGGCCGCCAGGTCCATCCAGACATAGGCCAACGCGCGGTCCTGGGCGGTGCCGTCACCATTCCAGAGCATCTCGGCGACCATGCCCTGGGAGGGTTTGTCGGCGTACTGCGCGGCGTACTGGAAGAAGCGGAAGGCATCCTCGCGCTTGCCGGCCTTGTGCTTCTCCAGGGCCAGCAGGCGGAAGCGCAGGTCGGGGTGACCATTGAGGAAGCCAGCGGTGATCATCAGCTGGTCCTGCGTGGGGTCGGGCGGTGCCGGCGTTGCACTCCAGGCCGCGGGCGCGGCCAGCAGCGCCGCCAACAGAACAGGTGTTGCCATCCATTGCCGGTGTTTCATATAAATGTGTTCCATCGCATGTGTGAAGAAGCGCCGGGTGGGCGTGCCCACCCGGCAATACAGCCTACGTCAACCCTGCGACCGCAGTACGGTCACCGGTCTCAGTTGCGGGCCGGCGTGGTGCCACCGGCGCCGATGTGGCGGTCGAAGAACTTCAGCATTTCGGTGTACAGGTTCACGCGCGCTTCCTCGCCGTAGAACCCGTGCATTTCACCGCTCTGGATGATCATGCCTTCCGGCTTGTTGCCGGCGGCAATCAGTGCCTTGTTCATCAGTTCGGTCTGCTCGGGCACCGCGCGCACGTCACGGGCACCGGCGGCCAGATAGACCGGGATCTTGACCTCGGCCGCACGCAGTGCAGGCGAGGCGCGATTCCAGTCGGCGCGTTCGGTGCCGTGAGTACGGCGCAGGTAGCGCAGCCCCGAGTCACGCTGCGGGATGTCGCCCTTCTTGAACAGCATGTCCACGTCGTACACGCCCACGTAGCCGAACGCGCACTTGAACAGGCCCGGTTCGCGGATCGGGGCCATCAGTGCCGAGTAGCCGCCAAAGCTGCCGCCGTAGATGCAGATGCGGTTGCGGTCCACGTAGCCACTGTTGATGGCCCAGTGCGTGGCTTCCAGGATGTCGTTCTGGATGCCCTGGTCCCACTGGCGGTGGCCGGCGTCCTGGAAGGCCTTGCCGTACCCGGCCGAACCACGGAAGTTCACCTGCAGGGTGGCGTAGCCGCGGTTGGCGAACAGCTGGGCTTCCGGGTTGAAGCCCCAGTTGTCGCGCGGGCCGATCGGGCCACCGTGCGGGTTGACCACCAGCGGCAGGTTCTTGCCGTCCGATCCATTGGGCAGGGTGAGGTAGCCGAAGACCTTCTTGCCGTCGCGGGTGGTGATGCTGAAGGGCTTGATCGACGCCATGTTCTTCTTGTCGATCTGCGGCCGGCGCGACATCAGGAAGCGGGCCTTGCCGCTGTCGCGGTCGTACAGGTACAGCTCGCCGGGGTTGTTGTCGCTGTAGACGCTGACGATGATCTTCCTGCCATCCTGGGTGTAGCTGGAGAAGTCGACCATCTGGCCCTCGAACGCCGCGGCCAGCGAGGCGTACAGCTCGGCGTCGGGGTGGTTTTCGTCGATCAGCTTCACCGCCGGTGCGGCCGCCTCGGTGACCACGCCCACCAGCGTGCTCTCATCGGTGGACCAGATGTAGTTGGACACCTCCGCGGTGGGATCCTGGAACAGCGACTTGAACGCGCCGGTGGTGGTGTCCAGCGTGCCCACGGCTGCCGGTGCCTTGTCGTCGTCCTGGGTGGCGTACACGGTGCCGGTGTTGGTCGTGGTGATCACGTCCAGGTGCTTGCCGTCGGCCTTGGAGGCATTGAGCAGCGTCCAGCCGCTGCCATCGCGGCGGTACAGTTCGCTGCGCTCTTCGTACTCGCCTTCCTCGTTCTTGCTCGAGGTGCACACCGCGAAGCGCGGCTCCTTGGCGGCATCCAGCGCGATGCTGCAGTTTTCCTTGGGCGCGCGGCCCAGCGACGTGCGCCGGCCGCTGACGGTATCCATGCGCACCACTTCGGTGTTGGCGCCTTCAGACGAACGCGCCGACGTCACCTGCATGATGACGTTCTGGTCGTCGTCCTTGAGGGTGTCCAGCAGCGAGAAGCTCTCGCGGCTGACTTCCTTGCCGCGCTGGGTGGCATCGCGGGTGCCGTAGTAGATCAGCGGACGGGGCTGGCTGCCATCGGCATTGACGGCATACCACTCGCCGGTGGACATCGGCGAGGCATAGCCGCCGAGCTTCTTGACCGCGTTGAACAGCAACCGGTCCGGGCTGGTCCAGTAGAACGAGCCCACGCTCTTCTTTTCGGGCAGCGTGTTGACCTTGATCGGCTTCAGGTCGCTGGTGCGGATGACGGTCAGTACGTCCTGGTCACCCTGGTCGACGGTGATCGCCAGGTACTCGCCGGTGGGCGAAATTTTGACCGAACTGTAGGAGGCATGCCCGACGAAATCCTTGACGGGCTGTTGGGGGGCGGCGGCCAGCGCCGACGGGGCTGCCGTCGACACGACCAGCGCCAGGAGGGGCAACATGCGCTTCATACGCATTTCTCCAGATAGATGAGACAGGTTTCATGTCCTGCAAAGCGAAGAGCCCGGCAAGCCGGGCTCTTCGATGCAACCCGGATCGATCAGTTCAGCTTGTACTCGAACTGCACGAAGACCTCGCGGCCGATCGGGCTGTAGTTGTAGAAGAAGAACGGGTACGTGTTGTAGGTGTCATCCTTGGGCGACATTTCATCGAAGACGTTGTTCACGAACAGACCGATGGTGGCCTTGTTGGTGACCTTCTTCTGGATGTTGGCGTTCCAGACCACGTACGAACCGATGCGGCCGGTTTCAGCCCAGTTCGGCAGCGAGCCCCAGCGGTAGCCGTACACGGTGGTTGCCCAGTCGTCGCGTTCCCAGCTGGCGGTCCAGTTGATGCGGCTGCGGAAGTTGAAGAACTGCTTGTGGTCACGCACGTTGCGCGTGCCGCTGCCCGGGAACTCCTGGTCTTCCAGCTTCAGCACGTGGGTCCAGTTCAGGCCCAGGTCGAAATCGCCCCAACGGTCGGTATCGATCTTGTACTTCCACGCCACGTCCAGACCGGAGGTCTTCTGGTTGGCCTGGTTGAACGGCACCGAGTGGTAGTCGACCACGTACTCGTCTTCACCGGTGGTCGGGTTGATGCCGTCACGACCGACCAGGCTGCGGAAGTAATCGCAGGCGGCCGAGGTGCCATCCACCGGCTGGCCGTCGCGGGTCTGGCCCAGGCGGCAGTCGGCTTCATTGCGCATCAGGTAGCCGAAGGAGATGTCCTTGACCGCGCCCTTCAGCTCGATGTTGTAGTAATCCACGCTCAGCGACATCTGGTCCATCACGTCCCAGACGAAGCCGACGGTCGTGGACTTGCCGGTCTCTTCCTTCAGGTTGCGGTTGCCCTGGCGATCGCCCTGGATGGAGTAGGTGTAGTCGGTACCGGAGCCGCAGTCGGTGTTGCTCAGCGGGTCCAGGCCGTCACGACGGCAGCGGTATTCATCCAGCGCGCCGTTGAGGAAGAAGCCCGACGGTTCGGCAAAGATGTAGTGCATGTCCGGCGCACGGAAGCTGGTGGCATGGGAGCCGCGCAGCAGCAGGCTTTCGAACGGGCGGTATTCCAGGCCCGCCATCCAGGTGGCAGCACCGTCGACCGAGCTGGCGTCGTCGTACTTGTCGTAACGACCTGCCAGGTTGGCCTTCAGGGTGCTGACGATCGGGATGCTGAACTCCAGGCCCACCGCGTAACGGTTGCGATCGCCGCCGCCGCCGGTTGCGGTACGGCCGAGCGGACCACCGGTGCCGGTGTAATCCTGGGCCATGCGCGCATCGGGCGAGACGTCGTACTTCTGCTGCGCTGCTTCCAGCACGCCGGCCATGGCCAGCGGGCCGGCCGGCAGCTCGAACAGGTCGCCGCTGACGCCGAAGGTCGCCTGCGAGGCCTGTGACGAGGAGGTGTTGGAGAAGTTGTCGCTGAAGGCGGCAACGTCTTCCGGCGACAGCGGGTTCAGCAGGCGGTCGACATTCAACTGGTAGATCGGCAGGCCGTTGGGACGGGTGCCCAGCTGCGGACCATAGAAGAAGTCGCGGATGCGGCTGGCGACCGGCCAGTTGAAGTTGTCATCGGCGGTGTAGCGCGAGTGGGACACGGTGGCATCCCAGTCGAACTTCTCGCCGAAGTTGCCGCGCAGACCGAAAGCCACGTCCAGCGACTTCTCGACGAAGTTGTTCTGCGCACCGGTGCTGCCCACTTCGGACGGGGTCAGGATGCGCTGCACGTTGCCGACGGTGCCGCCGAACTGCGGGTCGTAGTGGTTGGTGATACCCAGGGCCGCGCCGCTGGCGAAGAAGCGGGTGGCGCTGGCCAGCTTGGCTTCCGAACGCGAGGCACTCAACTGGGCCCAGGCCTGCATGCCGCCGGTGAAGTCGTAGGTGCCGTACAGGTAGCCGGACTGGGTGCTGTCGGAGTTGCGGATCGACTGGGTGGCCGGGTAGCCGAAGTAACCGCAGCGGTTCGGCGCGGCGACGGTCGGTGCGGACTTGTAGGTTTCAAAGTCGGCAAAGCGACCGCAGACTTCTTCCAGGCCACCGGCGGCCGGCCATTCGCGAATCGCGCCGGCGCCGCGGTTGACGGTGAAGCGCACCGATTCCACGGCAGTGGCGTCGGCCGGATCAACCGACGGGTCGTCACGGTAGGAATCCATGAAATCGCGCTGGCTGGCGTAGATCGCCTCGCGCTCCAGGGCCTCGAAGGCGTAGGTCAGGCTCCAGTTGCTGCCGGTCTTGCCGCCGACCCACTGGAAGCGACCCGAGTCACCGCCACCCTGGGTGGTGGTGCCACCGCGCAGGGTGACCGTGTCGCCCTCGAAGTTGGTCTTCATGATGATGTTGACCACGCCGGCCACGGCGTCGGAGCCGTAGATGGCCGATGCGCCGCCGGACAGGATTTCGATGCGATCGATGGCGGCGGCCGGGATGTTGGCCAGGTTCACCGCGTTGGACTGACCGTTGTAGGGCAGCGGGTAGTCGGTGGCGCGGCGGCCGTTGATCAGCACCAGCTGATAGCCCGGGCCGAGGCCGCGCAGGTTCAGGAAGCTGGCGTTCTGGGTGAAGCCGCCGGACAGTTCGTTCTGCACCGAACCGGTGAACTGGCTCAGGGTGGTCAGCGCGTCATAGACGGTGTTGAAGCCCTGCTTTTCGATGTCCTGGGAGGTCACCACGACTACCGGAGCCGGGCCTTCCACTTCGGCGCGCTTGATGCGCGAGCCGGTCACGGTGACCTTGTCCAGCTGGGTGGCGCCGCGGGTTTCGGTGCCCGACGCGCTGCTGCTGTCCTGGGCGAAAGCCGGCGAGATGGCCGATACAACCAGGGCCGTGGCCATGGCAAAGCTCAGCGGGTTGCGGCTGAGCAGAGTGCGGTTCGTCATTGGTGAAACCCCCTAAAAGTCTTTTTTTGCACCCGGCGCCTGCCGGGTGGTGCACCCGTGGCCGACGTCCTTGTGCCCCTTCGAGGTCTCACTGGGAGACCTCTTCACCAGCATCACGCGCTGATGACCTGAGATTAACATGGGCTTAACTTGTCGTGTCAACCGTTCATCAACGCGTCATAAAGACAAAATATGCAAATCCTTGTGGGACAACGCAATTGGCCCGAAATCACCGGCAAGTAATTGATTCCATAGGAATAGTTTCGTTTGAAACTGTCGCGGGCGCCGCCTCCCCGTGTCCCGGCGCTGTCCCTGGACATCGCATCAGCGGGTAGGGGTGTGTTCAGACTGGCGGCATGCCGACGGCATCGGGATGGCGCCGGCTACGGCCGTGGATGGCGGCTTGTATACTGCGCAGTTCAGCGCAATCGCTTCTTCGGAGTCATGCAGTGAGCCCCAGCCAGTCACGTCGTCCCCACGCCAGCCAGGTGCAGAAAGGGCTCAGCCCGCATCCGCGCATCCGCAACGTGATTGCCGTGGGATCGGGCAAGGGCGGCGTGGGCAAGTCCACCACGGCGGTGAACCTGGCCGTGGCGCTGGCCAAGCTGGGCGCGCGCGTGGGCCTGCTTGATGCCGACATCTACGGCCCGAGCGTACCGGCCATGCTCGGCCTCAGTGGCCGCCCGGAAAGCCCGGACAACAAGTCGATCGAACCGATGCGCGCCTTCGGCGTGGAGACCATGTCGATCGGCTACCTGATCGAAGACGAGACGCCGATGATCTGGCGCGGCCCGATGGCCACCTCGGCGATGACCCAGTTCTTCAATGACACCCTGTGGGACGACCTCGATTACCTGCTGATCGACCTGCCGCCGGGCACCGGCGACATCCAGCTGACCCTGACCCAGAAGATTCCGCTGGCCGGCGCGGTGATCGTCACCACGCCGCAGGACATCGCCACGCTGGATGCCAGAAAGGCACTGAAGATGTTCGAGAAGGTGGAAGTGCCCGTACTGGGCATCCTGGAGAACATGGCCGTACACACCTGCAGCAACTGCGGCCACCGCGAGCACCTGTTCGGCGACGGCGGCGGCGAGCGCATGGCCGCGCAGTACGGCGTGCCGCTGCTGGGGTCGCTGCCGCTGGAAATCGGCATCCGCGAGCAGGGCGATGCCGGCACTCCGATCACTGCCGCATTGCCGGACTCGGCAGCCGCCCAGGCCTACCTGCGCGCGGCCGAGCGCCTGATCGAGGAAGTGGCCAAGCGCCCGCGCGCCAGCATTCCGATTCTGTCGTCCCTGATCTGACCGCGCGGGCCACGGCCTGGCACGTCTGAACCGCACACGGCCCGGCATTGCCGGGCCTTGTCGCCTGCGCATCCCGGCATCGCGGCTGGCCGCAACCCGGGTGGCTGTTTAGAATCGTGGCCCGGGCGCCCGTTGGCGGTGCCGTTGTTCCTTTCCGCACCCAGGACCCCCCATGAGCATCAAGAGTGACCGCTGGATCCGTCAGATGGCCGAACAGCAGGCGATGATCGAGCCGTTCGAAGCCGGCCAGGTCAAGCAGGCCAACGGCCAGCGCATCGTCAGCTACGGCACCTCCAGCTACGGCTATGACGTGCGCTGCTCGCGCGAGTTCAAGGTGTTCACCAACATCAACTCCACCATTGTCGACCCCAAGCACTTCGACCCGGGCAGCTTCGTGGACATCGTGGGCGACGAGTGCATCATCCCGCCCAACAGCTTCGCGCTGGCGCGCACCGTGGAGTACTTCCGGATCCCGCGCGACACCCTGGTGGTGTGCCTGGGCAAGAGCACCTACGCGCGCTGCGGCATCATCGTCAACGTGACCCCGCTGGAACCGGAGTGGGAAGGCCATGTGACCCTGGAATTCAGCAACACCACGCCGCTGCCGGCGCGCATCTATGCCAACGAAGGCGTGGCCCAGATGCTGTTCTTCCAGGCCGACAAGGACGATATCTGCGAAACGTCCTACAAGGACCGCGGCGGCAAGTACCAGGGCCAGACCGGCGTGACCCTGCCGCGCACCTGATGACCACGCGGGTGGCGCGGCGCACCTGATCAATCCCCGGGCGTGCTGCCGCGTCCGCGCCTGGTAGAGCCGACCGTTGGTCGGCTGCCTCTGCGGTTACCGTTACCCATCAAGGGTGGCGACCACAAAAAAGCGCGGAGTACTCCGCGCTTTTTTGTGGCTTGGTCCGGCGTGCGGCGTGGTAACCAAAAAGCAGCGGACCCAAAAGCAGCGGACCCAAAAGCAGCGGACCAACGGTCCGCTCTACTTGCCGCGGCCGAACAGCAGGCCGATGCCCACCGCCACCAGCACCACCGGCCACCAGGTGAGGATCAGCTTCCCCATGTTCATGTTGGTCCAGCCCAGATTGCTGGCCAGCAGGAACAGGCCGACGAGGATGAGGACGATGGCAGCGACAAGGTTGGAACGCATCAGGGGCAGGGTCCGCTAGGGCTGGGGCGAATATCCTAGCCGTTCCTTCCAGTGCGCGACACGTTCGGCCAGCACCGCCGGATCGAAACGGTGCGCCTGGCCCTGGCCCCACACCGGGCCCGGCCACGCCGGATCGCCAACGTGGCGGCCGATCACGTGGAAATGCAACTGGCGCACGATGTTGCCCAGTGCGCCGATGTTGATCTTCTCCACCCCGTCGGTGCCCTTGAGCGCCTTGCAGGCACGGTTCAACTCGGTGCGCAGTTTGTCCTGCTGATCGCCGTCCAGGTCGATCCACTCGGTGATGCCGGCCAGCCGGGGCACCAGGATCAACCAGGGGTAACGCTCGTCGTTCATCAATCGCACTTGCGACAACGGCCCTTCTGCTACCAGTACGCTATCGGTGGCCAGGCGTGGATCCAGTTCGAACTCGCTCATCCAAGATGCTCCGCAAAGAAGTCCAGGGTGCGTTCCAGCGCCAGGGTGGCGCTGTCTGGATCATACGCATGTCCGACGCTGCGGTTGAAGGCGTGGTCGGCGGGGTACACGAAGGTGGCCATCTGCGGCAGCTTCTCGCGGTGGGCGGCGATCGCCTCGGGCGGGATGCTCTTGTCCTGGGCCCCGAAGTGGAACATCACCGGCGCCTTGGGCGCTTCGTCCAGGAACTGCACATTGCGCGCCCCGTAATAGCTGACCGACGGCAGGCCCAGCCGCAGCGCTGACAACAGCGCGATGCTGCCGCCCCAGCAGTAGCCCACCGTGCCCACCTTGCCGGCCGGGGCCAGCCGCGAGGCGGCCGCGCGCACTATCTCCAATGCCTTCTCCACGCCCAGCGCGTTCACCCGTTCCAGGCCCTGTTTCACCCCGTCCGGGTCGTAGGGCAGGGCATCGGGGTCGGCGTCCACCCCGTCGATGAGGTCGAAGAACGACGGCGCCAGCACCGCGTAGCCCTGCGCGGCAAAGCCCTCGGCCACCTCGCGCACGTGCGCGTTGACCCCGAAGATCTCCTGGATGACCACCAGCCCGCCACGGGGCTTGGCCGCCGGCGTGGCCTGCCAGGCCCGGACCGGACCGTGGTGCGTATCGAGCGTGACCCACTCACCCATGATGCGTGACTCCTGTTGGTTCAGGCGTTCATTATCGGCCGCGCGCCGGTTAGGGCGGTGTCAGCGGCCGTGCCGGGTCTGGCGGGATCGCCTTGATGCGATTCAGGGCCCGGCCCCCAACGCCGGTATACTTGCCGCCGTTTCCGGCCCCAGGTCCCCACGCCATTCCGGCATGGGCCCAGGCCCCCAGAGTCCCGCGATTCCATGTCCCAGCTGAACCCCAAAGTCGGCTTCGTCAGCCTTGGCTGCCCGAAGGCGCTCGTCGATTCCGAACGCATCCTCACCCAGCTGCGCTCGGAGGGCTACGACATCGTGCCCTCCTACGATGCGGCCGACGTCGTGGTGGTCAACACCTGCGGCTTCATCGATTCGGCCGTGACCGAGTCGCTGGATGCGATCGGCGAGGCGATGAACGCCAACGGCAAGGTTATCGTCACCGGCTGCCTGGGCAAGCGCCCCGAGCAGATCCGCGAGGCGTACCCGAACGTGCTGGCGGTGTCCGGCCCGCAGGACTACATCAGCGTCATGGAGGCCGTGCACGCCGCGCTGCCGCCCAAGCACGATCCGTTCGTGGACCTGGTGCCCGACTACGGCATCAAGCTGACCCCGCGCCACTACGCGTACCTGAAGATCTCCGAGGGCTGCAACCACAAGTGCAGCTTCTGCATCATTCCGTCGATGCGCGGCAAGCTGGTCTCGCGCCCGGTCGATGAAGTGCTGCGCGAAGCGGAGCGGCTGGTGCGCGGTGGGGTGAAGGAACTGCTGGTGGTGTCCCAGGACACCTCGGCCTATGGCGTGGATGTGAAGTACGCCGAGCGCATGTGGCGCGACAAGGCCTACCAGACCCGGCTCAAGGCGCTGTGCGAAGGCCTGTCCGAACTGGATGCCTGGACCCGCATGCACTACGTGTATCCGTACCCGCACGTGGACGAGATCGTGCCGCTGATGGCCGAAAACCGGATCCTGCCGTACCTGGACATTCCCTTCCAGCACGCCAGCCCGCGCATCCTGAAGCTGATGAAGCGCCCGGGTGCGGTCGACAAGACCCTCGAGCGCGTGCAGCGCTGGCGCCAGCTGTGCCCGGACATCACCGTGCGCTCGACCTTCATCGTCGGCTTCCCCGGCGAGACCGACGCCGAGTTCGAGGAACTGCTGAGCTTCCTGGACGAGGCCCAGCTGGACCGCGTGGGCGCATTCGCCTACTCGCCGGTGACCGGTGCCACGGCCAACGACCTGCCCGACGCGGTGCCCGAGGAAGTGAAGCAGGAGCGCCTGGCGCGCTTCATGGAGCGCCAGGCGGAGATTTCCGCTGCGCGCCTGGAGGCCAAGATCGGCACCGTGCAGCAGTGCCTGGTCGATGCGATCGAAGACGGTATCGCGGTGGCACGTTCGAAGGCCGACGCGCCGGAGATCGATGGCCTGGTGCATATCCAGAATGCCGAGGAAGCCCGCCTGCGCGTGGGTCAGTTCGTCGACGTGGAGATCACCGAGAGCGACGACCACGACCTGTATGGCGACGCGTTGATCGACGCGGCGGCCCGCAAGCCGTTCGACCTGCAGGTGCTGTGACCGCGGCGGCGGTCGATGTCGGCGGCACCCGCCGCCGTTTCATCGCACCGCCGCGTGGCGTGGTGGCGGCGGACGTCTTCGCCCAGCCACTGTTTGCCGGATTCTCCCGCTACGCCGATCTGATGACGGCGGCCGACTGGCCGACCGTCGCGGCGCTGGATGCCCGCCTGGCGTTGCCGGGCCGGCACCTGGTCGAGCAGGACGACGCGCTGTTGGCCGACGGCCTGCATTACGAGCAACGCATTGCCCAGGGCCGCATTGCCACCCGCGCGGCGAACTGGCACGACCTGTTCAACGCGCTGGTGTGGGCACGCCATCCGGCCATCAAACATGCGCTCAATGCCCGCCAATGCCTGCATATCGCTTGCCACGGTCCGCAGCAGCGCAACCGTGCGCAGGCGGCGCTGACGCAGTTCGACGAAACCGGCGTGATCGTGCGGGTGCGCGATCCGGCGGTGGTGCAGGCCTGGAACCGGCATGACTGGACGGCGGTGTTCGCGGACCGGGCAGAGCAGTGGAGCAGCGGCGAAATCGCCGTGGCGGCGGTGATCGGCCACGCGTTGATGGAGCAGGCCTTGTTGCCGGGGCGTCTGATGGTGGGCAAGTGCGTGGTGGTGTGCGCCGACGAGGATGCGCGCGCTGTGGCGCAGGTCGCACGGATGATCGATAGCGGGCGCGTCCTCAACGACCCGCTCGAGCTGCGGCCGTTGCCGCTGGCGGGCATTCCCGGCTGGCATCCGCGGCAGGATGCGGCGTTTTACCGGCAGGCCGATTATTTCCGGCCGCTGCGCGACGGCAGGGGCTATCCCGCGCCGCATGACGCGTAAGGCCGCGCACGGTAGGGTTGGTTCCCAAACAACCGCCGATAGCGGCGCACCACCCGGTGACGCCGTGCGTTGAACGGCGCAAAGGCCTTTGTTGCCGATGGTCATGCCCACACAGAACGCGGCGTTCTCAACGGCAGTCGATTGGGATGCGACCCTACCAACAGCGGGCAGTCCTCAACGCCCGGTTGGCCTGCGCACCAGAACGCCCCGCACGGTAGGGTTGGTTCCCGAACAACCGCCGATAACGGTTCACCACCCGGTAACGCCGTGCGTTGAACGGCGCAAAGGCCTTTGTCGCCAATGTTCATGCCGATACCGAACGCGGCGAATCCCATGGCAGTCGATTGGGATGCGACCCTACCAACGGCGGGCAGCCCTCAACGTCCGGCTCCTCTGTGCACCAGTGCGCACGCACGGTAGGGTTGGTTCCCAAACAACCGCCGATAGCGGCGCACCACCCGGTAACGCCGTGCGTTGAACGGCGCAAAGGCCCTTCGTCGCCGATGTTCATGCCCACACCGAACGCGGCGTTCTCCACGGCAGTCGATTGGGATGCGACCCTACCAACAGCGGGCAGTCCTCAACGCCCGGTTGGCCTGCGCACCAGAACGCCCCACACGGTAGGGTTGGTTCCCAAACAACCGCCGATAGCGGCGCACCACCCGGTAACGCCGTGCGTTGAACAACGCCAACGCCTCAGCCCGCGCCGTACTCCACCGCGAGGATCGCAAAGCCGTGGCGGCCGCTGGGCAGCTCCACTTCAAACTCGTCATCCACGCGCTTCTTCAACAACGCGCGGGCCAGCGGCGAATCGATGCTGATCCAGCCGGTGGCGGCATCGGTCTCGTCCGGGCCCACGATGCGGTAGCGGCTGGTATCGCCGCTGTCCACGTTCTCCAGCTCCACCCAGGCGCCGAAGAACACTGCCTGCGGATCGGTCGGGGTGGTGTCGACCACGCGCAGCGACTCCAGCCGTTTGGTGAGGTAGCGCACGCGCCGGTCGATCTCGCCCAGCTGCTTCTTGCGGTAGGTGTACTCGGCATTCTCCGAGCGATCCCCCTCGGCCGCCGCCGCGGCCAGCGCCTTGACCACCTCCGGTCGGCGCACCCGCCACAGGTCGTCCAGTTCGGTCTTCAATCGCTGATGGCCCTGTGCGGTGATCAGGGCCGTACTCTTTTCCGCCGGGGGACGCCAACGCGACATCGGTTTCGCTCAGCGCTTGCCGCCGAACAGCCCGCCCAGGATGCCGCGCACGATCTGGTTGCCCAGCTTGCTGCCTACGGTCCGGGTGGTCTGCTTGGCCATGGTTTCGATCATGCCCTGGCGGCGCTTGGTGCCGAAGATGGCGTCCTTGATCGACTGGCCAAAGCCGCCTTCCTGCTGTTCGTCCTGCTCGCGCGTGCGGGCCTTGGGCGTATCTGCCTGCGCCACCACCTTCTGCGCGCGCTGGGCCAGCAGTTCGGCCGCCGACTCGCGGTTGATCGCGGTGTCGTAGCGGGTGCCCACCGGGCTGCCAGCGCGTACCTGGGCGCGTTCGGCCTCGGTGATGGCGCCCATCCGGCAGCGGGGCGGGGCGATCTGGGTCTGCTGCACGGGAGAGGGGATGCCCTTGTCCTGCAGCGTGGACACCAGTGCCTCACCGGTGCCGAGCTTGGCCAGCACGGCCGCCACGTCGAGCTTGGGATTGGGCACGAACGTTTCGGCAGCGGTCTTCACCGCCTTCTGGTCGCGCGGGGTGAAGGCGCGCAGCGCATGCTGCACGCGGTTGCCGAGCTGCCCCAGGATGTTGGCCGGCACGTCGTCGGGGAACTGCGAGCAGAAGTACACGCCCACGCCCTTGGAGCGGATCAGCCGCACTACCTGCTCGATGCGCTGCACCAGTGCCGGCGGCGCATCGTCGAACAGCAGGTGGGCCTCGTCGAAGATGAAGACCAGCTTCGGTTTGTCCAGGTCGCCCACTTCGGGCAGGGTTTCGAACAGCTCCGACAGCAGCCACAACAGGAACGTCGAGTACAGCTTGGGCTTGAGGACCAGCTGGTCGGCGGCCAGGATGCCGATCACGCCACGGCCGTCATGGTTGACCCGCATGATGTCGGCCAGTTCCAGCGCCGGCTCGCCGAAGAAGGCTTCGCCGCCGTCCTGCGACAGGCGCAGCAGCGAGCGCTGGATCGCCGCCACCGTCTGCGCACTGACCAGGCCATATTCGGTGGAGATGTCCTTGCGTTCCTCGGCGACCAGGCCGAGCAGCGCGCGCAGGTCATCCAGGTCCAGCAACAGCAGGCCGCGGTCGTCGGCCAGCTTGAACACGATGTCGAGCACGCCGGACTGGGTGTCGTTGAGCTCCAGGATGCGGCCCAGCAGCGTGGGGCCCATTTCGCTCACGGTGGTGCGCACCGGGTGCCCCAGCTTGCCGTACAGATCCCAGAAGATCGCCGGGCTGGCGGCGGGGGCATAGTCGGCCACGCCGATCTCCCGTGCCCGCTGCAGCAAGGCCTCGGTACCTGCACCGGCCACGGCCAGGCCGGACACGTCGCCCTTCACATCGGCCAGGAACACCGGCACGCCGATCCGCGAAAAGCCCTCTGCCAGGGTCATCAAGGTGACGGTCTTGCCGGTGCCCGTGGCCCCGGCCACCAGGCCATGGCGATTGCCCAGGCGGGGTTGCAGGGTCACGGCGATATCGTCGGTGATGCCTTTGCCGAGCAGGATCGGATCCATGGTCAACTCGCTTGTGCTGGTGCTGTGTGAATGGGCAGGATTCTAAACGTCGACGCAGGTTGCCGGGTCGACCGGGTTGCCCCGATGCAAGTGGCGCGGCTACTCTGCCCCATCTTTCGCACACAGTGCCAAAAATGCCCGTTCCTGTCTTGCTTGTCCGTGGTTGGCCGCTGTTGGCGCTCGCTGCAATGCTCTCGTTCGTGCCGGAGGCCCATGCACAGCGGGTTTCGGCCCGTGATCGGGTGAAGATCGAAGCGCTGGACCAGCGCATGGCCGCCGCCGAGAAGCGCTACCGCGATGCGCTGGTGCTGGTGGCCAATGCCGATCCCAAGGGCAAGAACGAAGGCGATGCCGCCTTGGAGGACATGGAGGATGTGATCAGCGCCTGTGTCGCCCAGAAGGGCTGCCAGGTCAGCAACATGCTGCCGGCCTACAAGCGCCTGCTGAAGGACAACGCCGACAACCGTGACGGCGAGGGCGACGAACTGGCCAGCGACGGCGGCCTGCTGGAAGCCGACCCGGACCACATCGGCCCGCTGTCGGCCGACGTGCCCGAAGCGGCGCGTGCGGCCGCGCTGCTCAACGACAAGCGCCACGCCTTCGACAACATGGTCGAGTACAACCCGGCGGTGCAGGCCGGCATCCGCCGCTGGCTCACCGACATGCGCCCGGCCTTGATGACCACCTACGAGAACTACCAGAACCTGCGCCAGGTGATGTGGCCCGAGTGGGAGAAGCGCGGTCTGCCCGAGGCGCTGCTGTTCGGGATCATGGCCAAGGAATCCAATGGCCGCGTCCACGCCTCCTCGCGCGCCGGTGCGGCCGGCCTGATGCAGTTCATGCCGGCCACCGGCCGCCGCTTCGGGCTGGGCCCGGATGGCACCGGCTTTGACACCCGGTTCGATGCGCGCAGCGCCGCCGAGGCCAGCGCCACCTACCTCAACGAGCGCATGCGCGAGCTCAATGGCAGCGTCGAGCTGTCGCTGGCCGGCTACAACGGCGGCGAAGGCCGGGCCGTGCGCGTGTTCCGGCAGAGCGGCGGCCAGGGCTTCTGGGTGGACAGCGTGTACAACCAGTTCCCCGGTGAAACCAAGGACTATGTGCCGATGGTGATCGCCGCGGCCTGGATCTTCCTGCATCCGCAGCAGTACGGCGTGGAGTTCCCGAAGATCAGCGCGCAGCCGGCGACGATCCGGCTGGCCAAATCCACCACCATCTACGAGCTGACCATCTGTCTGGGCAGCGCCGGCACCCGCGACGGTTACATGCGCGCGCTGCGCAACCTCAACCCGCGCTATGAGGCCGACGGCTGGATTCCGGCCGGTACCACGATCAACGCCACCACCCGTATCGCCGGCCTGTACAACCGGTATTGCGTCAGCGGCCCGCGCGCGGACCTGGCACGCACCCTGATCACCGCCGACCTCAACGCCGCGATCGTGCGCCCCGCCGTGGCCAGCTACACCGGCAACGTCGCGGTGGGCAGTGTGGTGCCGGTGGCGCAGGTGCAGGCCAGTGCGGTGGCGTCCACCCCGGTCGCCCCGGTGGCCACGCCTGCGGCAAAGCCCAAGGCCAAGCCGGCGCGCAGCCACAAGGTAGGCAAGGGCCAGACCCTGGGCGCGATCGCCGACAAGTTCCAGTGCGACGTGCGTGAACTGGCCCGTGCCAACGGACTCAAGGCCCCGGCCTACGCGCTCAGGCAGGGCCAGGTGCTCAAGCTGCAGGGCTGCGGCAAGTAAGCACACGCCCAATGGAGTAGGCTGCCGGCATCACGCCCGCGGCCACTCCCTTTCGGCCACCGGGTCACGCATACAGGACAAGACGATGGATATCACCGCAATCAACGAGATGTTCGCCAACATCCGCGAAAACACCGATTGGGACCTCAATGGCCCGATGCTGTGGGGCTATTTCTTCGTCAACACCACCCCGGAGCCGTTGAGCGGCCTGGGCGAGAAGCTGGTCGGCATGGGCTACAACCTGGTCGAGATCTTCGAGCCGGACCTGGAAGAGGGCGAGGCGCCGTACCACGTGCTGCACGTGGAGCGCGCCGAAGTGCACAGCGAAGCCTCGCTGGACGCCCGCAACCACGAGCTGCAGGCGCTGGCCGAAGCCAATGGCGTGGAAGACTACGACGGCATGGACGTCGGCCCGGTCGAGATCTGACCGCAGCGGACCGCGTCCTACAAAAAACGCCCCGGTCTCCCGGGGCGTTTTTTCATGGGCGTGAGCCCCCGGTAGTGCCGGCCGCTGGCCGGCTCCCCGTACCGCCTGCAATGCCGGCCAGCGGCCGGCACCATCGTTACTTCAAGGTCGCCAGCGCCTGGCCCAACTGCACGGCATGCTCGGCATCCAGATGCGGAGCGAACTCGGCCACGCCCGGCGGCAGCAGGATGATCACGGTGGAGCCGTAGTTGAAGCGCGCCATCTCCGCGAACCGCTCCAGCGTGATCCCCTTGCCGCGGTAGTCCTTGCGGGTGATCGTGTCGCCGTACGCCGGAATCTCTTCACCGCCCCACACGGTTTCCACGCCGGACACCAGCATCGCGCCCACCATCACCGACACCATCGGACCGAAGTCGGTATCGAAATGGCAGACCAGGCGTTCGTTGCGGGCGAACAGGCCGGGCACGGTGTTGACCGCAGCCGGGCCCACGCTGAACAGACGGCCGGGCACGTGCACGGTTTCGCGCAGGGTGCCGGTCCACGGCATGTGCACGCGGTGGTAGTCCTTGGGCGACAGGTACACGGTGGCGAACAGACCGTGGTGGAACACCTCGGCATCCTTGGCGTCGCCGAGCAGTTCGGCGGCGGTGAACGACTGTCCCTTGGCCTGGAAGATGCGGCCGTCCTCGATGGCGCCGAGCTGGCTGATACGGCCATCGGCGGGCATCACCAGGGTGCGCGGGTCGGGCGCGGCCACGCGGGCGCCGGGCTTGAGTGCGCGGGTGAAGAACTGATTGAAGGTGGCATAGCTGCGCGGGTCGGGATTGGCGGCCTCGGCCAGGTTGACGCCAAACTTCTCGGTCACGGTGTCGATCAGCCAGCGCGAGATCCGCGGGTTGCTGGAGTACGCCAGGCGCCGTGCCATCGAGGACAGCAGGCGGTGGGGCAGGACGTAGCTCAGCGTGGTGGTCAGGCTCATGGTGCGGTTTTCTCGGTCAGCGTCTGCAGATCGCGGGCAATGGCCTGCGCATTGAAAGGGGGGCGGATCAGGCCGGCAAGTTTGCCGTCCGGGTCCAGCACGGCCAGGCTGGCCGAGTGTTCGAGGGTGTAATCCTCGGGATTCTCATCAAACTGTTTGCCGGGCACTTTCTGGAACACGAAGCCGAGCGAGGTGGCAAAGCGTTCGAGCGAGGGGACGTCGGCGGTGGCGGCCAGGGTGTCCTTGTGGAAGGCGTGCACGTACTCGCCGAGGCGGGCCGGGGTGTCACGTTCGGGATCCACGGAGATGAACACCAGGCGCGGGCGCAGGGTGTCGGGCTGGGCTTCCCACTGTTTCTGGGCCTGGGCGAGGTCGGCCAGGGTGGTGGGGCAGACGTCGGGGCAGAAGGTGAAGCCGAGGAACACGAGGGTCCAGTGGCCTTTGAGCTCGCCGGGAATGAGGCGGGTGCCGTCGGACTGGCTGAGGTTGAAGTCAGGCAGGGGCCGGGGCTGGGGATAGAAGGTGATGGATTCGGTAGCGGGGCGGTCGCTGGCCGGCTTGGGCGCGAACACTTTCTGCGCGGCGACCAGGCCCAGGCCGGCGGCCAGGGCGATGAGCAGGATGATGCCGACGTTGCGATTGAACATGGAAAGCCCGTTCCCGGAAGGGGCCACCATGATAGGGGCGGCGGCGACGCTGTTGGGTCTTTTGGGGTTTGTTGGGGTGATTCTTTGAAGAGCGTAGGTCTGAAGCGAAGGCAAAAGCCGGAGCCGAAGCCGGAGCCGAAGCCGGAGCCGAAGCCGGAGCCGGAGCCGGAGCCGGAGCCGAAGCCTTGGTGTGCAGCGATCGGAGGCGGCGCCGGCACGGGTGGGGTTGCGGGGCACGCTGCAAGTACGTCCTTGTAAGCTCCGTCGGCGCATCCATGCGCCTCAGGGCCCCGCAACCCCACCCGTGCCGACGCTCGACAGTTGGCTGGTGCCCAGTGGGACAAGGCAGTGCACGGCAAAGCAAAGCAGGGCAGGTCATGGCACGGCAGGGCAAATGCAAAGGCAATGGTGGGGCGGTTTGGGTGAGGCGCGGGGAGGGAGCCTTATCTGATCGGAATCTGGCAGTTTAGGTGTCGAGAGCCGGCGTGGGCCGCCGTGTGAGCCTGGATCTCGACGATCGCCGTGTAGCTTGGCGCCCACGCCGGAATCTCCCTTGATCCGCCCGAACAGTTGCTGGAGCTGTCACTCGAAGCGATAAGACTGGGCAAGCGGGGGAGCTCTCGACCCTTCCAGACTATACGGAGTCGGGCGATGAACGGGATCGGGATTGATGTAAGCAAGCGCCGGCTGGATGTTGGAACCTCCGACGGCCAAACCCTGCAGGTCAGCAATGACCCCTCCGGTTTCGCTGAATTGGACCTCTGGCTTAGGGAGCGCCCGAGTAACCAGATCGTGCTGGAGGCCACCGGTGGCTACGAACAGCCTGTGCTGGATTTTCTGCACAAGGCCGGTCATCCGGTGGTTCGGGCCAATGCCTTGCGGGCGCGGAAGCTTGCTCAGGGGCTAGGCCAGAGGGCCAAGACCGACCGCTTGGATGCCTATGCATTGGCACAGATGGCCACGCTGGTGAAGCTGCCGGCCTATCAGCCGTTGGAGCCTTGGCAGCAGAAACTGCGGGAGTTTGTGCGGGCACGTCGACAGATGATCCAGGCCTTGGCCGTCGCGCGACAGCAGCAGGAAATGGTGGGTGATCGTGAACTGCGCCGGCTTTTGCAGGCCAACATCACCCACCTGAAGACACTGGTTAAACGCCTGGGAAAGCAGATTGCCGAGCAGCTCGCTCAACAGCCCCAGCTCACGGTTCTGAAGTCGATGAAGGGCGTGGGGCCGGTGGTACAGGCGGTGCTGGCCAGCTACCTGCCTGARCTGGGCCATATCAGTGGAAAGGCCATCGCCAGCTTGGTGGGCGTGGCGCCGATGTCCCACGACAGCGGGACGATGCGTGGAAAACGAAGCATCCACGGCGGTCGAGCCGAGATCCGTCAGGTGCTTTACATGGCCGGCATGTCGCAACGCCCGCGTGCGCGACGCTCAAAGCGGACCGATCCCCGCCTGAAGCGCGCCCGGGCACATCTCCAACGGCTGCCGGCCAGCGGCCGGCACTACCGTGCCCGTCTGCTGGAGGGGCCGAAGCCTCCTCCAGCAACACAGTTGCTACACGGACGTACTTGCGGCGTGTCCCGGCAGGGCCTGGCACCGCCCGCCGCGCATCAGCAGTGAATAGCTGTCCGCCGCAACAGACCACCTCCTCTAAAGTCGCCCGACTCCAGGCCGATATTGAGCGTGACGCCCGGTTTTTCCTTACCGCCACGCCCGACCCAGGATTCCTTCCATGAACGACAGCAACCCCAACGCCGCCAGCAGCGGTGGCGAGTATCTCAGCTTCACCCTCGGCGCCGAGCACTACGGCGTGGACATCCTCAAGGTCCAGGAAATCCGCGGCTACGACTCGGTCACCCGCGTGCCCGATGCCCCCGATTACATCAAGGGTGTCATCAACCTCCGCGGCACCATCGTTCCGGTCATCGACCTGCGCCTCAAGCTGCGCCTGGAAAAGGCCACGTATGACGCCTTCACCGTCATGATCGTGCTCAACGTCGAAGACCGCGTCGTCGGCATCGTCGTCGACAGCGTCTCCGACGTCATCCCGCTCAACGCCGACCAGATCCGCCCCACCCCCGAGTTCGGCGCCGCGGTCGATACCCGCTTCATCTCCGGCATCGGCACCCAGGACGATCGCATGCTGATCCTGCTGGATATCGAAACCCTGCTCGACAGCGCCGACATGGGCCAGCCGGCCCAGGTCGAAGACGCCGCCGCCTGATCGTGCCCCGCCATCCCGGTCGATTCGACCGGGATGTGAAAAAAGTTCTTCAGTTCCCTGCGCGACGGCCGATAGCTGCTTCAGGACCCGGCTGTGTAGGGCTGCCCAAGGCCGGGCCAACTCGTCCAATTTCCCCCGGAGATTCTTCCCGATGAAGTCCCTGCTTGCGCTGTTCTCGGTTGCCGTCCTCGCCTCCTCTGCCTCGTCCGCCTTCGCCCAGTCGGCCGAGATGATCCCGCCGGAAATGGCGCCGCGCTCGGTCGGCAAGGACGGCATGGTCTGTGGCAAGGTCGAAAAGGCCCGCTACGCCGAAGGCTCCGAAGGCCAGCCGACCTTCCTGTACATGGGCGGCGCGTTCCCGCGCCACACCTTCTCGGCCCGCATCGCCGGCGCCAACCGCGGCAAGTTCAGCTTCCCGCTGGAAACCCTGGAAGGCAAGACCGTCTGCGTGATCGGCAAGATCGCCCGTGACGCATCGCGTGCTGAAATCGAAGTCAGCTCGCCGGCCGGCCTCAAGCTCGCCAACATCAAGTAATCCGCCGTACGCCATGCCACGCCGGCACTGGCCGGCGTGGTCGCTGCAACCGGGCACGACGCCCGGACGCGTTTGCCACTGGAGATCGCACCGCCCATGCCCTGGATCAACAACCTCAAACTGATGCCGAAGTTGATGCTGACTTTCGGCGTCCTCCTGCTGGTGATGCTGCTGCAGGGCATCGTGGCGTATCGCGGGCTTTACTCGCTCAACAACGTGACCACCGAACTGGCCGGCCACCGGATGGAGAGCATCCGCACCGCCGGTGAAATCCGCGGCATGGTCGGCGAATACCGCAACTCGGCCTACCAGGGCCTGATCCGCGCCAGCGACGACGTCAAGGCCGACGCCAAGAAGCGCGCCGCCGACCTGCGCGGCAAGATCGACCTGTCCATCAAGAAATACCCCGAATTGATCGACAATCCCCAGCAGAAGAAGCTGTTCGACACCTTCGCCAAGGATTGGAAAGACTCGCTGGCCTCCTACGATGCCGTCACCGAGATGCTGGAACTGGATCTCCCCGATGACGCCGTGGACACCTTCGTCGGCGAAACCCGTACCAAGCACCAGAAGGCCTCGTCCGCGCTCGAAGCACTGATCGCCGAAGACAACCGCCTGGCCCGCGCCTCGCGCGAGGAAGCCGAATCGACCTATGCCGCCTCGGCCACCCTGACCATCATCGCCCTGCTCGGCGGTGCCGCACTCGGCCTGGTGCTGGTGTACCTGTTCGCCCGCTCGCTGGTTGGCAGCATGCGCGGCGCCGTGTCGGTCGCCAATGACGTGGCCGGCGGCAAGCTGGACGGCCACATCGACGTCAGCCGCAAGGATGAAGTCGGCGACCTGATGCAGGCCATGCAGCGCATGCAGCGCGACCTGCGCGAGCGCACCGAAACCGACCAGGCCATCGCCCGCGAGAACCTGCGCATCCGCACCGCACTGGATTACAGCTCCACCGGCGTGTACCTGACCGACAACCAGCTCAACATCGTGTACGCCAACCGCGCACTCGAGCAGAGCCTGTCGCAGTACCAGGACGAGCTGCGCAAGCACCTGCCCGATTTCGATGCCAACACCTCTCTGGTGGGCCGTCCGCTGACCGTGCTCGAGCACCGCGGCGAGATGGATGCCACCCTGCTGAACAACCTCAAGGCCAACGGCGTGGCCCGTCGCGCCATGCAGTTCGGCGACGCGCAGTTTGCCCAGGTGGTCTCCACCATCCGCAACGAAGAAGGCGAGAGCGTCGGCCACGTGGTTGAATGGCGCGACCGTACGCCGGAAGCGCTGGTCGAAGCCGAAGTGGCGCGCGTGATTGCCCAGGCCGCCGCCGGCGACCTGTCCGGCCGCATCCGTGCCGAGGGCAAGGAAGGCTTCTTCCTGCAGCTGGCCCAGCAGATCAACGGCCTGCTGGACGCCAACGCGGCCAGCATCGAGCAGATCTCCGGCCTGCTCACCGCGCTGTCGCAGGGTGATCTCACGGTGCGCATGCACGGTGATTTCCAGGGCGTGTTCGCCACCATGCGCGACGACGCCAATGCCACTGCCGAACAGCTCAGCGGCATCGTCACCAAGATCAAGCACTCCAGCCAGGCCATCAGCTCGGCGGCCAGCGAGATCGCCACGGGCAACAGCGACCTGTCGCGCCGTACCGAACAGCAGGCCGCCAACCTGGAAGAAACCGCGGCCTCGATGGAGGAACTGACCTCCACCGTGCGCCAGAACGCCGAGCATGCCCGCCAGGCCAACCAGCTGGCCATCGGCGCGCACAGCGTGGCCAGCCAGGGCGGTGATGTGGTCGGCCAGGTGGTGACCACCATGAGCGCGATCCAGACCTCGTCCAAGAAGATCGCCGAGATCATCTCGGTCATCGACGGCATCGCCTTCCAGACCAACATCCTGGCGCTGAACGCAGCCGTGGAAGCGGCGCGTGCCGGCGAACAGGGCCGCGGCTTCGCCGTGGTCGCCTCCGAAGTGCGCACCCTGGCCCAGCGTTCGGCCGGTGCGGCCAAGGAAATCAAGGGCCTCATCGACGACTCGGTCGGCAAGGTCAACGACGGCTCGGCGCTGGTGCACAAGGCCGGCGCGACCATGGGCGAGATCGTCGCCTCGGTGCAGCGCGTGACCGACATCATGGCCGAGATTTCCGCGGCCTCGCAGGAACAGTCGGCCGGCATCGAGCAGGTCAACCAGACCGTGGTGCAGATGGACGAAACCACCCAGCAGAACGCCGCGTTGGTGGAAGAAGCCACTGCCGCTGCCCGTTCGATGGAAGAACAGGCCGGCCACCTCAGCGACGCGGTATCGATCTTCAAGCTCGACGCGCATGACGTGGTGCTGCCGCCGGCAGCCGTGGCCACCCCGGCCCCGCGTGCCGCACGCCCGGTTGCCACCGCCCCGGCCCCGGTCCGCCGCGCAGCAGCCCGCCCGGTCGCCACCGAACTGGCCGACGGCGACTGGCAGGAGTTCTAAGCGCACCAGCAGCCTGTAATCCCGCATCACAAAAGGCCCCGATACCCATCGGGGCCTTTTTGTTGGCAAGGCGCATGACCGCGCCCACCGGTAAACACCGGTGGAGCCACCCCATGGGTGGCTGCACAAGCTCCCGCAGGGGGGTAGAGCCGACCGTTGGTCGGCTGCCCACGACCCCAGACGGTAGAGCTGACCGTTGGTAAGCTGCACGCGGCCCCAACCGGTAGAGCCGACAGTTGGTCGGCCGCACACGGCCCCAACCGGTAGAGCCGACCGTTGGTCGGCTGCACAAGGCCCCAGCCGGTAGAGCCGACCGTTGGTCGGCTGCACAAGGCCCCAGCCGGTAGAGCCGACCGTTGGTCGGCCGCACACGGTCCCAACCGGTAGAGCCGACCGTTGGTCGGCTGCACGCAGCGCCAGAAGGTCCGCACCCACCCACGGGGTGACCCCACCCCAACCTGAATACGCTCAGTCACCCACCCTCAATAGCCGCTGCCTTTGGCCGATAACAGCATTGCCGCGACACGTTCGTCGACCAAAGATGCCCTGCCCATGAATCTGATCAGCCGCTGGAACCAGTACTTCTCCAACCTGTCCGTCAGGCGCAAGCTCAACCTGCTCACCGCGTTGATCGCCGTCGGCGTCATCGCCCTGGCCGTGATCGCCGCGCGCATGCAGTACCTGGACCTCACCGATACCCGCAAGGACAGCCTGAAGATCCAGGTCGAGCTCACCTACGGCATCCTGGACCACTACCATCGCCTGGCCGAAACCGGCGAGCTGACCGAACCGGCCGCCAAGGCTGCCGCACTGGAAGCGCTCGCGCGCATGCGCGCCGACAGCGACGCCTACTACTACAGCGTCTACGACACCCAGTACCGCGTGCTCATGCATCCGTTCCGCAAGGATCTGATCGGCAAGGACATGCAGGCGTTCCGCTCCGAAGACGGCGTGCAGCTGTTCCACGACCTGGTGCAGGTCGCCCGCCAGGGCGGCGGCGTGGTCTCCTACAAGTGGGCCAAGGCCGGTGCCGAAGGCCTGTACGACAAGTCCTCCTATGCCGGCCTGTACAAGCCGTGGCAGTGGGTCATCAGCAGCGGCGTGTACATGGAAGACGTGCAGCGCCAGGCGCTGGTGTTCACCGCCATCATGACCGCCAGCGGCGGCGCCGTGGTGCTGATCGTGCTGGCCCTGAGCTGGCTGATCGGCAACCGCATCACCCTGCCGCTGCGCCAGGCCACCCAGGTCGCCGAGAGCATCGCCGCCGGCAA
The DNA here is from genome assembly GCF_056395005.1 of Stenotrophomonas sp. 10N36. Taxonomy (NCBI): domain Bacteria; kingdom Pseudomonadati; phylum Pseudomonadota; class Gammaproteobacteria; order Lysobacterales; family Lysobacteraceae; genus Stenotrophomonas; species Stenotrophomonas sp. 10N36. Next base: position 52,859 of record NZ_JBFTIS010000011.1, on the reverse strand, counting down.
GCTCGACAGCCGCATCGGCGCCCAGGCCCACGACGAACCGGGCCGCCTGCTGGAAAGCATGGCGCGCATGCAGCAGCAGCTGCACGCGGTGATCAGCGGTCAGCGCGACATGGCCACCCGCCATGACGCTGGCCAGACCAGCTTCCGCATGGACGAAAGCGCCTTCCCCGGCGAGTACGGGCTGATGGTGCACGAAACCAACACCCTGGTCGGCGCGCACGTGCAGACCATGCAGAACGTCCTGCAGGTGGTGCAGCGCTACGCGGTGGGCGACCTGTCCGCCGAGATCGCGCGCTACCCCGGTGAGAAGGCGGCCATCACCGACACCGTCGATTCGGTCAAGCAGAACCTGGCCAGCATCAATGCCGAGATCAAGCGCCTCGGCGCGGCGGCGGCGGCGGGCGACTTCAGCCAGCGCGGCGACACCGCCGGCTTCGACCACGACTTCCGCCTGATGATCGCCAACCTCAACGCGATGATGCAGGTCAGCGACGACAACCTGGGCAAGCTCTCGCAGCTGCTCTCGGGCATCGCCGAAGGCGACCTCACCGTGCGCATGCACGGCGACTTCCAGGGCGTGTTTGCCAGCATGCGCGACGATGCCAACGCCACCGTGTCCCAGCTGACCCAGATCGTCGGCCAGATCCAGACCGCGGCCGGCAGCATCAACCAGGCGGCCGGCGAGATCGCCAGCGGCAACAGCGACCTGTCGCGCCGCACCGAACAGCAGGCGGCCAACCTGGAAGAAACCGCCGCCTCGATGGAGGAGCTGACCTCCACCGTGCGCCAGAATGCCGAGCATGCCCGCCAGGCCAACCAGCTGGCGATCGGCGCGCACGGCGTGGCCAGCCAGGGCGGCGAGGTGGTCGGCCAGGTGGTCACCACCATGAGCGCGATCGAAGCCAGCTCCAAGCGCATCGCCGAGATCATCTCGGTCATCGACGGCATCGCCTTCCAGACCAACATCCTGGCGCTGAACGCAGCCGTGGAAGCGGCGCGTGCCGGCGAACAGGGCCGCGGCTTCGCCGTGGTCGCCTCCGAAGTGCGCACCCTGGCCCAGCGCTCGGCCGGTGCGGCCAAGGAGATCAAGGGCCTGATCGACGACTCGGTGGCCAGCGTGGCCGACGGCTCGGCGCTGGTGCGCAAGGCCGGCACCACCATGGGCGAGATCGTCGCCTCGGTGCAGCGCGTGACCGACATCATGGCCGAGATCTCCGCCGCCTCGCAGGAACAGTCGGCCGGCATCGACCAGGTCAACCAGACCGTGGTGCAGATGGACGAGACCACCCAGCAGAACGCCGCACTGGTCGAAGAAGCCACCGCTGCAGCGCGCGCGATGGAAGAACAGGCCGGCCAGCTGTCCGACGCCGTGGCCATCTTCCGCCTGGACAACCACGTGGCCGCCGCCGTCAGCGCGGTTACCGCGCGCGTGGCGGTGCCGGGTCCGGCCCGGCCTGCCGCCCGACCGGCCGCGCCCAGCCCGGTACGTGCCGCGCCTGCCCCGCGCGCGCCGCGCACCACGCCGGACGACGGCAACTGGCAAGAGTTCTGAGCCTTCGCGGCGGCCACCCGGCCGCCGCCTCCCCACCCTCCTTCGAGTCCGCCCGTGTCCACGCCTTCTGCCCCTGCCACCACCGCCCAGAACGGCCGCGAATTCGAGTTCGCCGATCGTGATTTCCGCCGCGTCTGCGACCTGATCTACCAGCGTGTCGGCATCTCGCTGGCACCGGCCAAGCGCGACATGGTCTACGGCCGCCTGTCGCGGCGCCTGCGGGCGCTGGGTCTGCGCAACTTCCACGACTACCTGGACCAGCTCGAACGCGACGGTGGCGACGAATGGCAGGCGTTCACCAACGCACTGACCACCAACCTCACCGCGTTCTTCCGCGAACCGCACCACTTCGAAAAGCTCGACACCGAACTGCGCGCGCGGTCCGGCCACGGCACCCTGCAGCTTTGGTCGTGCGCGGCCTCCACCGGTGAGGAGCCCTACTCCATGGCCATCACCGCGTGCGAAGCCTTCGGCACGCTCAAGCCGCCGGTGCGGATCCTGGCCACCGACGTGGACACCCAGGTCCTGGCCACCGCCAGCCGCGGCGTGTACGCCATCGACCGGGTGTCCGGGCTGGACCCGGCGATCAAGAAGCGCTATTTCCAGCGCGGCAGCGGCCCCAACGAAGGCAGCTGCCGAGTCAACCCGGCCCTGCGCGACCTGATCGACTTCCGCCCGCTCAACCTGCTCAGCAGCCGCTACGACGTCGGCGGCCCGTTCGATGCCCTGTTCTGCCGCAACGTGATGATCTATTTCGACAAGCCCACCCAGCGCGGCATCCTGTCGCGGCTGATCCAGCACATGGGCGATGACGGCCTGCTCTACACCGGCCACTCGGAGAATTACCTGCACGCCGCCGACCTGATCCAGCCGTGCGGGCGCACGCTGTACAAGCGCGCCCCCGGAGCCCCGGTATGAACGCCGTGATCCGCAACGACGATGTGATGCGCTACTTCGACAGCCGCTTCAAGGTGACGGCGGCCAAGCTGTTGCCCACCCAGTACCTGGTGGTGGACGACGACACCGCGCTGACCACCACGCTCGGCTCATGCGTGGCCGCCTGCCTGCGCGACCCGGTGCTGAAGATCGGCGGGATGAACCACTTCCTGCTGCCCGAAGGCAACGTCGGCGACGGCGCGCCCGCCCGCTATGGCAGCTATGCCATGGAACTGCTGATCAACGACCTGCTCAAGCGCGGCGCACACCGCAAGCGCCTGGAAGCCAAGGTGTTCGGCGGCGCCAACGTGTTGAAGGGCTTCACCAGCAACCCGGTGGGCACGCGCAACGCCGAGTTCGTGCGCCAGTACCTGCAGGCCGAGCACATCCCGGTGCTGGCCGAGGACCTGTGCGGCATCCATCCGCGCAAGGTGTGGTTCTTCGCCGACACCGGCCGGGTGGTCGTGCAGCGCCTGCCGCACGCCCACGAAGCCGAAGTGGCCGCCACCGAATCGGCCGTGCGCGCCCGCCTGTCCAAGGCCCCGGTCACCGGCGGCGTGGAGCTGTTCGAATGACCCAGACCGGCCCCTGTCGCGTGCTGATCGTCGACGACTCCGCCGTGGTGCGGCAGATGCTCAGCGAAATCCTCGCCAGCGACCGCGATATCGAGGTGGTCGGCACCGCCGCCGACCCGTTGCTGGCGCGCGAGAAGATCAAGCGCCTGGCCCCGGACGTGATCACCCTGGACGTCGAAATGCCGCGCATGGACGGCCTGGCGTTCCTGGAAAACCTGATGCGGCTGCACCCGCTGCCGGTGGTGATGATCTCCTCGCTGACCGAGCGTGGCGCCGATACCACCCTGCAGGCGCTCGCGCTGGGCGCGGTGGATTTCGTGTCCAAGCCGAAATTCGACGTCGCCCGCGGGCTGCAGGCCTATGCCGAAGAGATCATCGGCAAGGTCAAGATGGCCGCACGCTCGCGCGTGCGCACCCTCGCCCGCCCCAGCGCCCCGCGCATCACCCTGGACGCGGTGGCCCCGGCCGCCACGCCGCGCGCGATCCAGTTCCGCACCACCGACCGCCTGATCGCCATCGGCGCCTCGGCCGGTGGCACTGAAGCGCTGCGCGTGGTGCTGGAAGGCATGCCGGCCGACGCGCCGGCAGTGGTGATGACCCAGCACTTGCCCGCCACCTTCAGCACCCCGTTCGCCGAACGCCTGGACCGCCATTCGGCGATGTCCGTGCGCGAAGCCAGCGACGGTGAAGCGGTGCTGCCCGGCCACGCCTACCTGCCGCCCGGCGGCAAGCACCTGCGCATCATCCGCGACGGTGCGCGCTGGCGCTGCCGCGTCGACGACGGCCCGGCGGTGAACCGGCACAAACCGGCGGTGGACGTGCTGTTCCGTTCGGTGGCCGAAAGCGCCGGCGCCAACGCCATCGGCGCGATCCTCACCGGCATGGGCGACGACGGCGCCCGCGGCCTGCTGGAACTGCGCAACGCCGGCGCCTCCACCCTGGTGCAGGACGAAGCCACCAGCGTGGTCTGGGGCATGCCGGGCGCGGCCTACAAGCTCGGTGCCACCGAAGAAATGGTGCCGCTGGAACGCATCGCCGAACGACTGATGGCCATGGCCCGCGCATAACGTAGAGCCGGGCTCTGCCCGGCTGTCCGAATCACGTAGCGCCGGGCTCTGCCCGGCTGAGGGGGTCCGCGCGAACGGCAGCCGGGCAGAGCCCGGCGCTACGGAATCTACGCATCACAACGAAAAACCCCCGGCGTTCACCGGGGGTTTTTTGTTTTCAGCCCATCGACCAACGGTCGATGGCTACCGGTTGCCGGCCATCGGCCGGCAACGCATCAGGCAGCAACCGTCTTGGCCACGTCCTGGTAGTCCTCGATCTGGTCGAAGTTCATGTAGCGGTAGATGTCCTTGCTGCTGGCATCCAGCACGCCGATGTCGGCCATGTACTCTTCCTTGGTCGGGATGCGACCCAGACGCGAGCAGATCGCGGCCAGTTCGGCCGACCCCAGGTACACGTTGGAGTTGCGGCCCAGACGGTTCGGGAAGTTGCGGGTCGAGGTCGAGAACACCGTCGCACCCTCACGCACCTGTGCCTGGTTGCCCATGCACAGCGAGCAGCCCGGCATTTCCATGCGTGCGCCGGCGGTGCCGAAGGTGCCGTAATGGCCTTCCTTGGTCAGCTCCGAGGCATCCATCTTGGTCGGCGGGGCCACCCACAGCTTGGTCGGGATGTCGCGCTTGCCTTCCAGCAGCTTGGCCGCCGCACGGAAGTGACCGATGTTGGTCATGCACGAACCGATGAACACTTCGTCGATGGCCGCACCGGCCACGTCCGACAGCGTCTTGACGTCGTCCGGATCGTTCGGGCAGGCCACGATCGGTTCAACGATGTCGGCCAGGTCGATCTCGATGACGGCGGCGTATTCGGCGTCGGCATCCGGGGCCAGCAGCTCCGGGTTGGCCAGCCAGGCTTCCATCTTCTCGATGCGGCGCGCCAGCGAACGGGCGTCCTGGTAACCCTCGGCGATCATCCACTTCAGCAGCGTGATGTTGCTGGTGAGGTACTCGATGATCGGCTCCTTGTTCAGGTGCACCGAGCAACCGGCGGCCGAACGTTCGGCCGAGGCATCGGACAGTTCGAACGCCTGCTCGACCTTCAGCTCCGGCAGACCTTCGATTTCCAGGATGCGACCGGAGAAGATGTTCTTCTTGCCGGCCTTGGCCACGGTCAGCAGACCGGACTTGATCGCGTACAGCGGGATCGCGTTGACCAGGTCACGCAGGGTCACGCCCGGCTGCATGGTGCCCTTGAAGCGCACCAGCACCGATTCGGGCATGTCCAGCGGCATCACGCCGGTGGCGGCCGCGAAGGCCACCAGGCCCGAGCCGGCCGGGAACGAAATGCCCACCGGGAAACGGGTATGCGAGTCGCCGCCAGTGCCGACGGTGTCGGGCAGCAGCATGCGGTTGAGCCAGCTGTGGATCACGCCGTCGCCCGGGCGCAGCGAGATGCCGCCACGGGTGGAGATGAACTCCGGCAGCGTGTGGTGGGTCTTGACGTCCACCGGCTTCGGGTACGCGGCGGTGTGGCAGAACGACTGCATCACCAGGTCGGCCGAGAAGCCCAGGCAGGCCAGGTCCTTCAGTTCGTCACGGGTCATCGGGCCGGTGGTGTCCTGCGAGCCCACCGAGGTCATCTTCGGTTCGCAGTAGGTGCCCGGGCGCATGCCCTGGCCTTCCGGCAGGCCACAGGCGCGGCCGACCATCTTCTGCGCCAGCGAGAAGCCCTTGCCGGTATCCGGCGGGTCCATCGGCAGGCGGAACAGATCGGTCGGGGCCAGGCCCAGCGCTTCGCGCGCCTTGGCGGTCAGGCCGCGGCCGATGATCAGCGGAATGCGGCCACCGGCGCGCACTTCGTCGAACAGCACGTCGGACTTGACCTTGAACTCGGCGATCACCGCGCCGTCCTTCAGGGCCTTGCCGTCGTACGGGCGCAGCTCGATCACATCGCCCATGTTCATCTGCGACACGTCGAGTTCGATCGGCAGCGCGCCGGCATCTTCCATGGTGTTGTAGAAGATCGGAGCGATCTTGGAACCCAGGCACACGCCGCCGAAGCGCTTGTTCGGGATGAACGGAATATCTTCGCCGGTGAACCACAGCACCGAGTTGGTGGCCGACTTGCGGCTCGAACCGGTACCGACCACGTCGCCCACGTAGGCCACCAGGTGGCCCTTGTCCTTCAGAGATTCCAGGAACTTGACCGGGCCGCGCTTGCCGTCTTCTTCCGGCTCGATGCCATCGCGCTTGTTCTTCAGCATCGCCAGGGCGTGCAGCGGGATGTCCGGGCGGGTGGTGGCGTCCGGGGCCGGCGACAGGTCGTCGGTGTTGGTTTCGCCGGTCACCTTGAGCACGGTGATGGTCAGGCTTTCGGGCACCTGCGGGCGGCTGGTGAACCACTCCGCATCGGCCCAGCTCTGCAGCACGCCCTGGGCGTTCGCATTGCCGGCCTTGGCCTTTTCCTGCACGTCGTGGAAGGCGTCGAAGACCAGCAGGGTCTTCTTCAGCGCATCGGCGGCGATGGCGCCGACCACGGCGTCATCCAGCAGCTGCACCAGCGGGGCGACGTTGTAACCGCCGAGCATGGTGCCCAGCAGTTCGGTGGCGCGCTCGCGGCTGATCAGCGCATTGACTTCGCTGCCCAGGGCAATCGCGGCCAGGTACGAGGCCTTGACCTTGGCGGCGTCATCGACGCCGGCCGGCACGCGGTGGGTCAGCAGTTCCAGCAGGAACTCGGCTTCGCCGGCGGGCGGGTTCTTCAGCAGTTCGATGACGTCGGCCGTCTGCTGGGCGTTCAGCGGCAGCGGCGGGATGCCAAGCGCGGCGCGCTCGGCTACGTGGTGGCGGTAGGCTTCCAACATGACAACTCCCGGGATTTCTTTGAAAAGACTGCGATTGAATACAGCGGTGGAATAAGTGGGCTCAAGCGTGCGGCACGATCAGCTTCAGGCCCTTGAAGTAGTCGCGGTAAAACGTATCGTTCCAGGTGATCAGGCCATCGCACTGCAGCAGCGCGTGCGACCCGACCATGAAATCGTCCAGCCCGCGCCTGCTGGTGCCGCGCTGGCGGTGGCGGCGGTGCATCTCGCCGGCGCGCAACGCGGACTTGGCTTCCAGCGGGCTGAAATGGATGCCCATTTCTTCCAGCGCGCCCTGCACCTCGGCGCCGCCGCGCAGCGAGGCGCAGATCTCGGCCAGGGTGACGCCGCAGATCACCACGCGCCCTCCGACCAGGCTTTGGCGCAGGCAGGCTTCCACGGCATCGGCCTGGGGGCCGTTGCTGAGCAGCTCGATCAGGACCGGGGAATCGACGGCGATCATGCGCGGCTCACTCGGCGTCGCGGACCGCGTCGACGGCGGCCTGGGCCGAATCGAAGCCATCCAGGGCGAACTTGCCGCGTGCGCGCGAAATCGCGTCGTCCACGCTCTTGCGCAGGATGATCCGGCTGCCGTCCAGTTCCACTTTCAGCTGGGTGCCCTTGGTCAGGCCGAGCGCATCGCGGACCGCCTTGGGCAAGGTGATCTGTCCGCGTTCTGCAACGGTGGCTTCCATCGGTAGGCCCTCCAAAGTATGCACAAATTATACATACTTCCGGGGGCATACTTCTACCCGAGGACGCGCCACGCCCCATTCCGGCCTTGCCGGCCAAAGGATACGCAGGTCCCCATGACATCAGCGATACATATCTCTATGTACCCTGAGACCCGATGCCGCAGGCCGAAGGCCGGCTGAATCGTTCATACTCGGAACGGTCACCGGGCCTATGGGCCAACGGCGAACGCAAGCAGGCCTGCCTCGGGCGGGCCAACGCAAGCCATCCGCAAGAGGAGTCACCCCGCATGAGCGATTCGTTCTCCACCCGCAGCCAGCTGGACGTCGGCGGCACGACCTACGACTACTTCAGCCTGCCCAAGCTCGGACAGCAGTTCGACATCTCCCGCCTGCCCTACTCCATGAAAATCCTGCTGGAGAACCTGCTCCGGCACGAGGATGGTGGCGCCACGGTCGGTCGCGACCACATCGAGGCAGTGGCCCGCTGGAACCCGACCGCCGAGCCGGACATCGAAATCGCCTTCATGCCTGCGCGCGTGGTGCTGCAGGATTTCACCGGCGTGCCCTGCGTGGTCGACCTGGCCGCGATGCGCGATGCGGTGGTCAAGCTGGGCGGCCGCCCGGAACAGATCAATCCGCAGATCCCCTCGGAACTGGTGATCGACCATTCGGTGCAGGTGGACGTGTTCGGCACGCCCGACGCGCTGGACCTCAACGGCAAGATCGAATTCCAGCGCAACATGGAGCGTTACGGCTTCCTGCGCTGGGGCCAGAAGGCGTTCGACAACTTCAAGGTGGTGCCGCCCAACACCGGCATCGTCCACCAGGTGAACCTGGAGAACCTGGCCCGCGTGGTGATGACCGCCGACAAGGACGGCACGCCGGTGGCGTACCCGGACACCGTGTTCGGGACCGACAGCCACACCACCATGATCAATGGCATCGGCGTGCTCGGCTGGGGCGTGGGCGGCATCGAAGCCGAGGCGGCCATGCTCGGCCAGCCGTCCTCGATGCTGATCCCGCAGGTGGTGGGCTTCAAGCTCACCGGCAAGCTGCCCGAGGGCGCCACCGCCACCGACCTGGTGCTCACCGTCACCCAGCAGCTGCGCAAGCACGGCGTGGTCGGCAAGTTCGTCGAGTTCTTCGGCGAAGGCCTGCAGCACCTGCCGCTGGCCGACCGCGCCACGATCGGCAACATGGCCCCGGAATACGGCGCCACCTGCGGCATCTTCCCGATCGACGAAGAATCGCTGAACTACCTGCGCCTGTCCGGCCGCAGCGAAGAACAGATCGCGCTGGTCGAGGCCTACGCCAAGGCGCAGGGCCTGTGGCACGACGCGCAGACCGCGCACGCCAGCTACAGCGCCACGCTGGAACTGGACATGGGCACGGTGAAGCCGTCGCTGGCCGGCCCCAAGCGGCCGCAGGACCGCGTGCTGCTCGAAGACGTCAAGCAGAACTACCGCGACAGCCTGGTCGGGCTGACCACCAACCGCGACAAGCGCACCGAGGATGTCTCCAACTTCGTCAACGAAGGCGGCGGCGCGGCGGTGGGCAACGAACAGCTGGCCAAGGGCTACAGCGATGTGGAACTGGACGGCACGCGCTTCCGCCTGAAGGACGGCGCGGTGGTGATCGCCGCGATCACCTCGTGCACCAACACCTCCAACCCGGCGGTGATGATCGGTGCGGGCCTGCTCGCGCGCAACGCGGCCGCCAAGGGCCTGGACCGCAAGCCGTGGGTGAAGACCTCGCTTGGCCCAGGCTCGCGCGTGGTCACCGATTACCTTGAAAAGGCCGGCGTGCTTACCGAGCTGGAGAAGATCGGCTTCTACGTGGTCGGCTATGGCTGCACCACCTGCATCGGCAATTCGGGCCCGCTGCCGGCCGAAGTGAGCGCCGGCATCGCCGCCGGCGACTTGGTGGTGACCTCGGTGTTGTCGGGCAACCGCAACTTCGAAGGCCGCGTGCACCCGGAAGTCAAAATGAACTACCTGGCCAGCCCGCCGCTGGTGGTGGCCTATGCGATTGCCGGTACCACCGACATCGACCTCACCACCGAGCCGCTGGGCAATGACCGCGACGGCAACCCGGTGTACCTGCGCGACATCTGGCCGAGCAACAAGGAAATCGGCGACGTGATCGCCGCGACCATCGGGCCGGAGATGTTCAAGCAGAACTACGCCGATGTGTTCAAGGGCGACACCCGCTGGAACACCATCGCCTCGCCGGACGGCGACCTGTACGAATGGGACGGCGCATCGACCTACATCAAGAACCCGCCCTACTTCGACGGCATGACCATGCAGGTCGGTCACGTCGACGACGTGCACGGCGCGCGGGTGATGGGCCTGTTCGGGGATTCGATCACCACCGACCACATCTCCCCGGCCGGCAACATCAAGAAAGACTCGCCGGCGGGCCGCTTCCTGCAGGAGCGCGGCGTGCAGCCGGCCGACTTCAACAGCTACGGCAGCCGCCGCGGCAACGATGACGTCATGGTCCGCGGTACGTTCGCCAACATCCGCATCAAGAACCTGATGTTCGGCGGCGAGGAAGGCGGCAACACGCTGTACTTCCCCGCCGGCGGTGGCGAGCCGCAGAAGCTGGCGATCTACGACGCGGCCATGAAGTACAAGTCCGACGGCGTGCCGCTGGTGGTGTTCGCCGGCAAGGAATACGGCACCGGCTCGTCGCGTGACTGGGCGGCCAAGGGCACCAACCTGCTGGGCGTCAAGGCCGTGATCACCGAGAGCTTCGAGCGCATCCACCGCTCCAACCTGGTGGGCATGGGCGTGCTGCCGCTGCAGTTCAAGGCCGGCGAGAACGCGCAGAGCCTGGGCCTGGACGGTTCGGAAACCATCGACATCACCGGCTTGAACGATGGCGCCAGCAAGACGGCCACGGTAACGGCCACCAAGGCCGATGGCACCCGCAAGACCTTCGAGGTGCACGTGATGCTGCTCACGCCGAAGGAAGTGGAGTACTTCAAGCACGGCGGTTTGCTGCAGTACGTGCTGCGCCAGCTGGCAGCCAAGGGCTGACCCCACCGGTAGGCCCCGACCGTTGGTCGGGGCTGCCATGAAAGCGCCACGACCAACGGTCGTGGCCCACCGGGGTCGTGGCCCACCACGGTCGTGGCCCACCGGTCGGTGGCCGCATGCGGCTGTCACTACCGCGGCAGATCGCCGCCCCCTTCACGCCCCCTTCGCCTTTTCCATCCGGCCCGGTATGCTGCCCGGACGTGAACTGGCGGATACTCAGGGCCAGCACACACTTTCATCAACGATTCCTGGAGGGGGAATATGAGTCTGGAACGTCCCTGGCTGCAGAGCTATCCCAACGGCGTACCTGCCGAGATCGACGTCAACGAGTTCGCTTCGGTCTCTGCCGTGTTCGATACCTCGGTGGCCAAGTACCGCGACCGTCCCGCCTACTCCAGTTTCGGCAAGCAGCTCACCTATGGTGAAACCGACGCGCTGGTCGAGCAGTTCGCTGCCTACCTGCTCGGCGAGCTGCAGCTGAAAAAGGGCGATCGCGTCGCCCTGATGATGCCCAACTGCCTGCAGTACCCGGTGGCCACCTTCGGCGTGCTGCGCGCCGGCCTCACCGTGGTCAACGTCAACCCGCTGTACACCGCGCGCGAGCTCAAGCACCAGCTGGTGGATTCCGGCGCTGCGGTGCTGGTCGTGGTCGACAACTTCGGCGACACCGTCCAGCAGGTCCTTGCCGACACCCCGATCAAGCAGGTCATCACCACCGGCCTGGGCGACATGCTCGGTGCCAAGGGCCTGCTGGTGAACTTCGTGTTGAAGTACATCAAGAAGATGGTGCCCAACTACAGCATCCGCGGCGCGGTGCGCTTCAACCAGGCACTCAAGCTGGGCAGCCGCCACACCCTGCCCAAGGTCGAGATCGACCATGAGGATGTGGCCTTCCTGCAGTACACGGGCGGCACCACGGGCGTGGCCAAGGGCGCCATGCTCACCAACCGCAACCTGATCGCCAACATGCAGCAAGCCTCGGCGTGGCTGTCCACGTCGGGCATCGAGCCGGGCAAGGAAGTGATCATCACCGCCCTGCCGCTGTATCACATCTTCGCATTGACGGCGAACGGCCTGGTCTTCATGAAGTTCGGTGGCTGCAACCACCTGATCACCAACCCGCGCGACATGAAGGGCTTCGTCAAGGAGCTCAAGGCCACCCGCTTCACTGCCATCACCGGCGTCAACACGCTGTTCAACGGCCTGCTCAACACGCCCGGTTTCGACGAGATCGACTTCTCCACCGTGAAGTTCACCCTGGGCGGCGGGATGGCCGTGCAGCGCGCGGTCGCCGAGCGCTGGAAGAAGGCCACCGGCGTGACCCTGGTTGAAGCCTATGGCCTGACCGAAACCTCGCCGGCCGCCTGCATCAATCCGCTCAACCTGGCCGAGTACAACGGCGCGATCGGCCTGCCGATCCCGTCCACCGATGCGTGCGTCAAGGATGACAACGGCAAGACGCTGACCCCGGGCGAAGTGGGCGAGCTGTGCATCAAGGGCCCGCAGGTGATGAAGGGCTACTGGCAGCGTCCGGAAGAAACCGCCCAGGCCATCGACGCCGACGGTTGGCTGCACACCGGCGACATGGCGCGGATGGACGAGCACGGCTTCTTCTACATCGTCGACCGCAAGAAGGACATGATCCTGGTGTCCGGCTTCAACGTGTACCCCAACGAGGTCGAAGACGTCATCGCGATGATGCCGGGCGTGCTCGAAGTGGCCGCGGTCGGCGTACCCGACGAGAAGTCCGGCGAAGTGGTCAAGGTGGTCATCGTCAAGAAGGACCCGAACCTGACCGCCGAGATGGTCAAGGAACACGCCCGGGCCAACCTGACCGGGTACAAGCACCCCCGGATCGTGGAATTCCGCAAGGAACTGCCGAAGACCAACGTCGGCAAGATCCTGCGCCGCGAACTGCGCGATACGCCTGCCCCGTAAGGATGTGCGGACAGCGATGACGAACAGAACCCCTGCCGGCAACGGCGGGGGTTTTTGATTGGCGCGCCTGTGGTCGAAAGGACGGCATGCCGCCGTCAATGGCAGTGGTACTGGTAGGGTCGGTTCCCAAACGACTGCCGATGCAGCAGATCGTCGCGGCGAATGCATGGCCGTTGCCGAAGAACGCATCCGCGTCGCATCCTTGCACAGCGGCGGCTCCGGCCAACGTCATGCCCACCATCGGCCGGGACACACTGCGTGCGGTCGTCTGGGGAGCGACCCTACCAGCGACCCCGTCAGGCCGCCAGGATGGCCGGAGTGGTAGGGTCGGTTCCCAAACGACTGCCGATGCCGCAAATCGTCGCGGCGAACGCATGACCGCTGCCGAAGTGCGCCATGGCCCCCGGGCCACATCGGCGCGCCCTCGCCGGCCACCGGTACCGGTACGCAGCCCCCACCCTCCATATTCATCACATTCCGAAACGTAGCGCCAGGCCCTGTGCCAGCCCCCGCGCGCCGCAGGATGCCCCGCCCCGCAGGGGTTTGCCGGCCTCCCCTTGCCAAGGCGGGCCGTGCCGGGTGCTGCCCGGGACGGCGCGGCGGCCGGGCGGTACCAGCCCCGCTTGCAGGCGGTTCACACCGCGCGCATAGAATCACTCGCCGCCGCACGTTCTGCTCGCCCCCTTCATTCTCCGTCCGCAATGCGGTCGGCCGGACGGTCTTACGGAGAACTCCCATGTCTGCAGTCCATCCCTTTGCCCCCCGCCCGCAGCTGCACCCGACCCTGCGCATCACCGAAGAAGCGCACCGTGACGTGTACTGGATCCACATGCACGCCAACCTGGTCGACCAGCCCGGTCGCCCCTGCTTCGCCTCGCGGCTGGTGGACGATATCGTGGGCTACCAGCGCGAACTCGGCGAACGCCTGAGCATCTCCCACGCCTTGTCCCCGCACGTGGTGCTGGCGTCGGACAGCGACGTGTTCAACCTGGGCGGCGACCTGGAACTGTTCTGCCGCCTGATCCGCGAGGGCGACCGCCCGCGCCTGCTCGACTACGCCCAGCGCTGCGTGCGTGGCGTGCATGCGTTCCACGCCGGCCTGGGCGTGCGCGCGCACAGCATCGCGCTGGTGCAGGGCAATGCACTTGGCGGCGGCTTCGAGGCCGCACTGAGCTGCCACACCATCGTGGCCGAGGAAGGCGTGCTGATGGGCCTGCCCGAGGTCCTGTTCGACCTGTTCCCGGGCATGGGCGCCTACTCCTTCATGTGCCAGCGGATCAGCCCGCGCCTGGCCGAGAAGATCATGCTGGAAGGCAACCTCTACACCGCCCGCCAACTGCACGAGATGGGCCTGGTGGACGTGGTGGTGCCGGTGGGCGAAGGCGTGGCCGCGGTCGAGCGGGTGATCAAGGACAGCAAGCGCATTCCGCACGCCTGGGCGGCCATGCGCGAAGTGTCGGAAGTGTCCAGCATGGTGCCGCTGCACGAAATGATGCGGATCACCGAGATCTGGGTGGACACGGCCATGCAGCTGGGCGAAAAGTCGCTGCGCACCATGGACCGGCTGGTGCGGGCACAGGGCCGGCGCAACGCTGATGCCGGCTGAGCCTGGCCATGTTCAGGAGGGCGTGCACTCGTCGCCATCGGACTGCCGCAGGGCCACAGCCCGGGCGTCGAGTGCCTTCCTTCCCTGTCGCAACGCATTGCCCAAGGCGCCCGCGCGCGGGGTCCATTCGGCCTTGAGCTGCCAGTCGGGCATGCGCATCAGTTCACCCCCGGCATTGGCCACCTGGACCAGGCCGAGGTTGCTGGCCACCCCACGCAGCGCGTGGGCGTGTTCGCGCAGCTGATCCCAGGCCTGCTGTTCACCGCTGGCCTGGATACGGGCCATGCAACCGTCGACATCGCTCAGGCACTGGGCGATGAACTGCTTTTCAAACCCCTCCCCCATGCCCAGCGCGGCCAGCTCGTCGAGCACCGCCGGATCCAGCGCGCCGGCCACCACCGGCGCGGCGGGCACCGCCTGGATACCCGGCTCGGGCCGCGTGTTGGCGGCGATGTCGGCCAGGATGTCGAGCAACCGCGTGGCCACCACCGGCTTGGCCAGGAAGGCGCGTGCACCGGCCTGCTCGCAGCGCAGGATCGAATCGGGGGTGACATCGGCGCTGAGCACCATCACCGGGATGTAGGGCATGCCACTGGCCTGCATCACCCGCAGCTGTTTGAGCAGGTCCAGCCCGCTCATGCCGGGCATGTGCAGGTCGACGATGGCGGTGTCGAAGTCGGACTGCTCCAGCATGTCCAGCACCTGCTCGCCGCCATTGACGCAGACCACCTTGTGGCCGGCCTTCTCCAGCAGGCGCTGCAGCACCATGCGGTTGGCGGCATGGTCGTCGGCCACCAGCACGCGCAGGCTGCGCACCCGCGCGCGGTGGCGCAGGAACGGATTGGAGAAGGCGATGACGTTGCCGCTCTCGGTGGTGTCGCCGGTCAGTACCGGGGTCATCGCCACGTCCAGCGCGATTTCCACCCAGAACACGCTGCCACGTGGGCTGTTGGGGGTATAGCCGATGCGGCCGCCCATCGATTCCACCAGGCCCTTGGCAATGGAGGTGCCCAGACCGGTGCCCTCGTGGCGGCGGGCCAGGCCCACGTCGGCCTGCTCGAAGGCATCGAACAGGCGCTCGCGCAGCGCGGCCGGCACGCCGATACCGCTGTCGAGGATCTCGAAGCGCAGCATCACCCGCTCGCCGACCTGCCCGTCCAGCAGCGACACCCGCAACGCCACGAAGCCGTCGTCGGTGAACTTGACCGCGTTGCCCATCAGGTTGAGCAGGATCTGCTGCAGGTGGCCGGCATCGCCGTACAGCCGCGGCGGCACGTGCTCGTCCACCACCACGCGGTACTCCAGCGCCTTGGTGCGCGCCTGCGGGGTCAGGATCAGGTTGATCGCCTGCAGCACGTCGGCCAGGGCGAATTCGTGGCGCTCCACGCGGACCTTGCCGGCCTCGATGGCCGAGATGTCCAGCACCTCCTCCACCAGCGCCAGCAGGCTGCGCGCCGAGGCCTGGATGGTGTTGAGGCACTCGCGCTGCTCCTCGTCCAGGCGGGTGGTGGCCAGCACTTCGGTCATGCCGGCCAGGCCGTTCAGCGGGGTGCGGAATTCGTGGCTCATGTTGGCCAGGAAACGGCTCTTGGCCTCGTTGGCCTGGCGCGCCTCGGCCACCGCGCGGGTCAGTGCGTGCAGCAGCGAGTCGAAGTACAGCGGGATCGCCGCCAACCCTAGCAGCAGCCCCCACGCCAGGTAGCTGTGCTGCTGCCAGTACGGCGCCAGCATGATCGTGCACAGGAAGGCCACGCAGCCCATGGCCGTGGCCACGCGCAGGTAGGTGCTGCCATAGCGCATGCCGTTGCCGATGGTGACCCACAGGCACACCGCATACAGCGGCGCGGCCGGCTCGCCCTGGATGGTCATGATCAGCCCCATGCAGGAATAGTCGGTGAGCATGCCGATCACCCGCCGCACATGCGATACGCCGGGCTGCAGCAGGATGGCCGCCAGCAGCCCGGCCGACACCGTCAACTCGAAGGCCAGGATCAGCCAGGTGGCCAGCAGCGTATCGCCGTGGTTCTCCAGGTAGCGCCAGCCCAGGTAGATGATGAACAGCGAGGTGATCGCGATGCGGATCAGGTTCTGCGCGTGCTCGCTGTCGGGCCGGCCGGACAGGCGCTGCTTGAACCGGGCCAGCAGGTGCTGCTTGCCGGCGGGGCCGGTGCGGGGAGACTCGTTCATGGGGGGCACTCGCATGCGTCGGCGCAGCAGGGTCGAGCAGCACAGCGGCACCACTGCCAGCCCCAACCAAAGGAAGAAAGCCAGCCTGGCGTTGTCCATCCAGTACGGGGTCAGCAACACGGTGGTACCAAAGCCAAGCATGGCCAGCGCGATGGCAGCGGCCAGGTAACGGTTGCCATAGCGCAGCCCATTGCCCACCGTCACCCACATCACCACCGCATACACCCAGGCCAGCGGCTCGCCCATCTGGATCATGCCCAGCGCGATCAGCCCGTAGTCGGCAAGCATGCCGACCACCCGGCGCAGGTGCGACCGCTGCGGCCGCCACAGCAGCCAGCCCAGCAACAACAGCGACATGCCCAGCCCGGTCAGCGCCGTGGCCAGCACGCCGTGGTACTGGTCCAGCAGGTGGTTGCGCGCCCCCGCCAGCAGCACATACAGCAGGATCAGCGAAATCAGCGCGATCCGCACGACTACCTGCCCGTGCTCGGTATCCGGACGTTGCGCCAGCCGGCGCTTCAGCCACGGGTACAGAGGCTGCATCTCACATTCCCGGGCGGGTCGAGGCGGTCGAGTGCTGGGCGCAGATCTCTTCCAGCTGCTCGCGGCCCTTCATCAGCGCATCCACGCAGCGCGGGTCGAACAGGCGGCCGCGCTGCGCGTACAGGTAGGCCATGGTGGCTTCCATCGTCCACGCTTCCTTGTACGGGCGGGGCGAGATCAGCGCGTCGAACACATCGGCCACCGCCACGATCCGCGCTTCCAGCGGAATCGCATCGCCGATCAGGCCGTCGGGGTAACCGCTGCCGTCATAACGCTCGTGGTGGCGCAGCGCGATCAACGCGCCCACCTGGATGAAGCGGTTCTGGCTGCCGCTGAGCAGCTCGTAGCCGATCCGCGGGTGCCGGCGCATGATCGCCAGCTCTTCTTCGTTGAGCTTGCCCTGCTTGAGCAGCACTGCATCGGGAATGGCGATCTTGCCCATGTCGTGCAGCGGCGCGGCCATTTCGATCAGCTTGCACTCTTCTTCGGGCAGGCCGAGTTGTTCGGCGATCAGCCCCGCCACGTGCGCCATGCGCTCCAGGTAGGCGCTGGTACCGGCATCACGGAACTCGATCGCACGCGCCAACCGCGACAGGGTCTCGCGTTCGCGCTCTTCCACTTCGTGCATGCTGGCCAGCAGGCGCTGCTCCAGCGACAGCGCACGCTRTTTGACGTTTTCCGATTGCTGGCGCAGCTGCAGCAGGTTGTAGCAGCGCGCGCGCAGTTCGCGCGGGCGGATCGGCTTGACCAGGAAATCGATGACGCCCGCTTCCAGCGCGGCCTGGCGGATCGGCTCGTCGCCGACCACGGTGATCAGGATCACCGGGATGTCGCGGTGCTTGGGCAGGCGGCGGAACCGGCGGGCGAATTCCAGCCCGTCCATTTCCGGCATGCGGTAGTCGAGCAGCAACAGGTCGACGGGGTGCGACTCGCACCAGGCCAGCGCGGTGAGCGGGTCACCGAAGTCGTGCACGCTCAGTTCCGGCGCGATGTCCTCGATGACATGACGCAGCATGGTGCGCGCGGACGTCTGATCGTCAACGATGACAATATTCAAGGCTGCTTCCGCCGTCTTCCTGGACCACACTGGAACATGCTGCGGAAAGGATATTCCGCCACTCTGCACACTGGCACCTTGCATGGATCCGCCTCCCGTCGCGATCGCCCGGTTCATGATCGTAGCCGCAGTGTGATGCGGGCGTCACGCCCGCCTTCGGCTCGATACCTGCCTGGCCATCACGCAGAACTGTCGCAATGACCACGCATAAACGATACGCGCGCGGCCACGACAGCGGAACCCCGCCCGGGATGCCCGTGTCGGGCACCCGGACGTACGTCTCAGTTTTCCGGACGCATGTAGGGGAACAGCAGTACATCACGAATCGAACTGCTGCCGGTCAGCAGCATCACCAGGCGGTCGATGCCGATGCCCAGCCCGCCAGTCGGCGCCATACCGTACTCCAGCGCACGGATGTAATCGGCGTCGTAGTGCATGGCCTCGTCGTCGCCGCCTTCCTTGGCCGTCACCTGGGCCTGGAAGCGGGCGGCCTGGTCTTCCGGGTCGTTCAACTCGGAGAAGCCATTGGCCAGCTCCTTACCGTTGATGAACAGCTCGAAGCGGTCGGTGTAGCCCGGCTGGTCATCGTTGGCGCGGGCCAGCGGCGACACCTCGACCGGGTGGTCGGTGATGAAGGTCGGCTGCACCAGGGTGTGCTCGACGGTGGCCTCGAAGATCTCCAGCAGCAGCTTGCCCCAGCCGTAGGACGGCTTGATGCGGATCTTCAGGCGCTCGCAATGGGCGGCCAGCGCGTCGCGGTCGGTGCAGTCGGCGGCGCTGATCTCCGGGTTGTGGTGGCGCACCGCCTCGTCCATGCGCCAGCGGCGGAACGCCGGGGCCAGGTCGATGGTGGCACCGTCCCACTCCACCGTGGTGGTGCCCAGCACCTTGCTGGCCACGTCACGGATCACGCCTTCGGTCAGGTCCATCACTTCGGTGTACGTGGCGTAAGCCTCGTACAGCTCCATCATGGTGAATTCCGGATTGTGGCGGGTGCTCACGCCTTCATTGCGGAAGTTGCGGTTGATCTCGTACACGCGCTCCAGCCCACCCACGACCAGGCGCTTGAGGTACAGCTCCGGGGCCACGCGCAGGTACAGGTCCAGGTCCAGCGCGTTGTGGTGGGTGGTGAACGGCTTGGCCGTGGCGCCGCCGGGGATGTAATGCATCATCGGCGTTTCGACTTCCAGGAAGTCGCGGCTGTCCAGCCAGGCGCGCATGGCGCGGATGATCCGCGAGCGCTTGATGAACACCTCGCGCGACTCCGGGGTCACGATCAGGTCGACGTAGCGCTGGCGGTAGCGCTGCTCCACGTCGGCCAGGCCGTGCCACTTGTCCGGCAGCGGGCGCAGCGACTTGGTCAGCAGGCGGATGCTGGTGGCCTTGACCGACAGCTCGCCGGTCTTGGTGCGGGTGAGCCCGCCTTCCACGCCGATGATGTCGCCCACGTCCCAGCCCTTGAACGCCGTGTAGGCATCGCCCAGCGTGCTGCCCTGCAGGAACAGCTGGATGCGACCGGACTCGTCCTGGATCTGGGCGAAGCTGGCCTTGCCCATGACGCGCTTGGCCATCAGGCGGCCGGCCATCTTGACCTGGCGGTCGGTGGCTTCCAGCGCTTCGGCGGTCCACTGTTCGGCATCGGCAAACTCGGCCTGCAGGCTGCCGGCGAACTGTTCACGGCGGAAATCGTTCGGGTAGGCGATGCCCTGCCCGCGCAGGGCGGTCAGTTTCGCGCGGCGCTCGGCGATGAGGCTGTTCTCGTCGACGGGGGGCTGCGGCGCGGCGGTCTGATCGTTCATGGCGTGGGTCTATGTATGTCGGGGGGAGGTACGGTCCCCGCCATCATGCCGATGGTCGGGGCGGATTGCGAAACCGGGCGCGGCCCGGGCACAGCGGATCGGGGCCGCGCATGGCGGCCCCGACGGTCAGGCGTCGGTGCGTTTGGCACCCACGGCCAGGCCGGACTTCAGGCTGGCTTCGACGAATTCGTCGAGGTCGCCGTCCAGCACCTTCTGCGTGTCCGACCGTTCGATGCCGGTGCGCAGGTCCTTGATACGGCTCTGGTCGAGCACGTAGTTGCGGATCTGGCTGCCCCAGCCGATGTCGGACTTGGTGGCTTCCACGGCGTCACGCTCGGCGTTGCGCTTCTGGATTTCCAGCTCGTACAGCTTGGCGGCCAGCATCTTCATCGCGTTGTCGCGGTTCTGGTGCTGGCTGCGGCCGGTCTGGCAGGCCACGACCGTGTTGGTCGGAATGTGCGTGATACGCACCGCCGATTCGGTCTTGTTGACGTGCTGACCACCTGCGCCGGAGGACCGGTACACGTCGGTGCGCAGGTCGGCCGGGTTGATGTCGATTTCGATGTTGTCATCGACTTCCGGCGACACGAACACCGAGGTGAAGCTGGTGTGGCGGCGGTTGTCCGAATCGAACGGCGACTTGCGCACCAGGCGGTGCACGCCGGTTTCGGTCTTCAACCAGCCGTAGGCGTAATCGCCTTCCACGCGCAGCGTGGCCGACTTGATGCCGGCGACGTCGCCACCGGACACTTCCATCAGCTCGGTCTTCCAGCCGCGCGATTCGCACCAGCGCAGGTACATGCGCAGCAGGATCTCGGCCCAGTCCTGGGCTTCGGTACCACCGGCGCCGGCCTGGATGTCGACGAACGCCGCGGCGGTGTCCATCTGGCCGGAGAACATGCGCTGGAATTCCAGCTGTTCAACGTGCTTCTGGTACTTGTCCAGGTCGGCGACCACGGCCAGGGCGGTATCTTCGTCCTGTTCGCTGTCGGCCAGTTCCAGCAGTTCGCCGGACTCGGACAGGCCATCCAGGATCGTGGCGATGCCGCCCACGGTCTTTTCAAGGTTGGCGCGTTCGCGGCCCAGGTTCTGGGCGTACTCGGCGTTGTTCCAGATATCCGGGTTTTCCAGTTCCCGGGTTACTTCTTCCAGACGCTCTTTCTTGGCGTCGTAGTCAAAGATACCCCCTGAGCGACAGCACGCGATCGGTGAGATCGGTGATGCGCTGGCGGACAGGATTGAGCTCGATCATGTCGGCAATTAGTGCGTGCGAAAAGACTGTCCATCATAGCCTATCCGGGGCTTTGAGGCCGCAACGGCCGGCGGCGGTGGCGCCCGGGCGGCCCGCGTCAGCGATGGGTGAACACGCCGGGCGGGCCAGAGGGTAGACTCCTGCCGCGCCCGGTGGCCCCCGCCAGCGGTCGCCCCCAATATCACCTACATGGAGCTTTACCCGATGAGGAAGTCATCCTCCGCTGTTCTGCTGGCCCTGGCCTGCTTCGCCGCTGGCAACGCCTCGGCCATCGACCTGAAGTCGCTGGCCGGCACCGGCATGAAGGCCGGCCAGGCCCTGACCCTGTCCGATGCCGACGTGGCCAAGGCCGCCGACCAGGCCTGCGCGTACATGGACAAGGACAACAAGATCGCCCCGGCCAACAGCCCGTATGCCCAGCGCCTGGCCAAGATCACCCAGGGCCTGGCCAACGAAGACGGCCTGAGCCTCAACTTCAAGGTCTACCTGACCGAAGACGTCAACGCCTGGGCCATGGCCAACGGCTGCGTGCGCGTGTACTCGGGCCTGATGGACATGGCCTCCGACGACGAAGTGCGCGGCGTGATCGGCCACGAGATCGGCCACGTCAAGCTGGGCCACAGCAAGACCAAGATGCGCACCGCCATGCTGACCTCGGCCGGTCGCGACACCCTGGCCGCCTCCGGCAACGCCAACGTCGCCGACCTGACCCAGGGCCAGCTGGGCGAGTTGGCCGAAGGCTTCGTCAACGCCCAGTTCTCGCAGAAGGAAGAGAGCGCGGCCGACGAGTACGGCTACCGCTTCATGAAGCGCCACAGCTACGACCCGGCCGCACTGGCCAGCATGTTCCGCAAGCTGTCCAGCGAAGGTGGCCTGATGTCCTCGCACCCGGGCTCGGAAGCGCGCGCCGGTCGCATCGACGCGATGATCAAGAAAGACGGCAAGCGCTGAGCTGCCTGACGGCATCCCGGGCGTCCGGGGTGCCACGCCGGCTGGCGGCCCGCTGCCGTCAGCCGGTGGCCTGCGCCGCCAGTGCCTGGCGGAACGACGGCAGCTGCCGGCGGCTGCACGGCACCCGCCCGCCATCGTCCATGTGCAGCAGCGCCTCACCGCCGTCCAAGGGCTCGATCGAGACCAGTCGGCGCACGTTGACCACCCAGCTGCGGTGGGCACGCACGAAGATCGCCGGATCCAGCCGCTCCTCCAGCGCCGCCATGGTGCTGCGCAACGGATAGTCGTGCCCGCGCACGCGCAGGTTGACGTAGTTGCCGGCGGCCTGGGCGTATTCGATATCGGCGGTGGCCACCAGGAAATCGCGGCCCAGCTTGCGCACCAGGAAGCGTTCGGGACGTGCCACATCGGCGGGCTCCGCCGTGGGCGCGTCATCGGGCGCTGCCAGCAGATGCGCCTCGCCCTGCCGTCGCCGGCCGAACCAGCTGAAGAAGTGTTCGATCGCCACGAAGCTGAAAAACGCGCGGACGTCCTTGAGGTACTCGTACACCAGCCGCGTCGGCCAGGGTGAGCCGTCTTCGTAGTGCTGGCCCAGCGCCGCATAGGACGCGTGACGGAGGGCCATCATCCCCACCACATGCACCAGCGACCACGCCACGCTGGCCAGCAGGTACGCCGGCAGCCGTCGCTTCCAGGTATCGGCATGCAGCGGCCAGCGCTGGCAGCCCCACCACAGCAACGGCAGGGTCAGCAGAATCATGGCGACACTGCTGAGCTCCCAGATCATCGGTTCCCACAGTGCCAGGCCATCGCCACGGCGCTGCGCGTCCATCACTTCGACGAAGGCGTTGGCGACCGCAGTGGTGAGCAGGATGGCCGACCAGACCAGGAAGCGGGTGGCGGGACGCCAGCGCACCGGCGCGGCGGGGGCCATGACAGGGTCCATGCAGAAGGGCCGGAAAAGAGGGGCAGACCCTGGATTGTAGCTGCCCGCCCCAGTGCAGACAGGGCGACGTCGTCGGCGTCGCCCTGCCCTGCTCCCGGTCGAACCGCGGTGGCGTGCTAGCGCACCTCGAACTCGCCCACCAGCACCGTCTCGGCTTTGTCCTTCAGGCGCATCGTGACCTGCTGGTCGCGCTGCTTGCCGGTGCCCCAGTGCGTGCTCAGGCGCAGGCTCAGGGTGGTGGCGCCGGTGACCAGCTGCTCGCGGCTGCCGAAGAAGTTCGCCTCCACTTTGTACTTGCCGGGCTTGGCATCGCGCAGCGAGAACTGCTCGGGCCCGTAGCCGCCGGTGAAGTCCTGCGACATCTGCCCGCCCTGGTAGGTGAGCCGGTTGCCGTAGTAGGCGCGCTCGCCGTTGGGGTCGGTCACCCACAGGTCCATGTCGCTGTTGTCGCTGTCCCAGCTGAGCACCACCCGCAGGTCCAGCGGCAGTGCCCGGCGCAGCCGCGGATCGACGGCACGGGCATCCACGCGTTCGCGTGCCGCCAGCGTGTTGAGTTCGTCCAGCGCGATCAGCGAGATGCCGTCGAAACGGCTGTCCCAGGGCCGCACCACCACCTCGTTGAGCGCGTCCAGCGCCGGCTGGTACTGGCCGCTGGCCTCCAGCGCCAGACCCAGGTCGCGGAAGCTCTGCGGCTCCTCCTCGCCCAGCCGCAGCACCTGGCGGAACACCGGCACCGCCAGGTCCGGCGCATTGGCCTGCATCAGGCGGTAGCCGAGCACGCGCAGCACGTGGCGGTTTTCCAGCTGCATCTCGGCCAGGTTGGACAACACGCGCAGGCCCAGTTCGCGCTGGCCGGCGGCCAACAGCAGGTCGGCCACGTCCAGATAGAACGCACTGCTGTCGCTGTGCTGCTCGCGTTCGGCCAGGTACAGCGCGTACAGCTGCGCCGGCGCGGCACCGCGCAGGCGGCGGGCATAGGCCGAATCCGGTTCCCAGGCAGCCAGCGTGACGGCGATGGCGCCGCTGTTGCTGCTGCGGCTGCGCTTGCTGCCGGTGACAGCCATTCTCTCCAGGTTGCCCCGCGTTGCGGCGGCCGGGGCCATCTGTGGCGATGGCGCCGGCGGTGCGGGCGGCGAAGGCGGCGTGACCACGTCATTCACGCGCGTCTCCATGTAGACCTGTGCATCCGCAGCGGCAACCGCCATGGGCGCGGCCTTGGTGAGCACCGGTTGGGTCGCGGGCGTGCCCTTGGGCCAGCGCGTGTTCCACCAGCGCTCGCGTTCGGCGAACTGCAGCGCGATCTGGTCCAGGCGCTGCGCACGCGCCTGCTTTTCGTCGCCGATGCGCACGGCATGCAGGCGGTCGTAGTCGGCGCGCAGCGGCGCCGGGGCGCGGATGCCATAGCGCAGGTAGTCGTCCAAGGTCTCCAGCACCAGCAGCGAGGTGTCCGCACCGACCATCCCGAACTGCTGCGACAGCGCGCCGATCCGCGCGGCATTGCCCGCCGGGTCGGCGGCGTAACCGGCCAGCGTGGCGCTGGCCCAGGCCTGCGCCACCAGCCCTCCGTCCAGTGCCCGGGCACCGGCCAGCGTGATCCGCTGGGTGTGGTCGCGGCCATCGGCCAGACGCATCTGCACCTCCACCACGCCATCATCGCGCTGCACCCGGCCGGACACACGCAGCCAGCCCTGGCTGGCCGCGCTGGCGTCGGCCACCAGCTGGTCCACGCCGGTGCCGCGCAACGCCACGACCTGCGCCGGTTGCTGCAGCAGCAAGGGCAGCACCGCCTCGACCTCGGCCGCACTGGACAGCACCAATGCCTGGCCATGGTGGGCGCCGGTCCACGCACGCAGGCGGGCACCGTCGGTGCGCGCGCCGGCACTGCTCAGCGCGTACAGCCGCTGGCCCGCTGCCAGTGTCGGCGGCGCCGGGGTGCCGTAATTGGACAGGCCATCGCTGACCAGCAGGTACTCGCCGATGTCGGCCCGTGGGGTCCACGCGCCAAGCGCGCTGGCACCGTCCTGCGGCAGGCCGGTCAGGTAGGTCCGCAACGCGCTCCAGTCGCCGCGCTGGATACGGAAGCGGCGCGCCGGTTCGGCGCGATCGCGCAGTACGGTCAGCTCCACCTCGCCCGTGCCCAGCGCAGCGAAGTAACGGTCCAGCACCGCGAACTCCGCGGCCCGGTCACGCTGGCGCGCCGAACCGGATGCGTCCCACACCAGCCCCACGCGCTTCGGCAGCACCCGCGGCGTGGCCTGTGCCGGTACCGGAACCTGCGCCAGCAGATAGCGCTGTCCCTCGTGCAGGCCGGTCACCACGTCGGGCTGCCGCACCTGCGGCAGACGCCACAGCGCCTGGGCAGGCAACGCATCGCCGCGCCCATGCCACTGCGCGACATGGGCGCCCTGTTCGGCACTGAATTTCCAGGGCGACGGCTGGATCGTTGTCGGGGCACCGGTGCCCCGGGCTTCCATGCGCAGCACCACCTCGTCGGCGCCCCGCGCGAACTGCAGCGGCACCGCCCAGCGCAAGCCCTGTGCATCCACGGGCAGGGTGTCACGGAAGGTGAGCACGATGCGGCGGCTGCCCTGGGCCGGGATCGGGTACACGCGCAGGCGGAACTGGTTGCCCGCAGTCTGCTCCAGCAGGCCCGGGTCAACCCGGCGCCGCTCGATCGCCTCGAATATCTGGCGGCCCTGCGCCTTGGGCACCGGCACCGCGTCGCGCAGCACGCCGTCGATGTCCAGCGCGAACCCGGCCACCTGCTGGCCGTCGGCCAGCGGGAACTCGAGCTGCCCTTCAAGCACGCGGCGGTTGGGGTTGAAGAAGGTCATCTCGATGCGGGTCTCGCCCAGGCCCGCCACCACGCGGCTGTCCAGGCGCACCTGTCGCAGTTGCACGGGCACCTCGGCCCCGGCCACCTGCAGCACCGGCGTTACCGGTGGCGGACGCGGCACCGTGCGTGCCGGTGCCAGACCTGCCTGCGTGCCCAGCAGCAGCATGCCCAGCATGCCGATCCCACGAAGTGTGCGTTGCATGTGACGCTCCTTATCCGATGACAGCAGGTTGAACGGATCATGCCGGCAAACGGGGTTGAGCCGATGCAAGGCTTGGCGTGCCCGCCGCAGTGGGCCAAGATGCCGCTCCCCCATTGCGTCATTACAAGGACGTCCCGCATGCGCCTGCCTGCCCTGCTCCCCCTGCTGTTGCTGGCCCCGTTGCTGCCGGCCCACGCCGCGCCCGCCGCCGTCAGTGGCGTGAGCTTCACCCACAACGACTGGACGCTGGCCTGCGACAACACCCGCACCTGCCGCGCGGCCGGTTACCAGAACGACGAGGACGGCGGCAATGCGCCGGTGTCGATCCTGCTGACCCGCCTGGCGGGCCCCGACCAGCCGGTCAAGGCCGAGGTGATGCTCGGGCAAATGGACGGACCAGCACTGCCCAAGCAGCTGTCACTGCAGATCAACGACACCAAACTGGGCGCACTGGCCTACAAGGCCGCAGACGGCACCGCCGTGCTCTCGCCGGCACAGGTGAAGGCCTTGCTGTCCACCTTGACCGGCACCAGCCGGATCGTGCTGACCGGCAACGATGGCAAGCGCTGGACCGTGTCCGATCGCGGCGCCTCGGCGGTGCTGTTGAAGATGGATGAATTCCAGGGCCGTCTGGGCACGCCCGGCGCGCTGGTGCGCAAGGGCACCAAGGCGGAAAACACGGTGCTGCCGGCCGTGCCGATGCCGGTGGTGAAGCTGGCCAAGGTCGTGCCGACCCGCCCCGCCGATGAAGCGCTGGGTGAATCGAAGGCACTGCGCGCGGCGCTGGCCGCGGCGACCTCGGCCGACGACTGCGAGGCCCTGCACCCGGGCGACAGCGTGATCTCCAATGAGGGCCCGCAGGAGATCACCGTGCAGCGTCTGAGCGCAGACAAGCTGCTGGTCTCGCAGGCCTGCTGGCGCGCCGCCTACAACACCGGCGACGGCTACTGGGTGGTCAACGACCGTGCCCCGTACCAGCCGCGGCTGGTGACCACCTCCGGCGCAGGCGATGACGTGCGCACCATCGTCGAATCGCACAGGGGCCGCGGTCTGGGCGACTGCTTCTACACCACCAGTTGGGGCTGGACCGGCACCCAGTTCGTGAAGACCGACGTGTCCAGCACCGGGCTGTGCCGGTTGGTCTCGGCCGGCGGCGCCTGGGAAATGCCGACGCTGGTGAGCACGGTGCAGGAGTAACCCCGCATACGCCGAGGTGAACGGCGACGCTCAGGCGTCGTCGTCTTCCCAGCCATCGAACGGAAACAGCATCGGCAACAGGGTTCCCATCACCCCCATGCTCTGCATCACCGCATGGTCGGCGGTGTACGGGCGCGACCAGGTGGCATGCCGGGCGTGCACCGGGCGGTCGGGCGCATGGGCCAGGTGATCGACATAGGCGGCGAGCAAGTGCTCCGCAGCCTGCTGACGTTCACTGTCGGTCCGGGCGCTGCGCCATGCAGCATGCAGGGGGCGCAGCGGGGCGGGATCGGGCAGCTGGCAGGTGAACGCCAGCGCGCCGGTCTGGTCGTCTGCATCCCGGTAATCGTCCGGATCGGCCGATGGTTCGTAGGCCGTGGCGACGCAGCGGGTCCTGGCCAGGCGCGCCATTACGGCGGCAACCGCGTCGTCGACCGTGACCGCGTCGGCCGGCGCGTCGCCCTCGCCCGCCACGCGCGCGGTCAGCTCCAGCCCCAGCAACCACGCCACACTCTGGCGTGAGCCTTCCAGGTCCGGGAACTCGAAGCCTTCACGGGTCGACAGTTCGGTGCGTGCAGCCTCATCGGCCTGCAGCACGATGCGGCTCTGCAGGTCGAAGCGTTCGATGGGCGATGGGCGCATATGGGCGTGTGTCGTAAAGGGGAGCCCGGTCAGCAGCAGGCAGGCCGACAAGAGCAGGCAACGGCGCGGCTCATGCATCGGCGCAGTGTTCGATGATGAGCTGGATCGCACCGCCACCGCGGTAGTCGTCGCTGACCAGGCGGTAGGCGATGTGTACGTGGTTGGCCGGGGCGGTGCCCTTCCAGCCACTGAAGTGGATCGCATTGATCGGTTCGGCACGGCCGGGCACGCGCAGGCTGAGTTTCAGGTGTTTTTCCTTCAGCACCTGCCAACGCGCCACCTGGAAATGGCCGTCGAACAGCGGCTCGGGGAAGCCCTGCCCCCACGGACCGGCCAGGCGCAGCGCTTCGGCATGGCGGAAATCGAGTTCCCCCGGTGCCAGCTCGCCATCGCTCAGCAGCAGCTGCTGCAACGACGCCGGGTCCATGCTCGATTCGACCACGGCCACGAATGCCTTCTGGAAATCCTCGAAGCGTGCGTGCGGCAGGCTCAGGCCCGCCGCCATGGCGTGGCCACCGAACTTGTCGATCAGGCCCGGGTGCGCGGCATTGACCAGCGCCAGCGCGTCACGGATGTGGAAGCCGGGGATCGAGCGTGCCGAGCCGCGCAACGAATCGCTGCCCGGTTCGGAGGGGGCAAACGCAATCACCGGGCGGTGCAGGCGGTCCTTCATCTTCGATGCCACCAGGCCAACCACGCCGGGATGCCAGTCGGCATCGAACAGGCACGCGGCGATCGGGCGTTCGCCTTCGGCCGTGAGCATCGCGCGCGACACCGCCAGCTCGGCGTCGTCGGTCATCAGCTGCTGCACCGCGCGCCGTTCGGCGTTGATCTGCTCCAGGGTCTGGGCGATCTCGCGGGCCTGGCCGCGGTCTTCGGTGAGCAGCAGTTCGATGCCCAGCGCCATGTCTTCCAGGCGCCCGGCGGCATTCAAACGTGGGCCAAGTGCGAATCCGATGTCGGTGGCGCTCAGCCGTGCCGGATCGCGGCCGCTGGCCTCGATCAAGGCCTGCAGGCCCACGCAGCCCTGCCCTGCGCGCAGGCGGCGCAGCCCGGCAGCCACCAGTGCACGGTTGTTGGCGTCGAGCGCCACCAGGTCAGCCACGGTGCCCACCGCGACCAGATCCAGCAGGGTCAGCAGGTCCGGCTCCGGAGTCGCCGCAAAGGCGCCCTGTTCGCGCAGGTGGCGACGCAGCGCCATCAGCACGTAGAAGATCACGCCCACGCCGGCCAGCGCCTTGCTGGGGAAGGCATCGCCGCTGATGTTCGGGTCCACCAGCGCATCGGCCGGCGGCAGCCGCTCACCGGGCAGATGGTGGTCGGTGACCAGCACTTTCCAGCCCAGCGCCTTGGCCGCCGTCACGCCGGCGTGGCAGGCAATGCCATGGTCGACGGTGACCAGCAGGCCCGGCTGCAGGTGCGCCAGGTCGGCCACCAGCGACGGCGACAATCCGTAGCCGTGCAGGATGCGGTTGGGCACCGCGTGCACGACGTCGCGCGCACCGAGCATGCGCAGCCCGCGCACGCCCACCGCGCAGGCGGTGGCGCCGTCGCAGTCGAAATCGCCCACCACCAGGATGCGGGCGTTGCTGGCAATTGCACCGGCCAGCAGTTCCACCGCGTCCTGCATGCTGCCCATCAGCTCCGGCGCATGCAGCTGGGCCAGCTTCGGCTGCGCCTGCGCCGCGTCGGTCACCCCGCGCGCGGCATACAGGCGCTGCAGCAGCGGCAGCATGTCGGCAGGCCAGCCAGCCACGGCCACGGCATCGCGACGCTGGAGCGCGACGGCGTGGGTGGGGTTCGGGGTACGGGGGAGCAGCGCAGCAGCGGCGGTGGAAGACATCGGCATCGCCGGGTTGCAGAGAGTGCCGCCATGATACCGGCTGGCTCCGGTAGCTGCTCTGCGGGTACATCGGTCGACACGTGCGTTCCCGTGCATGCGCCGATGTTGGATACTCCCTGCCCGCTTCCACCCGGCTATTTCATGCCCTTCTCTGCATTGCCGTTGCGCCTAGCCATGGCCCTCTTGCTGGCACCGGTCACCGCCGCAACGGCTTCTTCACTGGGTACGTCGTTCTTCGAGCACGATTGGCTGCTGGCCTGTGACAACACCCGTACCTGCCGCGCCGCCGGATTCAGCGCCGACGCACCGCTGGCCTTCAGCCTGCTGTTCGAACGTCCCGGCGGGCCGGATACCCCGGTCACCGCGATGCTGGGCTACGTGGACGGCGCCGAATACGGGGATGCCGGAGAGAAGACGCCGGCGGCCAGGCCCACCGGCGCGCTGCAGCTGCGCGTGGACGGCCGTGCGCTGGGTACGGTGGTTCCCACGCAGCCCGAGGCACCGGCCACGCTCAGCCAAGCACAGGTAGACGCGCTGCTGGTCGCGCTGCGGCGCGATGCGCCCATCGCGATCATTGATGCGGTCGGCAGCGCCTGGCCCATTTCCAACCGCGGTGCCACGGCCCTGCTGCTGAAGATGGACGCCATGCAGGACCGGCTCGACACCCCCGGCGCGCTGATCCAGCGCGGCACCCGGCCGGAGTCGAGCGTGCCGCCGGCCTTGCCCAGGCCGGTGCTGAAGAATCCGCCACCGCTGGCTGAAACACGGCCGAGTGATGCGGCGCTTGCCGAACGCAAGGACCTGATGGACGCGCTGTTGGCCGGCCGTGACATGCAGGCGGTGTGCGCATGGCAGGAGGATCGGGTGGAATCGACATCACTGGACGTGCACCGGCTGGACCCGGTGCACCTGCTGGCGTCGATGACCTGCCACGGGCCGGGCTACTACGCGAGCGGGCCGAGCTGGGTGATCCGCGCGCAACCGCCGTTCGAGCCGGCGCTGGTCACCACCGCGCACGTGTTCCTGCGGCCTCCGGACGCGGTGCTCTACGAAGAGAGGGACGAGCGGACGCTGGGACGCTGCGGGTTCGGGCGCTACTGGGTCTGGGATGGCACGCGGTTCGTGGTGAGCCGCGAATACGTGACCGGGCTGTGCCGGGCCATGCCGGGCGGCTTCTGGCACCTGGCCACGTTCGAGACAGAATTGCGCTGAGCCCTGGCGCTGGCCCGATGCAGAAACGCCGACCCTCGGTCGGCGCTCTACTCAGGCGTCATGAAGCTGGACCGGCTTCTTCCAGAACCGCCAGCGCTGGCCCTTATCGATTTCGAAACGCACGCCGTCTTCGAAATCCAGGACCAGGCGACGCAGCTCACCGCGCTGCACCGCCACCAGCAGCGGCCGGATCGCATCCTTGCCCAGCTGTTCAAGCGAGCGCAGCTGGCGAAGATCCACCAGCGCGTCCACCTGCTGCTCGCCATCGGCATGCACGCCGGCCGCACGGGCCAACGCCTGCAGCAGTGCCTCGCGGCTGCGTACCTGCGCGTGCGGGGTATGCACGGCTTGGGGCAGTTGACCGCCGCCCCAGAACCACAACGAATTGATCGCGCGTTTGCCCGCCGCCGTGCGCTGCTCATTCCACGGGTGGGTATGCAGCACCACCTGCGCTTCGGTCAGCAGGGCACGCCAACGGCGCCCGGCGTCGCCTTCGGGCAGATGCATGAACAGGTCATCGCCGAGCACGTCGTCTGGGGAATCGAACACCGGCAAGGTGGTGCCCGGCGGCAACCGCAGGTACCACCGCGACGGCACCGGCGCGTCCAGGGTAAACCCGAACCCGGCAAACAGCGGCTGCAACGCCGGCAGCAGCTGGGCCACGTCTTCGGCGTCGGGCCGCAGCGTGTCGCCGTGGCCCATCATCCGCGCACCCTGCATGTCCGGCACCACATGGGCCGGGTCGGCACGCAGCCAGATCGCCTCGCCCGCGTCGCCCACGTCCAGCTGGCGGGTCAACGCGGCCACTGGCCAGTGCGCCGGCTGCAGCTGGAAATGCCGCTGCAGCTGGGCGTCCTCACCGGCCTGGACGCTGCTGCGTTCGGCCCGCCCGAGCGCCTTTGCCACGTCATCGGGCAAGGGCGCGGCCGGGAACCGGCTGCGCGCCGGCAGCAGCAGCGTCGCGGTGGCCATCGCGGCTCAGTCCAGGTACTGGACGCTGACGATTTCGTACTCGCGCTGGCCGGCCGGTGCGTCGATGGTGACCGCATCGCCTTCCAGCTTGCCAATCAAGGCACGGGCCAGCGGCGAAGAGATCGCGATCAGGCCCAGCTTGATGTCCGCCTCCAGGTCACCCACGATCTGGTAGCGCTTCTCTTCATCACTCTCCACGTCCGACAGCTCGACGGTGGCACCAAACACCACCTTGCTGCCGGCGTTGAGCTTGGTGATGTCGATGATTTCGGCGTGCGACAGCTCGCCTTCCAGCTGCTTGATGCGGCCTTCGATGAAGCCCTGTTCTTCGCGCGCGGCGTGGTACTCGGCGTTCTCCTTGAGATCGCCGTGTTCGCGCGCTTCGGCGATCGCCGCGATGACCTTGGGGCGCTTGACCGACTTCAGGTGGTCCAGCTCTTCGCGCAGACGCTGCGCGCCCTTCAACGTGATCGGTGCTCTCATGCGTTCAACTCCTTGTGCAGTTCCTGCAGCGACCAGACCGGGCCGGTCCCGCGGAATTCCAGTGATTGCACCAGCGCCTTGGCGCCGGCAATGGTGGTCGAATAGGTGACGCGGTGCTGCAGCGCCTCGCGACGGATCGAGAACGAGTCGTTGATCGCCGCACGCCCTTCGGTCGTGTTGACGATATACACGATCTCGCCGTTCTTGATCGAGTCGACGATGTGCGGACGGCCTTCGACCACCTTGTTGACGATCTCGCAGTCCATGCCGTGCTGCTGCAGCCAGGCACCGGTGCCACGCGTGGCCACCAGCGTGTAGCCACGCTCCAGCAGCAGCTTGGCCACCGGCAGCACGCGCTGCTTGTCCGGGTCACGCACCGACACGAACGCCTTGCCCAGCGGCGGGGCCTTGATGCCACCGGCCTCCTGCGCACGCGCGAAGGCGGCGCTGAAGCTGCGGCCCACACCCATCACCTCGCCGGTGGAGCGCATCTCCGGCCCGAGGATCGGGTCGACGCCCTGGAACTTGGCGAACGGGAAGATCGCTTCCTTGACCGAGTAGTAGTCCGGCACGATTTCCTTGAGCGCGCCCTGCTCGGCCAGGGTCATGCCGGCCATGCAGCGCGCGGCGATCTTGGCCAGCGCCATGCCGGTGGCCTTGGACACGAACGGCACGGTGCGCGAGGCACGCGGGTTCACTTCCAGCAGGTACACGATGTCTTCGCCGTTCTCGCCGGCCTGGATCGCGAACTGGGTGTTCATCAGGCCGACCACGTTCAGGGCCTTGGCCAGTTCCACCACCTGGCGGCGCAGCTCGGCCTGGGTCTCGGCCGACAGCGAGTACGGCGGCAGCGAGCAGGACGAATCGCCCGAATGCACGCCGGCTTCTTCGATGTGCTCCATCACGCCGCCGATCAGCACGTTGCCGTCCTTGTCGGCAATGATGTCCACGTCCACTTCCACCGCGTTGTCCAGGAAGCGGTCCAGCAGCACCGGCGAATCATTGGACACCTTCACCGCGTCACGCACGTAGCGGGCCAGGTCGGATTCGCCGTACACGATTTCCATCGCGCGGCCGCCCAGCACGTAGCTCGGGCGCACCACCAGCGGGTAGCCGATCTCGCGCGCCAGCAGCAGGGCTTCCTGGTCGTTGCGGGCGATGCGGTTCGGCGGCTGCTTCAGGCCCAGCTTGTCCACCAGCTGCTGGAAGCGCTCGCGGTCTTCGGCCAGGTCGATGGAGTCCGGCGAGGTGCCGATCACCGGCACGCCGTTGGCTTCCAGCGCGCGCGCCAGCTTCAGCGGGGTCTGGCCGCCGTACTGCACGATCACGCCCTTGGGCTGTTCCAGCTCGACGATCTCCAGCACGTCTTCCAGCGTCAGCGGCTCGAAGTACAGGCGGTCGGAGGTGTCGTAATCGGTGGAGACGGTTTCCGGGTTGCAGTTGACCATGATGGTTTCATAGCCATCCTCGCGCAGCGCCAGGGCCGCGTGCACGCAGCAGTAGTCGAACTCGATGCCCTGGCCGATGCGGTTCGGACCGCCGCCCAGGATCATGATCTTGTCGCGGTTGCTCGGCGCGGCCTCGCACTCGTCCTCGTAGGTCGAGTACAGGTAGGCCGTGCTGGTGCCGAACTCGGCGGCGCAGGAATCCACGCGCTTGTACACCGGGCGCACCTTGTGCGCACGGCGCAGCGCGC
This sequence comes from Stenotrophomonas sp. 10N36, assembly GCF_056395005.1. Taxonomy (NCBI): domain Bacteria; kingdom Pseudomonadati; phylum Pseudomonadota; class Gammaproteobacteria; order Lysobacterales; family Lysobacteraceae; genus Stenotrophomonas; species Stenotrophomonas sp. 10N36. The sequence goes on along the minus strand of NZ_JBFTIS010000011.1, from coordinate 18,830 downwards.
GCACGGCCGCTTCGTTGGTACCGGTCAGTTCGGCCAGGCGGGCATCGGAGAAACCGGCGCGCTTGAGCTTGCGCAGGCGTGCGCCGTCCAGTGCGTCGATGCCGTCGGCCGCGACCTGTGCTTCGGCCTGGATGATCTCTTCGATCTGGTCCAGGAACCACGGATCGATGTGCGACAGCGCGAACACCTCTTCCACGCTGAAGCCGGCACGGAACGCGTCACCCACGAAGAACAGACGCTCCGGGCCCGGGGCCTTGAGCTCGCGCTTGATGGTGGTGATGTCGTCTTCGTTGGCCAGGTCCAGGCCGGTCGGGTCCAGCCCGATCTTGCCGGTTTCCAGGCCACGCAGGGCCTTCTGCAGCGATTCCTGGAAGGTGCGACCCATCGCCATCACCTCGCCCACCGACTTCATCTGGGTGGTCAGGCGCGCATCGGCGGCCGGGAACTTCTCGAAGGCAAAGCGCGGGATCTTGGTGACGACGTAATCGATCGACGGCTCGAACGAGGCCGGGGTCAGGCCGCCGGTGATCTCGTTCTTCAATTCGTCCAGGGTGTAACCCACGGCCAGCTTGGCCGCGACCTTGGCGATCGGGAAGCCGGTGGCCTTGGAGGCCAGCGCCGACGAACGCGACACGCGCGGGTTCATTTCGATCACCACCACGCGGCCGGTGGTCGGGCTGATGCCGAACTGCACGTTCGAGCCGCCGGTATCCACGCCGATCTTGCGCAGCACGGCGATGGAGGCATCGCGCAGGCGCTGGTATTCCTTGTCGGTCAGGGTCTGGGCCGGGGCCACGGTGATCGAGTCACCGGTGTGCACGCCCATCGGGTCCAGGTTCTCGATCGAGCAGACGATGATGCAGTTGTCGGCGGTGTCGCGCACCACCTCCATCTCGAATTCCTTCCAGCCCAGCACCGACTCTTCCACCAGCACTTCGGTGGTCGGCGACAGTTCCAGGCCGCGGGTCACGATATCGACCAGCTCTTCGCGGTTGTAGGCGATGCCGCCACCGCTGCCGCCCAGGGTGAAGCTGGGGCGGATGATGGTCGGGTAGCCGACGCGGGTCTGGATCTCGATCGCTTCTTCCAGCGTGTGCGCGACGGCGGCCGACGGGCAGTCCAAGCCGATCTCGCCCATGGCCACGCGGAACAGCTCGCGGTCTTCGGCCATGCGGATCGCGTCGCGCTTGGCGCCGATCAGTTCAACGTTGTACTTCTCCAGCACGCCGTTGTCGGCCAGGTCCAGCGCGCAGTTCAGCGCGGTCTGGCCGCCCATGGTCGGCAGCAGCGCGTCGGGCTTTTCCTTGGCGATGATCTTCTCGACCGTCTGCCAGTTGATCGGCTCGATGTAGACGGCGTCGGCCATCTCCGGGTCGGTCATGATCGTGGCCGGATTGCTGTTGACCAGCACCACGCGATACCCCTCGTCCCGCAGCGCCTTGCAGGCCTGCGCGCCGGAGTAGTCGAACTCACAGGCCTGGCCGATGACGATCGGGCCAGCACCGATGATGAGGATGGTTTTAAGGTCAGTGCGCTTTGGCATTGTCTTCTCTAAGTCAGTACAGCGTGTCGGGGTGATCGCACGCTGTCGATCAGGAAACTTCCGGGGGTGCGGCGCCGCGCCAAGGGCTGCGGCACTGCAGGGACTCGCGTTCCGTCGCGATGCCGCCGGGGGCGCCGGCGGCGGCGGATCAGGCCTTGGCCTGCGCCATCAGGGTCACGAAACGGTCGAACAGCGGCGCCACGTCGTGCGGACCCGGCGAGGCTTCCGGATGGCCCTGGAACGAGAACGCCGGCACGTCGGTGCGTGCGATGCCCTGGTTGGTGCCATCGAACAGCGACCGGTGGGTCACGCGCAGGGTGGCCGGCAGCGTGGCTTCATCCACCGCGAAGCCGTGGTTCTGCGAGGTGATCATCACCCGGCCATCGTCCAGGTCCTGCACCGGGTGGTTCGCGCCGTGGTGGCCGTGGCCCATCTTGACCGTCTTGGCGCCGGAGGCCAGCGCCAGCAGCTGGTGGCCCAGGCAGATGCCGAACACCGGCAGCTTCTTGTCCAGGAACACCTTGATCGCCTCGATGGCGTAGTCGCACGGTTCCGGGTCACCCGGGCCGTTGGACAGGAACACGCCGTCCGGGTTCATCGCCAGCACGTCGGCGGCCGGGGTCTGCGCCGGCACCACGGTGATGTCGCAGCCACGCTCGGCCAGCATGCGCAGGATGTTGAGCTTTGCGCCGAAGTCGTAGGCCACGACCTTGAACGTCGGGGCGGCGCTGACGAACTCGTTGTTGTCCAGGTCCAGCTGGCCTTCGGTCCACGGGTAGGCCTTGTCGGTGCTTACCACCTTGGCCAGATCCATGCCCTTCAGGCCGGGGAACTTGCGCGCTGCTTCCAGGGCGGTGTCCACGTTGATGCCGTCACCGGCCATCAGCGCACCGTTCTGGGCGCCGCGCTCGCGCAGGATGCGGGTCAGCTTGCGGGTGTCGATGCCGGAGATGGCCACCACGCCGCGCTGCAGCAGCCAGTCCTGCAGCGACACCTGGCTGCGCCAGTTGCTGGGACGGCGCGGCACGTCGCGCACGATCAGACCGGCCGACCACACCTTGTGGGCCTCGTCGTCCTGGTCGGTCATGCCGGTGTTGCCGATATGCGGGTAGGTCAGCGTGACCATCTGCCGGGCGTAGGAAGGATCAGTCAGCACTTCCTGATAACCGGTCATGGCGGTGTTGAACACCACCTCGCCGACGGACAGGCCGGGCGCGCCTACGGATTCGCCCTCGAATACGGTGCCGTCTTCGAGGACGAGGATTGCGGCTTGGGTCACGGAGATCTCACTTTGGCTACCGATGGGGGCACCGAAGTCACGCCTGCGCTCCACGAAAAAGCGGCTGCAAAAAAGCGCGGACTGCGGTGCGGGACCGGTCCGGCTGTCGTGATTCGGCGAGCGGGAATTGTAAAGGCAAGGGGGCTGCGACGCCAGCGTTTACATGCATGCGCTGACGTACGGGCGCGATCACCGCGCCCGGGGTTCAGCCAGCGCAGCGCTCGCGGCCGCGTCCGGCCGCGTCCGGCCGGTCGGTCCGGGCGGACCGGCCGGCCTGTTCAGCCAGCGCGTTCAGCCAGCAGCGGCCGGGGTGGCCCCGGCCAGCAGGTCGCGGACCCGGTAGCTGCCGGGCGCGCGGCCGGCCAGCTGGGTGGCGGCAAACAGCGCGCCGCGGGCGAAGATGTCCCGGTTGGTGGCACGGTGGGTCAGCTCGATTCGCTCGCCCAGCCCGGTGAACTGGACCAGATGCTCGCCCACGATGTCGCCGGCCCGCAGGCTGGCGTAGTGCGGGTCCGCCCCGCCCTTCTGCGCCGCGGCACCCAGCGTCAGCGCGGTCCCGGAGGGCGCGTCCTGCTTGTGCACGTGGTGCGACTCGACGATGTCGCAGTTCCAGCCGGCCAGCGCCGCCGCAGCGCGCTCGACCAGCTCGTCCAGTACCGCCACGCCCAGGCTGAAGTTGGACGCCCATACCAGCGGAATGCCGGCGGCCGCCTGGATCAGCGCCTGGCGCTGCGCCTCGCTGATCCCGGTGGTGCCCGACACCAACCCGGCGCCACGTTCGACGCACAGCGCCAGGATCGGGTCGAAGCCTTCGGGCAGGCTGAAGTCGATGGCCACGTCGAAGGTGGGCGCACCGGCCAGTTCGCTGCTGGCGAAATGCGGTACACCGTCCACCACCCGTTGCGCCGGTGAACGGCGCGTCACCGCGGCGACGATCTGCAGGGAAGCGTGTTCGGCGGCGAGCCGCAGCAGGGCCTGGCCCATGCGTCCGGACGCGCCGTGGATGAGCAAACGAAGAGGGGGAGTGGTCATGCCCGCAGGCTAGCGGTGCGGGCAGGCCTGCACAAGGGCAAATACGGCGCGCATGCTCCCGCTTGCTACCCTGTGCACCTGTTTTTCCAGGCCCCCACCCATGCAGCGTTCGCAGCAACGAGTTGGTGTCACCGGCGGCACGGTGCGCGACTGACATGCTCATTTCCGAAGTGGCCCGGCGCAGCGGCGCCAGCCAGAAGGCGATCCGCCTGTACGAGGCCCGCGGTCTGCTGGCCACGGTGCCGCGCATCAACCGTTACCGCCACTACAGCGAACAGGACCTCAACCTGGTGCTGTTGATCCGCCAGGCGCTGGTGCTGGGCTTCCGGTTGGCCGACGTAGCCGCGCTGCGCCGCGATGACGGCAGCATCGACTGGGATCAGGTGCAGGCCCTGCTGGCATCACGCCAGTATGCCGTCCGCGCCGAACTGGCGCGGCTGCGGCAGCTCGACACCGCGCTGACCGACCTGCGTGCCGAGGTGGCCCTGCTGGCGGCCGACGGCCACCACGGCCCGCTCGATGCCTGTCTGACCCAGGGCGCGTGCGTGGCGGCTTGACTCTGCCCCATGGGGCAGACCGTAGCCTGCACCACCCCGCAACGAGCGCCCGCATGTCCCGATCCATCGTCATCCTGCTTGGCCATCCCGACCGCGACAGCCTGTGCGGCGCGCTGGCCGCGCGTTACCGACACGCCGCGCTGGCCGCCGGCCATCAGGTGCAGCTGTTCGCACTGGGCGAGATCGACTTCGATCCGATCCTGCGCCACGGTTATCGCCAGATCCAGCCGCTGGAACCGGGCCTTGAACAGATCAACGCCGCCATCGCCGGCTGCCAGCACCTGGTGCTGGTGTATCCCACCTGGTGGGGCGGCATGCCGGCCTTGCTCAAGGGCTTCTTCGACCGCGCCTTCCTGCCCGGGGTCGCGTTCCGCTACCGCGCCGATTCGGTGTGGTGGGACCGCCTGCTGGCCGGCCGCAGCGCACGGGTGATCACCACCCTGGACACCCCGCCCTGGTACTACCGCTGGGTGTACCGCATGCCGGGGCACCAGCAGATCCGGCGGACGATCCTGGACTTCTGCGGGATCCGGCCCGTGAAGATCAGCGGCTTCGGACCGGTGCGCAGCGCTTCCGAGGCGCAGCGCGAGGCGTGGCTGCAGCAGGCCGAGCGATTGGGCCACCAGGCCCGCTGACCCACGGTAGAGCCGAGCTCTGCCCGGCTCGCGTCAGAAGAGTAGCCCCGTAGCGCCGGGCTCTGCCCGGCTTGTGTCAGATCACCGCAGCATTGAGCGAAGAGCAGCCGGGCAGAGCCCGGCTCTACGCGCGCTGATTCAGTGCTGTTTCGGGGTGCTCGGGCCGCAGCTGTCGCAGCCGCCGCAGGCGCCACCGCCGCCGCTGGCCGGGGGCGCGATCTTCCGCCCAAGTGCCTGCAGCCAGGCGGCACGCTGCGGCTTCACCAGCCCCAGCGCGATCGCCCCGCGCGCCTTGCGCACGGTGCCCGGGAACTGCTTCTTCAGCACCACCCAGGCGCTGACCAGCACGATCAGCACCACCACGATGTACTGCAGCAGCAGGCCGGTGCTCATCAGCCGCCGCCCAGTGCCACGGTCACCTGGTAGGTGACCAGCGCGGCAAGATAGGCCGCGGCGAACAGGTAGACGGTGGCAAAGCCCACCTGCTTCCACGAATTGGTTTCACGCTTGATCGTGGCCAGCGTGGAAATGCACATCGGCGCGTAGATGAACCACACCAGCAGCGACAGGCCGGTGGCCAGCGACCAGCCATGGGCCACCACCGGGGTCAGCGCCTGGATCGCCGCGTCATCATCGGCGGCGGACAACGCATAGATCGTGGCCAGCGAGGACACCGCCACTTCGCGCGCGCCCATGCCCGGGATCAGGGCGATGCAGATCTGCCAGTTGAAGCCCAGCGGCGCGAAGATCGTGGTCATGGCATGACCGATCTGCCCGGCAAAGCTGTAGTCGATGGCCGGCATGGTCGCGTTGGCCGGTGCCGCCGGGAACTTCAGCAGCACCCACAGCAGGATGGTCAACGACAGGATGATGCCGCCCACGCGCTTGAGGAAGATCATGCCGCGCTCGTACAGGCCAACAGCCAGATCACGCGGGTGCGGAATGCGGTACGACGGCAGCTCCAGCATCAGCGGGTGCTCGCTCTTGTCGCGGCGCCACTTCTTCATCACCCACGACATCGCCAGCGCGCTGAGGATGCCGGCCATGTACAGGCCGAACAGGATCAACCCCTGCTGGCTGACGAAGCCCCACAGGGTCTTGGCCGGAATGAACGCACCAATCAGCAGCGCATACACCGGCAACCGCGCCGAACAGGTCATCAGCGGTGCCACCAGAATCGTGGCAAGGCGGTCGCGGGGGTCCTGGATGCTGCGCGTGGCCATGATGCCCGGCACCGCACAGGCGAAGCTGGACAACAGCGGGATGAACGACCGCCCGGACAGCCCGGCAGCGGCCATCATGCGATCCAGCAGGAACGCCGCGCGCGGCAGGTAGCCCGATTCCTCCAACGCCAGGATGAAGGCGAACAGGATCAGGATCTGCGGCAGGAACACCACCACCCCGCCCACGCCGGCAATGATGCCGTCGGTGAGCAGACTGGTCAGCGGGCCTTCGGGCAGCACCGTGGCCACAGTCTCGCCCAGCCAGCCGAAGCCGGCCTCGATGCCGTCCATCAGCGGCGTGGCCCAGGCAAACACCGCCTGGAAGATCAGGAACATCACCACCACCAGGGTGATCAGCCCGAACACCGGGTGCAGCAGCCAGCGGTCCAGCGCGTCATCGATCTTCGCGGTGCGGGTGGGCATGCTGACCGACGCGGCCAGGATGCCGCGCACCTGCGCGTGGTAATCCGCGTCCGCATCGGGCATCGCCACGGGCGCCTGCAGGTGCGGCACCATCGCGTCCAGCCGCGCAACCAGCGCCTGGGCACCGTTGCGGCGCACGGCCACGGTTTCCACCACCGGCACGCCCAACGCCTGCTCCAGCGCCGGTACGTCGATCTTGATGCCACGGCGCTCGGCCGCATCCACCATGTTCAGCGCCACGATCATCGGCTTGCCCAGCTCGCGCAGTTCCAGCGCGAAGCGCAGGTGCAGGCGCAGGTTGGTGGCGTCGATCACACACAGCAGCACGTCCGGCGCGGCCTCGCCCGGGTAGAAGCCCCGGCACAGGTCGCGGGTGATGGCTTCGTCCAGGCTGGCCGGCTGCAGGCTGTAGGCGCCCGGCAGGTCGAGCACGGCGAATTCGCGCCCGGACGGCGCACGCAGGCGGCCTTCCTTGCGCTCGACGGTAACGCCGGTGTAGTTGGCCACTTTCTGGCGGCTGCCGGTGAGCTGGTTGAACAGCGCGGTCTTGCCACTGTTCGGGTTGCCCACCAGCGCCACGCGCAGCGGCAGTGCCACCGCGCTCATGCCGCCGCTCCGGCCGGGATCGCGGTGATCAGGATGCGCCGGGCCTCGCTGCGGCGCAGGGCGAAGCGCGTGAACCCGACCTGCACCAGCAGCGGTTCACCGCCCACCGGCCCACGGGCTACCAGACGCACATCCTCGCCCTTGACGAAACCCAGCTCGCGGAGCCGGCGGGCGATCGCATCGTTTGCATGTAGGTCCTGCACGGCGTCCACCAGGGCGGAACCGTGCAGAGGCAGATCGGACAACGTCACGGAGCGCCTTCTTGCCAATCAGGAATGGTTATCAATTCTAGCATCGCCGCGCCGCGTCATTGCCCGTGCCCCATGGCCCGCTATGATCCGTACATGTATGGAGTAACCGCAGGCCCCCCATGAGTGATGCATTACGGATTGAACGCAGTGCCGCGGTACTGACGCTGTGGCTGAACCGCCCCACCCTGCACAACGCTTTCGATGCGGCCCTGATCGCCCAGCTCACCGCCGCGCTGGAAGCGGCCGGCCGTGACGAACAGGTGCGCGCGGTGGTGCTGGCCGGCCAGGGCGCCTCCTTCTCGGCCGGCGCGGACATGCAGTGGATGCGCGGCATGGCCGCCGCCAGCGAGGACGCCAACCGCGAGGATTCGCTGGCACTGGCGCGGCTGATGCGCACCTTGGACGAGCTGCCCAAGCCCACCATCGCACGGGTGCAGGGCGCCGCCTTCGGTGGCGGGGTGGGCCTGGTGGCCTGCTGCGACATCGCCATTGCCAGTACCAGCGCCCGCTTCGGCCTGACCGAAAGCCGGCTGGGCCTGCTGCCGGCGGTGATTTCCCCCTATGTGATCGACGCGATCGGCCCACGCCAGGCCCGCCGCTGGTTTGCCACCGGCGAGCATTTCGACGCCGAAACCGCGCTGCGGATCGGCCTGGTGCACCAGCTGATCGAACCTGAACGCATCGACGAGGCGGTCCAGCGCCAGCTGGGCCTGCTGGACAAGGCCGGCCCGGTGGCGTCGGCGTCGGCCAAGGACCTGGTGCGCCGGGTCAGCGTGGGCCGCGACCGCGACGCGCTGGACCGTGACAACGCCGCGCTGATCGCGCGCCTGCGGGTGTCGGCCGAGGGCCAGGAAGGCCTCGGCGCGTTCCTGGACAAGCGCGCCCCGCATTGGGTCACTCAGGATTAGGACACGCACATGCTCGACCATATTGGTATCCGCTGCGCCGACTTCACCCGCAGCCTGGCGTTCTTCCAGCAGGCCCTGGCCCCGCTGGGCATCCGGGTGTTGATGCAGGTCAGCGCCGAACAGACCGGCGACCATGACCATGCCGGCTTCGGCCGCACCGGCAAGCCGGACTTCTGGATCGGCAACGCCCCCGGCGCCCACGGCGGCGTGCACGTGGCCTTCAGTGCCGACAGCCGCGAGGCGGTGGATGCGTTCCACCGCGCCGCGCTCGCGGCCGGTGGCCAGGACAATGGCGCGCCGGGCATCCGCGAGTACTACCACCCCAGCTACTACGGGGCCTTCGTGCTCGACCCGGACGGCAACAACATCGAAGCGGTCTGCCACCGCCCGGGCTGAGCGCCCCCGGTCGCCCCCCGACGACCGCGCTCCCTGCCGCGGGCTGGCCGCTTTGTGGCCCAGCCCGCGTATCCCCCTTTCGTGGCCCGCCGGGGAACGCGGGCCACCCTCTTTCCCCTGGTATACCTGTGACCCGACCCCTGCCCCTTCTGCAGCCTGCTGTGCGCCGTCCCGTCCGCCGGGAGGCCTGCCATGGATGATTTCGTCCGCATCGTCGAAGTCGGCCCGCGCGACGGCCTGCAGAACGAAGCCCAGCCGGTGGCCACCGCCGACAAGATCGAACTGATCCGGCAGCTGTCGCTGACCGGCCTGCGCACCATCGAAGCCACCAGCTTCGTCAGCCCGCGCTGGGTGCCGCAGCTGGCCGATGCCGCCGAGGTCTACGCCGGTATCGCGCGTCGCCCCGGCATCGCCTACCCGGTGCTGGTGCCCAACGAACAGGGCTACGACCGTGCACGCGCCGTGGGCGTTTCGGAAGTGGCCGTGTTCACTGCGGCGTCGGAAACCTTCAACCGCACCAACACCAACGCCGGCATCGACGAATCGCTGGCCCGCTTCGCGCCGATCCTTGAACGCGCCAAGGCCAACGGGGTCAAGGTCCGCGGCTACGTCTCCACCGTGCTCGGCTGCCCCTACCAGGGCGAGGTAGCGGTCAGCGAGGTGGTGCGGGTGGCGCGCGCCCTGCACGACATGGGCTGTTACGAAATTTCGCTGGGCGACACCATCGGCGTGGGCACCCCGCGCAAGGCGCGCGCGATGCTGCACGCGGTGGCGGCCGAGCTGCCGATGTCGGCGCTGGCCGTGCATTTCCATGACACCTACGGCCAGGCGCTGGCCAACATCGATGCGTGCCTGGAAGAAGGCGTGCGCGTGGTCGATTCGGCCGTGTCCGGTGCGGGCGGCTGCCCGTACGCCAAGGGCGCCAGCGGCAATGTCGCCAGCGAAGACGTGGTGTACCTGCTGCACGGCATCGGCATGCGCACCGGCATCGACCTGCCGGCGCTGGCCGCGACCGGCCGCTGGCTGGCGGCGCGGCTGGGCCGCGAGACCGGCAGCAAGGCCGGCAAGGCGCTGGCGGCCACATGAGCCGCCGCGGCCCGCGCAGGGACGTTGCGGCCGGTGATCACCTCACCGCCCACGTCCACGCGCTGGCCGCCATGGACCGAGCCTTGGCAAGCCCGCCGGGCGAGGCCGACCTGCGCACCCTGCTGCGCGAGGTGCAGCAGGCGCTGCAGGAAGCGATGGACGACCGCCAGCTGGCGCTGCGCCGCTACACCGCGCTGTTCGATGCCGTGCCCGACCCGGTCAGCATCCTGAGCGAATCGGGCGTGGTGCTGGACCTCAACAAGGCCGGCGTGCGCGCCTATGGCCGCCCGCGCGAGGACATCGTCGGGCAGCCGATCGAACTGCTCAACCCTGACCTGCCCAACGACCACCTGGACCCGGTGTGGGAAGCGCTGCACCGGGGCGAAACCTACGTCATCGAAGTCACCAACATGCGCGGCGACGGCAGCCGCTTCCCGGTGGAGGTGCACTCAGCCGGGTTCGAGCACCAGGGCGAGCATTGCATCGTGGCCGTGGCGCGCGACCTGAGCAGCCGCTGGCAGGCCGAATCGCGCTACCGCCTGCTGATGGAGTCGATCGACAAGGGCGTGGTCCTGTTCGACAGCCACCTGCGCGTGGTCTCGGCCAATCCGGCCGCGCACCGCATCCTGGGCACCCCCGGCAACGGCGGCAGCCTGCAGGCGATGCTGGCCCCGGACGACTGGATCTGCGTGGACGAACACGGCCACCCGCTGACCCGCGAGCAATGGCCGGCGGCGGTGTCGCTGCGCACCGGCCGGATCATCCGCAGCACCATCGTCGGGCTGTACCACCGCCCGCGCGGCCGCATGATCTGGATCTCCACCACCAACGTGCCGGTGTTCGGCACCGGCCGCGACTGCCCGGACCACGTGTTCGGCATGTTCAGCGACATCACCGAACTCAAGCGCACCAATGCCCTGTTCGACCGCGCCCAGTCGCTGGCGCACATCGGCGGCTGGGAATGGGACCGCGGCCTGCAGCGGCTGTACCTCACCGACGAGGCCAACCGCATCCTGGGTCAGGAGCTGCCGCTGCACGACATGGCGCACCTGCTGGAATGCCTGCGCGTGGACGACCGCTCGCAACTGCAGCAGGCGCTGCTGGACGTGATCGACAAGCAGGTGCCGTTCGAACTGGAGCTGCAGGGCCAGCGCGGCGACGGGCATTCGTTCTGGGTGCGCATGATCGGCGAAGCCGAAGCCGGCGACGTGGATGCTGCGCGCATCGCCGGCACCGTGCAGGACATCACCGCGCGCAAGCAGGCCGAGGAAACCCTGCGCATCCAGGCCCGTACTGATCCGCTCACCGGCATCATGAACCGCGATGCGGTGCTCAACGACCTGGCCGCACGCATGGCCAACCCCACCCATTGCCGGGTGGCGGTGTTGTACATCGACCTGGACCGGTTCAAGACTGTCAACGACCTGCTGGGCCACAACGCCGGCGACGAACTGCTGATCGATGCCACCCGCCGCATCGCCACCGCGATCGGTACCGAAGGGCTGCTGGCGCGCTTCGGCGGCGACGAATTCCTGGTGGTCTGCGACACCCGCGACCAGGCCGACCAGCCCGAGCGCCTGGCCGAGGCGATCACGCGCGGGTTCAGCACGCCGTTCCGGTTCGGCAGCGACGAATTCGCAGTGACCACCAGCATCGGCATCGCCCGCGCGCCGCAGGACGGACTGCGCCCGCAGCAGCTGATCCAGAACGCCGACATCGCCATGTACGACTGCAAGCGGCGCACCCGCAACGGCTGGCAGGTGTTCTCCCCGGAGCTGGCGCAGCGCCAGCACGACCGCCTGCAGATCGAGAGCCGCCTGCACCGCGCGCTGGACGACGACGAGTTCCACCTGGTCTACCAGCCGCAGGTCAGCCTGCACGACGGCCGCATGATCGCCGCCGAGGCCCTGATCCGCTGGCGCAACTCGCAGCTGGGCGAACTGCGCCCGGACATCTTCATTGCGCACGCCGAAAGCACCGGTGACATCGTGCGGATCGGCTTGTGGGTGCTGCGCGAGGCCTGCCGCCAGATCCGCCAGTGGCAGGATGCCGGGCTGGGCATCGTGCGGGTGGCGGTGAATGTGTCCTACCGGCAGTTCGTCGGCGAGGACCTGGCCCGCCACGTGCGCCAGGTGCTGGACGAGTTCGGCCTGCCGGGCAGCGCACTGGAGCTGGAGTTCACCGAGCGGGTGCTGATCGAGGACGCGCCGGACACCCTGCAGACCTTCGCGCGCCTGCGCGAAATGGGCGTGCAGCTGACCATCGACGACTTCGGCGAAGGCTACAGCGCGCTGAACTACCTGCGCCGGCTGCCGATCCACGGGCTCAAGCTGAGCCAGCTGTTCGTCGAGGGCGTGCCGGGCAACCGCTCCGACGAGGCGGTGTGCGAGGCGGTCTGCGGCATCGCGCGCAGCCTGGGGCTGGGGCTGGTGGCCGAGGGCATCGAATCGGAGCCGCAGCGGCGTTTCCTGCAGGCCCTGGGGGTGACGGTCGGGCAAGGGTTCCTGTTCGCGCCCGGGCTGGCACCGGATGAATTCGCCCGGCGCCTGACGCCCCGTCACTGAGCCCGGCGCGCAGCGCACAACAGCGGCACGCCCCGCTTCCGCTAGAATCGGCGGTTCCTGATCCAGCGGAACCTTGCGATGCAGCTGTCTTCTGTCCGTGCCGTCATCACCGGTGGCGTCTCCGGCCTCGGCCTGTCCGTGGCCCAGTTCCTGGTTGCCCATGGCGGCAAGGTGGCCCTGTTCGATCTCAATGACGACAAGGGCGCGGCCGCCGTCGCGGCGCTTGGCGCCGACAACGCGCGCTACTTCACCACCAACGTCAGCGACGAGGCGGCCGTGGCCGCGCAGATCGATGCCGCATACGACTTCCTGGGCGGCCTGAATGTCGCCATCAGCTGCGCGGGCATCCTCGGTGCCGGCCGCGTGCTGGGCAAGGAGGCGCCGATGCCGCTGGCCAACTTCCAGACCACGGTGATGGTCAACCTGGTGGGCAGCTTCAACGTGGCCAAGGCCGCGGCCAACCGCATGCAGCACAACACCCCCGGCGACGACGGCGAGCGCGGGGTGATCATCAACACCGCCAGCGTGGCCGCCTACGAAGGCCAGATCGGCCAGGCCGCGTATTCGGCCTCCAAGGGCGGYGTGGTCAGCATGACCCTGCCCATGGCGCGCGAGCTGTCGCGCTTCGGCATCCGCGTGATGACCATTGCGCCCGGCATCTTCTGGACCCCGATGGTCGATGGCATGCCGCCGGCCGTGCAGGAATCGCTGGCGGCCTCGATCCCGTTCCCGCCGCGCCTGGGCAAGCCCGACGACTTCGCCGGCTTGGTCGGCCATATCCTGGGCAATACCTACCTCAACGGCGAAACCATCCGCCTGGACGGTGGCGTGCGTCTGGCGCCCAAGTAAACACACACCCATCCCGCCGGGTGCCCGGACAGGCGCCCTGACCTCCCACGAACCGACCTTCATTCCATGAAAGCCAACGACATCAAGAAAGGCAACGTCGTCGAATACAACAACGGCGTCTACCAGATCCGCGACATCGAGCGCAGCTCGCCGCAGGGTCGCGGCGGCAATGTCCGCTTCCGCTTCATCATGTACAGCGTGCCGGGCGGCAACAAGCTCGATGCCAGTTTCGATGCCGACGACAACCTGCCCGAAGTCGAACTGCTGCGCCGCCAGTCCACCTATTCCTACAAGGACGGCGACGCGTTCGTGTTCCTGGATGACGAGGACTACACCCCGTACATGGTCGACGCCGATGTGCTGGGCGATGACGCCGGCTACATCACCGATGGCCTGACCGGCATCTACGTGCAGGTGATCGACGAAACCCCGGTGGGCGTGCAGCTGCCGACCAGCGTGGTGCTGGAAGTGGTCGAGACCCCGCCGGAAATGAAGGGCGGCACCGCCACCAAGCGCCCGAAGCCGGCCAAGCTCAGCACCGGCATCGAAATCATGGTGCCCGAATACATCGCCAACGGCGAACGCGTGCTGGTCAACACCGCCACCGGTGAGTTCGCCGGTCGTGCCGACTAGTCGGTAGCGCTGACCCAAACGGGTGGAGCTGACCCAAACAGGTAGAGCTGACCCAAACAGGTAGAGCTGACCGTTGGTCAGCTGCTTGTGACGCAAACCGGTAGAGCTGACCGTTGGTCAGCTGCTTCTGCTTCCGATGCCAACAACGCAGCCGACCAACGGTCGGCTCTACCATGCAAAACCAAGCCGACCAACGGTCGGCTCTACCTTGCAAAGCCCAGCCGACCAGCGGTCGGTTTTATCATGCAAAACCCAGCCGACCAACGGTCGGCTTTACGGCTTGGCGGCCAGGGCCGGGGCCCCGGCAAAATCCCCGCAGCCGTGATACTGGCGGGCGCCTACGGTCAACATGGCCGTGGCACCGAACGCCTGCCCACTCATGTCGTCCTGACACACGGTGCGCTGGAAGGTCAACTTGACCGGCGTGCCGTCTGCGGCCGTGCCCGACCAGCCATCCTTGCCCTGGGTGGGCGCTGCGATCTCCAGCGTGCGCTGCCCGTAGTCGGTTTCCACGCGCAGGTGCGGCGTGGCGCCGGCAGCCACTTCGGCCAACCAGCCCGGCTCGTTGCCGGTGGCCCGGAAACCGCCCGCGGTAGCGTCCTGCGCTGTCGGCAGCGGCGCTGCAGCGCCCTGTTCACCACTGCCCGTGCAGGTGCGATCCGGCTCGCCCTTCAACTGCAGCGTGCCTTCGGTGGTGCCCTTGGTCCAGAAGACATTGCCCTGACCGTCACCGTAGCGCGCGCCGGACGCCGCCGGTTCCGATGCCATCGGGTAGGTGCGGCCTTCCACCACGACGCTGGCCGAATCCTGGCCGCGGTAGGTGGCCTGCACGGCGACGTCGCCACACTGGAACGCGTAGCTGCGTTCGTCGGAGGTGGCAGCGGCCATGGGCGGCGGCGCCTCGCCCGCACCCGCGTCGCTGGCGTTGCCCTCGGCACGTTGCGCGGGCTGGCAGGCGCTCAGGCCGGTGGCGATGGCCAAGCTGATAAGCCACGGGGATGCACGCATGTTGGACTCCTTGCGGTTGTTGCGATCAGCGAACCATCGTAGCCCGCAGCCTGCAGCAGGAGGTGAAGCAGCCCTGACTCCACGGGCTGCAGCATCGGTTCAGATCCCGCGCGGCGGCAGCAGTCCGATCGACAGCAGGTGCACGCCGGCCGCGTTCGATGCGCTGGCCCACACCCGCAGCAGGCGCAGCGCACGCGCGTGTTCGCCGCCCGCGTCGGCATAACGCAGCCGCACGTCGCTGGACACCAGGGTCAGCTGCCCGCACACCAACGGCTCCACCGCGCCCTGTTCGAGCGCGGTGATCCGCAGTTGCCCGCTTGACCACGCCGTGAGGCAGGGATGGGCGCCCAACCACTGCCCTGCCCCGTCGCTGAAAAACAGCGACGGCGACAGCCAGACCTGCAGTGCGTCCACGTCCTGCGCCAACAGCAGCTGCAGCACCTGTGCCTCGGCCGTTGCGATGGTGTGTTCAAGCACGGTCATGCTCATGTCATTCCTCCCGGCGTCGCCGCCATGGCCAGCGCCAGCGGCGTGCGCCCTGCACCAGTACGTAGAACAGCGGCACGAAGAACACCGCCAGCACGGTGGCGGTCAGCATCCCGCCAAATACCCCGGTGCCGATCGCATGCTGGGTTTCGGCCGACGCGCCGGTGGCCAGCATCAACGGCACCACGCCCAGCGCGAACGCCAGCGACGTCATCAGGATCGGGCGCAGCCGCAGCCGTGCGGCCTCGATCGCGGCATCCACCAAGCTATGCCCCTGCAGCTGCAGCTGGCGCGCGAACTCCACGATCAGGATCGCGTTCTTGGCTGACAGCCCGATCACGGTGATCATCCCGACCTTGAAAAACACATCGTTGGGCAATCCGCGCAACAGCACGGCCGCCACCGCGCCCAGCAAGCCCAGCGGCACCACCAGCAACACCGCCGCCGGGATCGACCAGCTTTCATACAGCGCGGCCAGCACCAGGAACACCACCAGCATGGACAGCAGCATCAGCCACGGCGCCTGCGCACCAGACGCACGTTCCTGCAGCGACTGCCCGGTCCAGGCCAGTGCGAAGCCGGCCGGCAACTGCCGCGCCAGCCGCTCCATCTCGGCCATGGCCTGGCCGCTGGACGCGCCCGCTGCGGCATTGCCGGACAGGCTCAGCGACGGGAAGCCCTGGTAGCGTTCCAGCTGCAATGGCGTCTGCGACCACACCGGGGTGACCAGCTCAGCCAACGCCACCATGCCACCGTTGGCATTGCGCACATGCAGCTTGAGCACGTCGTCCACCTGCATGCGGTGCGGCGCGTCGGCCTGCACGATCACCTGCTGCAGGCGGCCTGCATTGGGGAAATCGTTGACGTACTGCGAGCCCATCGCCGCCGACAGCGTGTCACTGATCGCACTGAAGCCCACGCCCATGGCCTGCGCCTTGTGCCGGTCGATCTCCAACCGCACCGTGCTGCCCGATGGCAGGCCTTCAGCATGCACGTCGCGCAGCAGCGGGCTGGCGGCGGCCAACGCCAGCAGCTGCTGTTGTGCCGCCTGCAGCTGCGCTTGGCTCTGGCCGGTCCGCGCCTGCAGGCGCAGGTCGAACCCGGACGAGGTGCCCAGGCTGTCGATGGCCGGCGGGGTCACCACGATCACCTGACCTTCCGGCGCGGCAGCCATGGCCTGCTGCGCGCGTTCCACCTCGTCGGCCACGGTGGCACCGGCGCGCGCGCCCCAATCGTTGAGCATGGTGTAGGCCATGGCCGCGTTCGGTCCGGACCCGGCGAAGCTGTAGCCCATGATCGCCTGGTTGGAGGCGATGCCCGGCCGCGCGGCGATGTGCGCCTCGTAGCGTTGCATCACCTCCAGGGTGCGCTCGGCGGTGGCATCGGCCGGCAGCTGGATGGAGGTCATGAAGTAGCCCTGGTCCTCTTCGGGCAGGAACGCGCCGGGCAGCAGGTGCAGACCCAGTCCCAACGCCACCACCAGCGCGGCGAACACGGCCATGCTGCGCCCGCCGCGCTGCAGGATGCGCACCACGCGCCCCTGGTAGCCGTCGGTCATGCGCGCCATGCCACGGTTGAACGCGCCGAAGAAACCACCGCGCCCGTGGTGGCCGCGCGTACTCGGCTTGAGCAGCGTGGCGCACAGCGCGGGGGTAAGGGTCAGCGCCAGCAGCGCCGAGAACAGGATCGATACCGCCATGGCCAGGCTGAACTGCCGGTAGATCGCGCCCACCGACCCGTCGGCGAGCGCCATCGGAATGAACACCGCGGTGAGTACCAGGGTGATGCCGATCACCGCACCGGTGAGCTCCTTCATCGCCTTGGCGGTGGCCTCCCGTGGCGGCAGGCCTTCTTCGGCCATGATCCGCTCGACGCCTTCCACCACCACGATGGCATCGTCGACGATGATGCCGATCGCCAGCACCATGCCGAACATGGTCAACACGTTGATCGAGAAGCCGGCCGCCAGCATCACCGCGAAGGTGCCCAGCAGCGCGATCGGCGCCACGATGGCCGGGATGAGCGTGTAGCGGATGTTCTGCAGGAACAGGTACATCACCGCAAACACCAGCACCATCGCCTCGACCAGGGTGATCAGCACTTTCTGGATCGAGATCGCCACGAACGGCGCGGTGTCGAACGGCACGGTGGACTGCATGCCCACCGGCAGGGTCGGTTCGAGTTCGGCCATGCGTGCACGCACCGCGCCGGCCACCTTCACTGCGTTGGCCCCGGGCGACAACTGGATGGCCGCCGCGGTTGCCGGCGCGCCGTTCTCGCGGGTGGACCACGCATAGCTTTCCGCGCCAAGCTCGACCCGCGCCACGTCACCGATGACCACCCGGGAGCCATCCGGGTTGGCCCGCAGCACGATGGCGGCGAACGCCTCGGGCGTGCTCAGCTGGCCTTCCACGGTGAGGGGAATGGTGACCCGCTGGCCCGGCAACGCCGGCGAATCGCCGACCCGGCCGGGGGCAATCTGCGCGTTCTGTTCGCTGATGGCGGTGGTCAGGTCGCCCAGGGTGAGGCGGTAGGCCACCAGTTGCGCCGGATCAACCCAGATCCGCATGGCACGTTCGGCACCGAACAGCTGCACACGGCCCACGCCGTCGATGCGCCGCAGTTCTTCGACGATGTTGCGCGCCATGTAGTCGCTCAGGGCCACTTCGTCGAGGCGGCCGTCGGTGGAGCGCAGCCCGACCAGCATCAGGAAGCCCGAATCGGCGGCCTCCACGCCAAGGCCGTTCTGGCGGACCGCCTGCGGCAGCCGCGATTCGATCGCCTTGATGCGGTTCTGTACGTCCACCTGGGCCAGCTCCGGATCGGTGCCCGGGCGGAAGGTAGCGGTAATGGACGCCTCACCCGAGGTATCGGTGGACGAGGAGAAGTACAGCAGGTGCTTGACCCCGGACAGCTCGCGCTCGATCAGCCCGACCACGGCATCGTTCATGGTCTGCGCCGACGCCCCGGGATAGCTGGCATAGATGCTGATACTGGGCGGCGCCACGCTGGGATAGCGCTCGATCGCCAGGCGCGGAATGGCCAGCGCACCGGCCAGCACCACGAAAATAGCCAGCACCCACGCAAACACCGGGCGCTCAATGAAAAACTGCGGCATGCAACATCCTCTCGCCCTCGCACCGCGGCGAAAGCAGCCGGTGCAGTGGCATCGTCATCCACAAAAAAGGTTCTTCGTCGTACTCGATCAAAGGCACACAGCAAGGCAACGGCGTCAGGTGTGCACCTGTGCTGGATTGGCTGGTGGGGGTGGGTTGGCGGGACACGCTGCAAGTACATCCATGTAAGCTCCGTCGCCGCATCCATGCGGCTCAGGGTCCCGCCAACCCACCC